>JAYSTS010000080.1:0-21189 GCA_043719475.1 Gammaproteobacteria bacterium | reverse complement strand
CATCGAAGATCGCGATCAGGAGATCGCTCCCACAAAGTTATGGACCCAACGGTTCGCGATCGCAAGATCGCTCCCACAGGGCGCTTTTGCCCGACGTCTCATTACTGAATCTGCCAACCTCATTGGTTGTGACCTTACAGATTGATATCTGCTCCAATCCCGACCTTCACTCCCGTCAATCGTTCCGAATCTGATGAATATCTCTGCGCAGCATTTTCGGTTGCGTAATTTTTGTCCAATTGACGCCAACACCAACCCAGTCGGGCGTCTGGTGATTCGTTGAGATATCATCCCCCGGCAGACTCAATCGGAACCGCGACATGTACAGATTTCTACTGGGTATGGTCTTGCTGGTACCCACGCTGGCCATCAGCTCGGCAACGCCACTCGACAACTTCGTATTGCTTGATCACAACGGCAAGGCGCAGGAGTTGTACTACCAAGCTGACGTCAAGTCGATCGCACTGGTCGCGCACGGCAGTCAGTGTGATTCAGCCAGCTCAGCGTTCCGCTCATCGACGACATTGCAGGAAAAGATAACCGGCCAAGGCGTCAGAATCCTGTTCATCAACAGTGGACGCGACACCTCGCGTATCGCTCTCAACAAGGCAGCACTGGCACAGAGCGTCACCGTGCCCATACTTGCCGATCCAACCCAGCTCATCGGCGCGTCACTGGGATTCAAATCCGCGGGTGAGACCATACTGGTTGATACCAACACATGGTCTGTGACATGGCGTGGACAAATTGGCGATCTGAGCCAAGCCATCGACAGCCAGTTGGCTGGCAAGCCTGCGCCCGTCTCAAAATCGGCCGCGACGTCATGTGCCATCAACTTTGAACCGGTCGATACGACCGTCACCTACACCGCTGATGTCGCACCGATCCTGCAAAAAAACTGTGCCGTCTGCCATACCACGGGCGGTATCGCACCCTGGGCCATGACCAGTTACGACATGGTCAAAGGATTCGCGCCGATGATTCGCGAAGTTTTGCGCACAAAGCGAATGCCACCATGGCATGCAGACCCGGAGTCCGGAAGCTTTCAGCACGATCGAACGCTGTCGCGAGTAGACGTTCGTACGCTGATCAGCTGGGCAGAAGCCGGCAGCCCGCGGGGTGACGGTGTTGACCCCTTGGCTGCTGCTCCTGTTGCCCATAAGGAGTGGCCACTGGGCAAGCCCGATCTCATCATCGATCTACCGGCATTCACGCTGCCTGCCAGTGGCGTCGTTGACTATCAGTTTCCACGGGTCGCCAACCCCCTCGACAAACCTGTCTGGGTGCGCGCGGCAACCATCGTACCCGGCGATCGATCTGCGGTGCATCACATCCTCATGGGTGCGTCGGAACCCGGTGTCCCGATTATTGAAGGACAAGAAAACGTTTTTGACAACTACATCATCGGTTATGCACCCGGCAACGAATCCGCCGAGATGCCAAAGGGCACCGGAGTGTACGTGCAGCCGGGCACGGAGTTCCTGTTCCAGACGCACTACACACCCTATGGCAAGGTGACCACCGACCACTCTCGTGTCGGACTGTACTTTGCCAAGGACCATGAAAAACCTGCGAATTACCTGCGCAACGCGGTCGTCATCAATCCGACGCTGAGCATTCCACCGAACAACGAGGCGTTTGGCGTCAGCGCCTACACCGAGTTCGACAAGCCAGCCACGATCTTCGCACTGGTGCCGCATGCCCACTATCGTGGCAAGGCGTCCAGATTCGAACTGCTGCATCCGGACGGTCGTCGTGAGTTGGTCTTGTCGGTACCGAACTACGACTTCAACTGGCAGCGCACCTACGCGTTCAACACACCGCTCGAAGTCGAAGCCGGCAGCCGACTCATCCATACGACGATATACGACAACTCAACACGGAACGTCCGCAACCCTGACCCCAACCGGACCGTACCCTGGGGCCTTCAGTCCCACGACGAGATGCTCTACGGCAACGTCAGCTTCAGCTGGCGCGACGAGACCAGTGACCAACCGATCCACGACAAGGGGCTGGCGGACACCTATCAGTGGGTTGGCTTCCTCGACCATGACATGGACGGCAGGCTGTCCTGGAAGGAACTGCCTCAAGGCATGAAAAAGCGTCTGGTGCAGGGGTTCAAGATGGTCGACGCCAACAACGATGGCGGGCTGGATGCGGTGGAGCTCTACGAAATCAACAAGCGGCAGGCCCAACAGCAGGCCTCAGCGGCGCGCTGACGGGAGGGTTTCGTGTCACTCCGCCTGCGTGGGAGGTTGGGGTGGCAACGCGAACAGAAAACAGAACGAACCCAGTAGCGAAAGCGAAGCAAGCAGCGTGAAGCCGGCGGTGTAGTTGCCATAGGTATCGGCCATGATGCCGGCAATGATCGGGCCACCCGACATGCCGAACATCACGATGAGCGAGGAAAACCCCATAATGGTGCCAAAGGCCTGCGTGCCAAAGTAGTCGGCCCGGATCGCAACCATCATCGGTCCACGCACTCCCCACGCCAGACCGTGCAAGGCAGAGAAGGCAAACACCGCCAACAGGTTATCGAAGTAAGTGATGAGCAGCAGTCCGCCGGTATGCGCAAACATGCAGGCCATGCAGACCAGCCGTTTCGATACACGATCACCGGCGTACCCACCCAGCAGCTGCCCCACCAGCTGGAAGATCGTCAACAACAGAACAACATTGGATGCCTGCACCAGGCTGTAGCCTGAGCCTTCGGTCAGGTGCGGGATGAGGTGCACCATCAACGCCGATACGATCAAGAGAGCCAGTGCGTGGCCGATGGAGATCAGCCAGAACGATGCCGTCCGCATGGCTTGTCTGGCAGTAAATTGTACGGTCGGCGCAGGCGGTGCAGCAGCACCATCCAGTGTGTAGTCGATACCGTCCGGTAATTCGCCATGGTCTTCCGGTCGATGTTTGATCAACTGCACCAGCGGCAAGCCGATGGCCAGCACGATGAGCCCGCTGGAAAACGCAACCGCGCGCCAACCGAAAGCCTCCAGCGCCAACGCAATCAGTGGAATACACAGACCACCCAGCGAGTATCCAAGCTGCGATAACGAAATCGCGGTCGCCCGATAACGATTGAACCAATTGACCAGCGAGACCATCAGCGTTGCGTAACCACCCAGACTGGTACCCAGCGCTATCAACACGAAGGTCGAATAAAACGTAACGATTGAAGTCACCTGGCTGAACAGCATCAGTCCAGCGCCAAACATCAGGATACCAGCCCTGAGAACCGGCAGTGGTCCGTAACGATCGACCAGCCAACCTTGAAGGGGACCTAACAGCCCGCTTTCGATGCGGGTCAGCGCAAACGCACCCGAGAGCACCGCTTTGCTCCACTCGAACTCGGCTTCCAGCAGAACCACATAGGCACCGTACGATGACATCCACAACACCGCAGAAAACCACTGTACGCCTGCAGCGCTGAGTACGATCCACCAACCATAAAACACCTTGCCGGTCGGACGCACCATCTCGTCAAATCGCTCTGCCGCTTTCTGAATCACTGGCCTTTCGCCATTGCGCTTACCCTTGATTCGACAATAATCGGTAAAGCTTCCGGCGCACAACCCATCGCGGCGTCGGGCAGCCTTCTCCGCTGCAGGAGCGGTCTCCTGGTGGGGCGGTCTCCCGACTGTCGATTGTTGCGATCATCGAAGATCGCGATCAGGAGATCGCTCCCACAAAGTCACGGAACCAACGGTTCGCGATCAGGAGATCTGCCGCATGGCGCATTTGCCCAACGTGTTCTTACTGAATCTGCCAACTTCACTGGTTGTGACCCAATGGTTTGATTTCCGGTGCAACCCAGACCTTCTCTCCAGTCAATCGTTTCGAAGCTCTTAAATACCCCTGCACAGCATTTTCGGTTGCGTAATGTTTCTCCAATTGAGGTTAGTCGCTCTACAGCTGCATGTGCTTCGTTGCCAACGAAAGAGAATCACGCCCCACCGCGCAGGAATACAAACTGGCCGCTTTCATGGCCGGCTCGTTCGATGCTGCCGAACGTCGGCGTCTGGTTGATCTCGTCACCATCCACCGTGAATTTCACGCGTTCCTTGAGATAACCGAACAACTGTTCACCGTGGATGATGCCTTTGTTTTCACCAAGCACACCCAGCAGCTCACGCGTGAATACCGAGTGTTCGCCGCCACCACCGTCCAATACGGGGCCGTCTCCGCCTGACGTCAGCATGGTGCGCGACCGGCTGCGGATCAGATAGGGCAGCATCAACTGAAGGTCCTTGGCACTATACGTCGTGCCCCCGGTGGATTCGATGCCAGAGCCTGAATAACAGGAATCCGCAATCACCATCACGTGTCGCGCCGGAATGGTCTTGATCCAGTTGGCCACATCCTCCGAACCCAGTCCTGCACCTGGCGCTTCTTCTCTGGACCCGACATCCACCGGCAACCAGTAACTCTGCTGCTGCGTACTGTACCCGTGCCCGGCGTAGTAGATGATGACCAGGTCGTCCGGCCCGGTCAGATCCTTCAATTCCGCGATGCTCTGGAACATCTGCAGGCGTGTCGCATCCAGCAGCAATTTCGAGCGGAATCCATAGTTGCGTTGCAGGAGCTCGTGCAAAGCCTTCGCATCGCGGCCCGCGTTCTCGAGCGGAGCGAGATGGCTGTATTGGTCATTGCCGATCACCAGAGCGTGATAGCGTCCAATTTTTGCACCGCCCGGCAACTTGATCTTCGACGTATCCGCCACGGCTGATCGACTGGCATAAGCCTGGCGTCGCAGATTGATCTGTGCAATCTGTCCACGATACTCATCCATTTCGGTCTTCAAGGTAGCGATGCTGGCCTCTTGTGCGCGCATGCGCGTTTCCTGAGCCGCCAGTTTTTGCTGCAAGCCAGTGGCATCAGCTGGTTTAGCCGCCGCCACACTTGATTTCAGCGCCGCACGTTCTTTCGACAGTGCGTCCAGTGCAGCAGTGCTTTCTTTGAGTTTTGCGTCCCGCGCACTGAGCAGTTGACGGGCACCGGCCAGCTCGGCCTCGCTCTTCGCGAACTTCGCTTCCGCCACCACAGTTGCATTGACCTGGTTGTCGAGTCGCACCCGCAGGGTGTTGGCCTCAGCAGCCGCCGACGCCAACGCTTGCTCCATCTTGCCCAGTTCCGCCTGTCGTACAGTCAACGCCGCGCTTTGTTTTGCGTGTTTTTGTTCCAGAGCCACCAGCCGACGTTTTGCATCGGCGTCCCGCGCGGCTGCAGTACGGACATCGGCAAGTTCTTTTGACAAGGCAGAAAACGTGCCATCGTTGTCGTTTACAGTCTTGCGAATGGCAGCCAGTTCACTAGACAGACGTTTGACCTCCTGGTCCTTGGTGGCAAGAGTCGCGAGCGCGGCGCTTACCTGCTCATCGGCCTCGGTGTTGACCTGCGCCAGTTCATCGGTCAATCGTCGATTCTGCGCTTCCACCTGTTTGAGGTTGGCGGCCAGCTGAGCTTCCTGAACACCCAGCTCTCCATCCAGTGAGTCAATCTGGTAACGCTGGTCGTCAATCGTCTTCTGCTGCGTTGCGATCTGCGTTCGAAGTTTTGTCAGTTGGGCCGGATCACCTGCGGACAGGGTCGAGATCCTGGTGCGAAGTGTTGCCAGATCTCGCTCAGCCACCGCCATGGCCCCACGTCGTGCTACGAGATCCTGCTGGGCCTGGGCCAGTGCGGTTCGGGCGGCGGTGGTCTCTTCACTGCGCTTGCGTAATTGTGCCGTCAGCTGTGTGATGCGTTGATCTGCAGATGTCTTGTAGGCTTCAAGTTCGCTCGCCAACACCAGTTCTTCACCAGCACCGGTCGCTTCACGCCATAGATTGACTGCCAGCAATCCGTCCTGTGGTACACCGAGACCACGTTCTGAGAGTCGAGCCAGTTGCATCTTGGCGGTCGCATTGCCGGCAGTTGCTGCCTTTCGATACCAGGCGGCCGCGTCTGTGTAGCGCGGTGGCGTGTACAGATATTGGTACACATCACCCAGGCTCAGCTGCGCATCCTGATCACCACCTTCGGCGAGCTTCGTGAAAAAAGCCGCCGCCGAATCCGGTTGGGCGCGGTCGTAGTACGTATATTCACCGCCTCGCAATTCACACTCGCGCGCGCTGCTTTCAACCAGTTTGCGTCGCTCGGGATAGGTCATGTTGCCTAGCCTTCGAACCCGGGCCGGTAACAGACAAGGCACGATCTGATAGGTTTTGGCGGTGGCCAGCATGTCAGGTTCAGCGGTGACCACCGTCATGCCCGGCAGCAACAGCACCGCGAGCCCCACCAGTACACCCTTGCTCTTCCATTTGCTTGCGATCATCACGCCTCCTGAGATCGATAACACTCAAACCGATGATGCCGGGCCGAACCCATGAACATTCAGTCGCCAAGTAACTCGCCCCCGGCCTCCGCACAATTCCACGACTGCATGGCAGTAAGCAACTGCGGCCACTTACGCTCCCAGCAGCAGTCATGCGTAAAGCGTTCAATCACGCAGAAACGAGCCTTGGTTGAAGCTGCCAATGTCCTGGCGAGCGCAACGGGCACGTTCTTGTCCCGGCCACCCAGCAGGTGCATCTGCGGTATTCGTCGAACCTCGTCCAAAGCCGCGACCGGCTGAGCCACGATCGTGAGCGGCGTATACCCGTGATGCTGCGTCCAGGCTTCGGTATCCAGATTGGCAGCGACGGTCACCAGACCACGCACATTCTCCAATCTGCCGGCCATGTGCGCAGCGATTTTCCCGCCACCGCTGTAACCGATCAGGATCACCGGACGACCGTTCAGCAATTGTTGCGCCGCCATGACCATGCTCACAACTATGGGATCCGCATACCGGTCTGTGGTCCACCAACGAAACTCACAGTGGTCCTTCTGCGCCATGCCCAGATAACACGGACGTCCCAGGTAGTACGACGGGTTCGGGTCCTGCAACATCCACTGCAACACTTGGGATCGACGCGGCGTTGGATCCGCAGCGATGGTCGTACGATTGACGAATGGACGGCCATCACCATCGATGTAGAGGTGCACTACTTCCTCATCTGCTGCAGAAGTGAAAGCGTGAGATTGCTCGAAGACGACATGCGAAAAACTCGTTCCACTAACCACTCGAGTGTGGGGCTCCTGAACTCCAGGAAACGACTGGAAACCGCACGCCGTCAGAGCCAACAACTGCAGTATGAGCACGCATCGCATCAGGTCGCTGGACTACGGTCCAGTAGCTCGGTACACACTGGATTTTCCCGCACCGCGTTGGCATCGGAGCCCACCAACTGCATGAAAGACTGCTGCAACGCAGGCTCATTCATCACTTTGAGGCCTGAGCAAACCAGACTGATGCGATCTGCAAGTGCCTCCGGCTTGTTCTCGAGTGACGTGGCAACCGCGTGTACTTCTCGCACCATGCGCAGGATGTTTGTGCCAGCCTGTTTGCGACTCTCCTGCGACTGGGCGCGGGCCAATATCTGGCGATAGGGCTTGATCGCCGTGCTGGTGCCGGCCAACAACGTATTCAGTCCTCGTTCGACACTACCCTCGGCAAGATATTTTGTTCCCATGTTGTGGAAAGCCGCAGCCTGCTCCTCCAAATCGGCAATCTGCCCCTGGTCAGCAATGACCGAAGGGTCTCGCGGATACTGTTCAAGCAAATCGTCAATCAGTTCTTCATCACTGACACCGAGGCTGAGAAAATACTGACTGCCGAAAACAACAAACAGAATTACCGCCACTGCGATCCATGGCCATGCGGACGTACCGCTGCCCTGAGGAGACAGCGCGCGCATAAACTCGGTCACTGTCGCCGGCCGATCTGCCCGTTGCATCGAAAGTGACGCTTTGAGCACTTTCCACTGGCGGGGTTTGAGCCCCGCAGGGCGCTTGGGTTCCAGCCGCATCGAACGCGCTTCAATCGCCGTGCGCCGGTCGTAGGGATGTTTGCCGGTCAGCAGTTCGTAGGCAATACAGCCCAGTGCAAAAATGTCGTCCTGGGGCCTGGGCTGCTGACCTTCGAACATCTCAGGGCTTGCGTACTGAGGGGTCAACGCGCCAAGCGCGTCGGGATCAAACCGGGTGGTAGCGTTACCCGCCTGATTTTCGTCCAGTGTGCGAGCGATACCGAGGTCGAGCACCTTGACCTCACCGTTTTCCGTCACCATCACGTTGCGCGGTTTGACGTCGGCGTGAACGATGTTCTTCTGGTGAACGTACTCGAGCCCACGAGCAATGCCTTCGATCAGCGGCCACACCTCGGTGAGCTTGGCCCCTTCGGGTCGATTGCCGATCAGGACATCGAGCGCCTGACCCTTCAGGTACTCCATAACCATGTAGACATGGTTATCGGCTCGATCAAAGTCAAACACAGCCACGATATTGGGATGGGTTAGCGTGCGTGACTGGGTGGCTTCTCGCCGCAGTGCTGCGAAGGCCTGAGGATGATCGCGGAACGATGCTCCAAGTACTTTGAGCGCAACAAAAGGGTTCGATTTTTCAGCCTGCCGGTCCCGCGCCAGGAAAACCTGACCCATGCCGCCCTCGCCGAGCACTCGTTCGATGACAAATCGATCCCTGAGGACGTCGCCAAGCTTCAGTTGTTCGACCACTTCGCGAAACACGACGCGGGTGCGATCATCGTCTGGTGGCAGATCGATAGTGCTGTCCGGAGTGTCACTCATGCACGTGTGTCGATTCGAACGAATGGATTCATGTCGAACCCTGCCGGTCAGCCCCTGTTGCTCCTTGTGACGGATTGTACTCCACTCCCCGCGATTCCCTTATTCCCTTGCGACCGCGGAGTTCGCCGGACTTGCTTAGCACTATCCGGTGAACGATAGTGATGCTGAGTCATGGATCTGCCCAGCTGTATGCACCATCCGGGCTGTGAATCGCCTGCAATGCAACCCGGCAGCTTTTTCGTCTGGTGTCCGATGGGATTCAGGTGTGAGGGCACAGATGCCAATAATCAAAACAATCGTTCTCATGGAGGGACAATGACCACACCACAAAAATTGACAGGCTTTCTCCAACTCGTTTTTGTCGCTGCCATCACCGCGGCTCTCACTACGGCTTCGGGTGCTGCGCTTGCAGTGGGTCAATCCGATCTGGGACGGGCAGTTCAGACCCTTGGCGGCAGCACGTTTCAGATTCGTGCTGCGGATGCGATCTATGTCACGTGTGTGGGTCTGGCAACGAACCCGTCGAATTCGACCGATCAAGCGGCCCTGGGAGGACGATGTGCAGATATGTCTCAGCAAGGCATTTTTCTGGCGAGTACGCCCGGCACTGTGGTTCCAGGATCCGATACATTTGGACTGGGGCGAGAAGGCGCCAACGGCACACAGCGGTACTTCAGCCTTCTGCAGCAGTTTTCCGGAGAAGAAGCGTCATCGCAGGGACGTTACGCAACCGAAGGCTCAGCCTCGCAATTCAAGAGTCTGGCCAGCCGTCTGAGCGCCATCCGACGCGGTGCACGCAGCAGCGGTCTGGCATTCAACCTTCAGGGTGTGGATGTGCTGTCGGTTGCTGACAGTGACAATCAGGATTCCAGCAATGGAGCGCTGATTGGCGGTGCTGCCAGTGACAGTGATGCCGATCTGGGTTGGGCATGGTTTGGCAACGTCGAATACGGTTTTGGCGATCGAGACTCCTCCGACAACGAAAACGCCTATGACGCCGATTCGTTTGCTGCCTTGTTTGGCGTTGACTACGCGGTCAACGAAAACATCGTGGTAGGCGCCGCCATCAACGTGAACCGCAGTGATGTCAACTTCGATCGTGAAGCAGGTTCCGGTATCGAAGGCGTGTCCGGCGGTGGTCTGGAGACCCGCAATGAAGCGGTGTCGCTGTTCGCCAACTTCAGCTACGGACCGATGTATGCAAGTACCATTTTCAGCTACGGTCGAGGCGATGTGGACATGACGCGCGTGATCAACGTCGGGCTGCCTACGTCTGGCGGTCTCACTGGTGGACAGGCAGCAATTTTGTCTCGCGCCAGTTCCGACACAGAGACTGACCAGTGGGCCGCAGAAACCCAGATTGGCTACACGCTGGGCGAAGGAGCCACCACGTTTGACCTGTACGGTGGCTTGAGCGTGGCATCGCTCGGTATCGACGGATTCCGCGAAACCGGATCGTTTCTCGGGTTGACCTTCGGCTCACAGGAAGTCGATTCTCTCGAAGGATTTTTCGGTGCCAGCGTGCGGCGTGCGATGTCGACCAGCGTCGGCGTCTTTGTTCCCTATGCCAGCGCTGAGTTCCGTTACGAGTTCGACAACGATGCACGAACGCTGAGCGCGAGGTACAGCCTGACGCCACGCACTAAAGGTCAAATCTTCCAGAATGAAACCGACGATTTCCAGATTCCCACGGACGGTGCGGACAACACGTATTTCGACGTGACGGTGGGCGTTTCGGCGCAATACGGCAACAACATGGCGGCATTCGCACAGTTCAGCTCTCTGCTGGCTGTGAAGGATCTCAGCGCCAACGTGTTCACGATCGGCATCCGCGGTTCGTTCTGATCACCTGGGAGAGCCCTGCCGACCAACGTCACAGGGCTCTTCTACCTCGACTGATGGCGATCAATCGGCGCGCGACATGATCATCGTTTCCGCAGTACGGTCGAGGATGCGGAGCTCGAGTTCCTGTCCGCCCTTCCCAAGTTGAACAACACATTTCGATGCAACGGGTTCCCGCCTGACAAGAACACCATTGAGCAATGTGCCATTGCTACTGTCGAGGTCAACCAGCATCCAGCCTATGCTGGAGTATTCAAATCGCACATGGTTTCGGCTCGCCACGGGGTCCAGTGTCGACACTTCACAGGACGCATCCCGCCCCGCGATGAACGTCGAGGTAAATGACAAGGTTCGTCGCCTGCCTTGATCCTGCCAACTGACTTCAAGCCCGCCAGCTGGTGTCGGAAGGCTTGTTTGCAGGGTAGTCAGGCTACGTCGTGCATCCGATTCCGCCGACACATCTGCGGGATCACGAACCACGCCCTCCCGAGTCAGCTCATAAAACCAGGCAAGTGCGACAACCACCGGAAACAACAGCAACAATCCGATGACTACCGCCCGAACAACCCAGTTCGGTGCGCCAAACGCCGGCAGCAACTCGGACACACCGAGTGATGCGCCCCACGCTGTGACCAGATAGATGCTGGCAACCTGGAAGACTTTCCGCCGCTTCAGCTCTTCGATGAGATCAAACAGGCGCTGCATCGTTATTTAGGCTACATCAGAAAGAGATAAGCGAACCCTAAGAGCACAACGACCGCCAACGCGCCGATGATGAGACCAGTCTGGTTGCCACCACCGCTCGCACCGCGTGCCTGTTGTCCCGGAAATTGAATCACACACTCAACCGATCCCAGCTTCATTCGATCGCCTGCATTGAGGAAACCAGTGACCACTTTGGAGTTGTTGATGTAAGTACCATTGGTGGACAGCTGATCAACGATTTTCCATCGACCACCCTGATGAATAATCTTGGCGTGAAAATCCGATACACCTTCATCTGCAAAGACGATATCCCTCGCCGGATCCTTGCCAATGGTCCACTCACTCGCTCCCAGCCCGACTCTCAGGACAATGACTTTACCAGCCGATTTGCCGGTGCCGATCTGCAGATACGGGTCGTTGCCCGAATCACCAACCGCGTTGTACTCCCCCGCCATCTTCTGCAGATCTTCGCGCGAAAAAATCTGCGTGCCTGCACCCGATGATTTGCTGTCCGGATCCGCCCAGCTACCTGGCTTCACGGAACCGCCTGCCATCGGCGTTTCTTTTTTGGCTTCGCGCGGTGCTTCAGCCTTTGGTGCCTCTTTTTTTGGAGTCTCTCTTGGAGTCTCCTTGCGGGCTTCTCGTGGTGCTTCTTTTGCGGCTTCACGAGGACTTTCTTTGGCCGCAGCTTTCGCTGCAGCTTCAAGTTCCTTCTGCAAATCTGCAGCCGGGCGAATCATGGTCCGTTCAAGATCGGCGATACTGCGAATCACCGTCGCACCACCATCATCGGCAGGCTCACCTTCGATGACAAACTGGAAGCGCGCAGTATCAAATGCCAGCTCATCACCATTCTTCAGGCGTTGGCCGCCCTTGATTCGACTACCGTTAACGAAGGTGCCGTTGGAGGACTCAAGATCGGTCAGCGTGACGCCTTCTGCTTCGATGGAGAAGCGAGCGTGATTTCGACTTGGATGCCCCTCGGTGATCACCAGATCACAATCATCCTTCCGACCCACGAGGAAAGTATCCTTGAGTTCGACACCCTCACCTCCGGCGTGAGGGCGCAGTATGAACTTGCGCTCCGCGCTCATGTCATGTCTCCCAAATAACCTGTCATCATCAAACCGGTCAGCAACGCAACAATGACCACCAGACCCAGGATCAACCACACCCCTTTACGCGACGGTTGGCGGTGCGGTTGGCTCGGCTGTTTGTCTGTCGTCGCCTCCGATGCTGTTCGACCAGATGCCCCACCAATTACACTGCCTGTTACCGCCCTGCCACGCACCACAGTCGTCCGGTGTGGATCCGGCGCGGTTTCCGGTTGTGTCACCGCGCTCGGCCCATCGTAGCGGACCAGCACTGTACTGATATTGTCCCGTCCACCCTTGTCACACGCCGTGTTGACCAACTGATCAACGCAGCTTTGCAAATCTGGCTCAGCGCGCATGATGTCGCCGATTTCCGGATCCGAGAGTTCGTCATACAAGCCATCACTGCACAGCATGAGTACGTCACCTTGCTGCAGTAAACAGGTCACCGAGTCGGGAACCGGATCACCATAACCGAGCACCTGCGTCACCACATTCCGCTTTGGATGGGTGCGGGCCTGCTCCGGAGTGAGATGCTGACGATCAATCAACAACTGCATGAACGAGTGGTCTTTTGTCAGCTGTGTAAGTTCTCCAGCGCGAAAAAGATAGCCGCGGGAATCACCTACCCAAACCATCTCACATTGTGCATCGCGAATCCGTAGTGCCACCGAAGTGGTACCCATCCCCTTCTGAGCGTCATTGCCCGCCGCCTCCTGCACCACCGCAGCATGGGCCGCGACCGTTGCGTCCCGCAACTCTGTGCCGACGGCAATCTCGGCCAGAATCGTATCGCGAGCCACCCGACTCGCTACCTCCCCAGCGGCATGTCCGCCCATACCATCGGCAACCAGCCAGACGCCGTGTTCAGGGTCGGCACCGAGACTATCCTCATTGAGGCTGTGGACCCGGCCTACATTCGTGCTGGCTGCTGACCGGATCATTCGCGCTGGATGCTCCTACAGACTCGCGAGCGCTGCGCTGCAGGCGGCCCGGAAATTGGCAGGTTTGTATTTGGTTTCATCCTCAACCGAGGCGAATACCTTGTCGAGCACCGTCTGCAACTTGTCGACGTCATCAACGTAATAAGACAGGCTCTCGATGCCATAAAACGCCTGTTCGGCAGCCGCAAAATCATTCAGCTGGCCATCAGCGCCTTGTTTTGCAATCGACCTTCGAACCGCACGAATGTCAGCCGTGCTGAAATTCCGGCCAACCCAGGCAGCCTTGCGACTGTTCAGCCACTGCGACAGTTCAGCCGCAGCCGCTCGTGTCTGTGGATAGCCGGTCTGACCTGCAATCAGCAATTTGCGGATCTGTACATCTAGCGTCGCGGCATCCCCGCTACTCACCACGGCACCTACCGAACGCAACATCAGCATGTGATTGTCCTGCAGGCGCAACCCACCCGGGGCAAGACCCTGCTTGAGCCGCAATCCACCCCAGCGCACGTCGCTCATTTCATGGTGACAACTATGGCAGTCATACAGCGAGAGTTCCGGTGCAATGCCTGCGCTTGAGAGAAGTCCGCTTTGCAGCATGCCAAGATAGTTTTGCGCCGCAGCTATCTGGCCGGTGAGCCACAACCCAAAACCAACGGTTGAGCGTTTGCGTTCGACGTAGTCTTCGTCCTGGTCATAGTGAGCAGGCTGGTTGGCGGTGAAGGACTCCAGCTCAAACACCAGGCGTGGATGTCCGGCGCCCATAATCCGGTGCGTGGTGAACTGATCCTTGGTGCCCATGTGACAACTCAGGCAAAGACGTGCACGTTCCGATGGGTCTTCAGTGGGATACATACCACGGTCCAGATTACCCGCATGTTTGACGCCGGGCTCGGTATGACTTTCCACCCATCGTTCGCCACCACCATGACAGGCCTCACAACCTACCCCGTCATCCAGCTGGAATTTCGGGCCGCGTTTGTCTGCAGGAACATTGTCGGCGTGGCAATCCAGGCAGATCTTTGCCGTGTGCGCTGCCGGCAACCCCAGGTTGGTGGCGATGCGTTTTGATTTGTCGCTGAGGAGTGTCTTGTAGGCCTGGTGATGACGATCCTCGGTGGACCAGATACGAAACTCATTCATCCACACATTTCTGTTGGTCTGTACGGCTTGTTTGCCATGACAGACACTCGACGCACAACTCGCCACACCCAGGTGGTCGTCATCGGAAATATTGACGGCCAACGCGGTCTGACTCACCCATGCCATAGGCATGCACAAGGCCAGCAAGAAGACTCGCAGCCTGCTGGCGCTATTGCTCAAGAGCGACCGGCCGATCCACCTCAAAAAAGGATCAATCTCCAGAACCTCCTCCTGCTGGACCTGTTACTAACACCGGAGACGTAACAGAGTCTGCTGTCGATTTCACCGCTCCGAGTTTATCCACAACAAACCACGGCTGACCATCCTTGTTGAGGAACAGTCGCCGCATTTCTTCCAGATTCAGCGGCCTGGAACCCAGTCGGCCGAATACGGCGACCTGTCCACCGGTCTCATCAACACCGCGGTCTCGCTCCAGCGGGCGCGACAGGCTGCGAGCGGGCGTTCCGGTCGCACGGCTGGCGATCAACCGTGGATTCGGCTCCGGGCTGAAGCCATAGAACTTGGGCTGCAATTCCGGCGAGGTGAGTTGCAGGATTTTCAGCCCTGCCGTGCCATCCGCAACGTAGGCAAACAACGAGGCATTGGTGGTCGCAACGATGACGTCGGACGCGTCAACCACGCCTTCAGTGACTGTCCGGAAGGTTTTCATCGCCTCAGGGTTCTCTACGTCGACAATGACCAGTCCCTCGCTGCCAGCCGCCACATAAGCGTAGGTACGCGAGACAAAGACCCTTCGTGCATCGCCAAGCGCGATGGTGTTATCTGGAATCAGTCGAGCCTTTTCCGGGGTCGTGATGTCCACCGTTTTCAGGCCATCACGATCTGTGACAAACAGGTAGCGGAACTGCTGCATCGATGATGTGCCGCCATTGAGCGGCACGACACTTGCGACTATCGGCTGGAGCGGATCATTGATGTTGAGAATGACCAGGCCAGCGTCAGCAATCACGTACAGGTAATAACCACCCACCGACACATGCCGTGCACCGTTGAGTAGACCACCGTCATTCCACGTCAAGGCCCGCTTGAGGAAGTTGTTGCGTGGCTCCCCGTCTGCAAGCGTGTTGATATCCACCAGGATCAGACCTTCCTGTCGATCCGTGATGAACATGTAGTTGTACAGCGGATGGAAGGGTTGCTCCTGGTTATCCACGCGCATCAGATCGCCCTGGTTGCGCTCCGGTGCAATCGGTTGGGTCGTTGGCAGCGCCACACAGCTCGCATCTTTTGAGCCCACGTGGGTGTCCTGACCCAGCGGACTGAACGGCGCCGTAATGACCCGCTGCGAAATCCCCTTGTTGGCGATACTGGCGGCGTCATAAACCCGAACACCACCCTTGCCTTCAGAGGCAAACAGATACTCGCCACGCAACTGAATACAGTTCACGGTGCCATCAGCCGCGTGATCGAACGCCGTCTGCAGCACCTGACCCTTGTTCTGGTGTGCCTTGAAATAATCCGGGAATGCATAACGATGCAGATAACTGCCGATAACGGCCTGTGGTTCATCCCACTCCGTGACCTGGACCGCATCAATCTCTCCCTCACCACCCACCCAGGCGTTGTACCCGACGAAGTTGATGAAGTTGGTTCCATACATCAGCGTCTGCGCCATGATCGCGTTGTTGTCGTTGTTTTTAGACAAATGGCAATCGCTGCAAGTCTTGGTTTCTGTCTTGCGTTCCGTGTGGGGAAAGTGCGGATTGAACGCCTGGGAGCTATAGCCGCTCGCGGCGATTGGCGGTTGTTGAATGTAGATCTTCTCTCGGCTCGAATTGGTCGAAGAAAGTATCAGTGCCGAAGTCGAACGCGCCGGTGCGAACTTGCCACCTTTGTGCGGTTCACGCTTGGCCAGCATGAAGATTTCGTCGCGCGCGACCTGAGGGTTATAGGTGGCGAAGTTACGGGATTCACCCCCTTCATTGTGATGGCGCTCTGTCTTCCAGTTGGCTTCGATCGGCAGGTGACAACCACCACAACTGGTCGTCCAGGAAGTGTGGCAGGTGTAACACTCGACTGAATCGTTGCCGTGCGCCAGATCGACAGACGCAACCTTCGGCCCGAACTCCTGGGTCTGCGTGTTGCGACTCATGAGTTTGGCGCGTGCCGCTTTTTCGTTGTAGGCGAGATTGCCGGGTGTGACCGTATCCTTCACCAACGACATATCCCACTCGAGATCCGGATCCATCACGCTGCGCTGAAACAACTTGTCGCCAACCCACTCGAATCGTCGCCGTCCGTCCGGAGTGCGCATGGCACCCATTTCCAGACCACCTTCAAGTGCAGCGGGACCTGACGTATACAGATTTGGATAGTCCTTCGCCGTACCGTGGCAGTCCTTGCAGTCGATCTCGACTGCTGCAGCAACTTCACCATAGATGTGACCATTGCCATGATTGTCGTTGGAGAAGTGGCAATCCACACAGTGCATGCCAACATCGGTGTGTACTGAAGACAGGTGTACCGCCTTGTCAAACTTCTGCGGGTCTTCATCACTGACCAGATCCCCCTTGGCGTCGAGCAGATTTCCCTTGCGGTCACGTTTGTAGATCGCCCGGAAGTTCCAGCCATGTCCATGGTAGTCGGCAAAACGGGTGTCTTTGGTCTGGCTGTTCAGGTCTGAAACGTTTTTCAGGAATTCAACATCCGCCCACTTGCCACGTACCGCAGCCGCCTCAGGATTGCGCTCGTTGACTTCGCGAGTTTCCTGGTCGCTTGGATACACCTGCTTTTCCGGCCACATGAGTGGTGCATCGGATTCGTAGTCCCACATCGTGTAGCCCAGATACGTGTTCATGAACATGTTGGGCTGGTGCATGTGACAGATCATGCACTGACTGGTTGGAATCGATCGTGTGAACTGATGTTTGAGTGGGTGTCCTTCTTCATCCTTGGCGATGGTTGGATCTGCGGTCTGCGTTTTGCCTTCATGACCAAATTGCGCATAAACACCTGAATGACGTTTGTCGCGATCATTGGCATACACCACATGACAGGACGCGCAGCCAGAATGGCGGTAATCGCCTGGCTGGTCGTTGGTGCCCATGAACCACAGGTTTGGATCATTCAGGCGTGTCTTCGTTAGGTTGATGACCGGCACGGCAATTCTCGCGCCAGTGCCTGGCCCACGATTCGACTGACGAAAATCAGGCTTGCCAGGTTCTTCGATCCGTTGCATCAGACCGAGGGCGTTGGGTAGTGCGGTTTCCGGAAACACGTTCGCGATGTTGCGTCCACCACGTTCAAATACGCGGAAAATGTCGCCGGGATAAATCGTCTCCCAGGCGGGCAGTGGATAGAGCCTCGGCAAAACTCCTTTCGCACGTGCAGCGGCCTCCACTTCTGGCGGCAGTTTTGGCCCTTCGATGATGGCGCCGGTTCCATCTTGGGTGTAACCCTCACCAAGCACATAATTCTTGTAGGGCAGAATGCCGTTGTTGTACGACGCGCCACCCCAGAGCATGGCCCCGGTAGCATGCATACTGCGTTTGCTGGCCTCGATAATTCCTTGGTGGCATGCGCCACAAGAATCATCAGCCGCTCTGAAATCCGACGGGTTGATGAAACGAATGAACTCGTTGGACTCCTTGTTGAGCAGCGTATAGGTGCGCTCCGGATTGGCAGCACTCGGATAGTGCCAGGCTTCGGGAAACTTCGGCAGTACGTGGGCCTGTTCCTTCGCAGCGACATAAGCTGGGTCCTGACTGGCAATGCTGCCGTCGACCGGATTGTCAACGGACGCATTACCACCATGACAATCCGTGCAGCCCAGTCGCACCGCAGTGCTGATGTGCATCGTTTTCTGGTCAGACTCGGTGTGGCACGACACACATCCGGCACTCTTGGTGTCCATGACTTCTGCCGTCTGGTTAGCCGGCGCTGGTTCAGCACGCACCTGGCTGTAGTCACGCTCAACGGCGTGCTCTCCCTCAGACGCATGTAGTGCCAACGGCAGGGTCAACGCTCCGAGAAGACCAAGGCAGCTGGAGAGAAGTCGAATACGCATGGTTCCAATCCTTCCTAGTACGCCAGCAGAATGTTGAAAAGCAGATAGTCGCTGTCTTCATCGGGGAACAACGACTTGTAGCCTTTGCCGGGAATCAGACGAGAGTACGACGTGCGAATGACGATGTTCTGTGTCATCCACGGACGCCAGGTGGCGACGATGGAAACATCGTGACCGATCTCTTCATCGATCCCCGATTGATTGCGCGCCACTTCCAGCACCTCGGTCTTGTCAAAACGCAGGTAGTTCCAGTTCGCCGCGACCCGTAACTCCGGTGTGACATCCACATCCACACCAGCGCCCAACAACCAGATGCCGGGATTGACGAAGTTAGACTGGCCCTGCTCCTTGGACGATCGAAGCGAATTCAGAATACCGTTGCGGCTCGACAGCGCAACACGGCCACCACCGATCAGCGGCACCGGTTGCCGAATCCAGTAGCTCGTGTCTGCGCCGGCAAACTGTGGATTTTCCTGAATGGCATCAAAACCATTTGACTTGTCGTCAAACGGATCATCGTCACCACTGCCGTAAAGGAACGACAGCCGTGGCCTGATCCAGTCGAAGTCCATGGAAATTTCAGCAGCCGCAAAAAAAGCGGCAATATCACTTTGCCGTTCGGTGAATACACTTTCCTTCTCTTCGCCAAATGCGCCATAGAGCGACGTCGTCAGATTGAAACGACCAAAGTGCCCATCGCCGTTGTAACCCACATAGAAGACATCATAAGCACGCGGCCGCTCCTGACCGATGGACGCGGGACGGGCGATGAATCCGTTCTGGTCGAAGTAGAAGTCGTTCTCACGATTCCGGTTGTAGTACAGCGAGAACTGCGACTGGAAGCCCTTCACCAGCAGATCCTGCCAGTACAGGTTGGCGACAAAAACATCGTCGTCTCGAATCGACTCCGTCACATCGTTCAAGCCGCTGTTGATGTCTTTCTCGAGACGGCGGAACCAGGCCAGGTTGTACTGGAAGACATTGTTCTCGCGAATGCCGAACAGCCTGATACCAAGCTGATTATCCGAGAACAGAAAGCCGCGGAAGTCGGACGAAAACGGCTGGATGCCAACACGCAGACTGTCAAAGTCGAAACGATCGGACACGTTGCGCAGGTGTTTGTCTGCAAACAGCGCCTGAATGCCGATGTGATGGTCGGTGCGATCATCCCCGCGCGCAGCTTCGGCCTCCAGACCGAGGATCTCGTCGATTTTCACCTGGTTGACGTTGATCACCGGTGTAAACCGGAATTCCCAGTCGGGTGGACGGAACACCGTATCACCCTTGAAGTACACAAACTCGAGCGCCAGGTTAGTTGCCAGGATCGCCTGGTCGGACCCACCAAAGATATCCAGTTCACCGGCGTCCTGCGTGGACGCGCCACCTACCGGCGTTGCCACTTCACGGATTTCGTAGATGGAGTCGAGAAGGCCGCTGAAACTGAAGAACCAGTCATCGTGGACTGGCTTGTCACCCTTGAGAAGGTTGCGGTTGTACGGGTCGTACCAACGCTCTTTGTAGCCAAGGGTATCAACAATTCGCCAGCGATCCGGCACAGGCACCATGGCCGGATAATCCGAAGGGTCTGGGCGGGGTACTGGGGATACCGGATTGCGCGAGGCCTCGCGCCCGGCGGCGGTACGTCGATCGTTGACATCTCCGATCTGGCGACCCGGGCGTCTGGCGCCGGGCACCACTTTGCCGTCTGCATCCAACACTTCTTCAGGACATGGTACGCGTTCAAAACCGGGACGCCGGCGATTGACGATGCGACCAGATTCATCCTTGTAACAGACCTCGGCTGAAAGGACTGCGGGGGTCCAGGCCAGGGCCATGAGGATTCCGGCGAGGATTAATAGTGCGGATGGAAGGTTGGTTCGGGATTGGATCGCGGTCGGTCGCAGTTCGTTCTCTTATCAAAACGTATGATAACGCGCCCCATCGCGCTCCAAAGCTTGGCGCTGGCGCACGTAATCCGGATACAGTTGCGCGACCGTTTGCCAAAACTCGCGCGAGTGGTTCATGTGTTTGAGATGGGCGATCTCGTGCGCCACCACGTAGTCAATCTGCGGCTGCGGGGCTTTAATTAAACGCCAGGCCAGGCGTATCACGCCTGAGGACAGGCACATGCCCCAGGTGGTTTTAGCGTTGGAGAGTTTTAAGTGCGGCGTTGCAACCCCGAGGCGCGGCGCATAACAGGCGATGCGCGTTTGGAAATGTTGTGCGGCCTGTTCTCGATACCATTGCGCTACCCGTGTTTGCACAGCTTGTACATCGCGTGTATCGGGTACGCCAACCCAGATTTTTCCGGCGCATCGAATCGGTTCGGCGCGGCGATTGCTGCGATAAAGATTCAACTCCAGATCGTCCCCGAGCAGCAGCAAGCGCTCGCCATTTTGCCAAGTCGGTTGTGGTTGGCGCTGCGCTTCCGTCGCCTTAAGCTTAGCGACGATCCAATTCGCACGCTCTAGAATGAGTTGCTCGAGATAATTGTAAGGCTCACGCGGTGGGGCGCTCACGGTGAGGCCGTTGTGATCAACCCTGAAACCGATACTGCGACGTTTGCGGCGTAGCAGGGTGTATTTGACGGCTGCGTCGCACAGTTGAATATCGCGAGTTTCTTTAAGCGGATAGGCCATGGTCGCTCGTCGCTTGACCTCGAACATCTCTCGCTTCCAGTTGCGTCATCTCGGACTCAATCCAGGCGCGAACTTTATCGTTCACCGCGCTTGGCTGCATTCCTCTCGTTTCAATTGGCGCACCAATGC
>JAYSTS010000079.1:0-3120 GCA_043719475.1 Gammaproteobacteria bacterium | reverse complement strand
CAGGAGACCGCTCCCACACACTCTCGATGCCTATGCCTGTGGGAGCGATCTCCTGATCGCGATTTTCCACCCGGCATCGCGGTCGGGAGACCGCTCCTTCTACAAACGGGGGGGGTGAGGGCCGCCCGACGCCTCCCCCCCTGCGTCAGACGCGTTGTGCGTCGGAAGCGGTACCGATTATTGTCGAATCAAGGTTAAGCGCCTCAAACGAACGAAAAATCGGACTCGAATTGACACTCGCCTCGCTCCGCCGCCTTCTGCCGCGCAGACTCCTAGCCGGTTCTTGCTTCGCTTCTTCGAATAAGAACATCCAGTTTTTTGAGGAGTTGTCCAAGCCGATAGGGTTTGGCGAGAAAATCAACGCGGGGGCCTTGCGACAATCGTGCCGCCGCTTCGTGCACGTCAAAGCCACTGGACAGCAGAATCGGTAAATCGGGACGAATGCGCCGCAGTTCATGAAAGGTGGCTTCACCATCCATCTCCGGCATGCTCATGTCGACGATTGCAACCTGCACAACCTGCGGCTGCTCTTCGAGCATCAACACGGCTGCCGCACCGCTCCCGGCGTCGACCGTTAGATAGTCGGCATCTTGCAGCATCCGTATGATCATCCCGCGAACATCCTCCTGATCATCAACCACGAGAATGGTCGGCCGATCGCTCATGGCGGTCGAACGAGGCGTCGACCCGATATCCACGATCTTCCCATCACTCGCGGGAAGATAGAGCGTGAAGTCGCTGCCATGATTCTCCTGGCTCACCACGCTGATTCCACCACCATGTGCCCTGGCAATGCCTAACGCCGCCGCAAGCCCAAGCCCTCGTCCATTGGACTTGGTCGTATAAAACGGGTCAAAAACGTGTTTGAGCGTTTCTGCACTCATGCCGGAACCGTTATCTGTCACTTTCAGGAAGCAGTACTCTCCGGCTGATCGATCCATGAGTGGTTCAAGCGCGAGCGCCCGCTCTGTATTGAGCTTTTCGCGCCCTACTGCGACCTGAATACTGCCACCACGCTCAGCAGTTGCGTCACCAGCATTGATGATGAGATTGAGAACGATCTGCTGCAGCTGACCACGATCAGCCCGTACCACCAGCTCGCCGTGGGACTCCGCCACCCGCAATTCCACTCCCGGTGCCAGCGAACTGCGCGCGAGGGCACATACCCCGGCAACTTCTCGCCCGAGATCCAGCAGCGCCACGATTGTGGTGCCTCGACCCGCATAGGACAGCAGCTCGCGCGACAACAAGGCCGCGCGTTCGCCCGCATCAATGATGGCATCGAGTTCGGTTCGCATGTTCGAGTTGGCCATGCGTTCCTGCATGAGACTGGCACGGCCAATGACGATGGCCAGCAAGTTGTTGAAATCGTGCGCCACTCCGCCCGCAAGCAGACCCAGGCTTTCCAGCCGTTCCGCGTGTGCGAGGCGTTGCTGCAGATGCTCCCGCTGCCTTACTTCAGCCTGAAAATTCGCGAGGTTTTCTTCCGCTGCCTGACGCTGCCGTTCGCTTTCCTCCTGCGCCGAATTCAGGTGGTCGCGATATCGGGAAGCCAATTGTTGCATCAACATCGACAACAGGGTCGAGGCGCTGACTATCAGCGAATTGGTGTACCAGAGATCGACATTTCCGCGTAACAAGCCACCGATCACAAACGCTGAGAGGATTACGCCCGTCAATGCAAAATACCGGGACCATCGCATACCGACAAAGCCCAGGCCAGCCTGGACGATGACCTGCCCATAGAACGCTGATTCCAGACCAAGCAATCCTATTGCAGCGGCATTGTCGATGGAGATAACCACTACCACCCAGGTAACGAGGGTGGCGGAGTTGGGCGCTTCAGTTCGCCACCGGAAACCCTGCACCAAAAACAATAGACTGGTCGCGCCGGTCATGAGACACAACACCAGCCGCTCAGGTTGATCCAGACCTACCCAGTGTGCCCAGGTAATAAACGCGTAGTAGATGCAGAGAATCGCACAGGTGGGAATCGTCGCTTCACGTATCGCTCGCTCAAAGAGCGAGATCCGCAACGACGATGATGCAGTCGGAGCTTGCTCTAGCAATCCAGCCTTCCATCGAACTTCAGGCACATTGTCTGCCAGAAACGGCCCTCGCGCACCTTTGCATCGTTTGGATGGGCATCGTTTGGATGGGCATCGTTTTGATTGGCAACGTTCGAACTTCGACGTACCCCGACCGGAGGCTCAACCGGCTGCGCCATGTGATAAAGATCATCGTGCAGTACACTGCAACCTCTCAACATCCGTTTCAATTTCCGGCTGGGGGCAGCATGACATTCGATCTTACCGTTACCGACAAACTCCTCTCCACAACCCGCGCGGTACGCAAGCGCCTGGATCTCACGCGGCCAGTACCACGCAAGCTGATCGAGGAATGCCTTGAACTCGCGGTACAAGCACCAACCGGGTCGAACTCACAGACCTGGCGCTGGTTAGTCATCGACGATGCAGGAACGCGCAAGGCGTTGGCCGATCTCTATCGCAAAGCCGCTGGCGGTTATCTCTCCGCCGCCGGAGAACAAGCCGAGGCTACTGGCAACGCACAGACGAAGCGTGTGTTCTCTTCCGCAATCTATCTCATGGAGCATCTGCACGAAGCACCTGTGCATCTGATCCCCTGCGTAGAAGGTCGTCCGCCCGCCAATACGCCGTCGCCGATGATGGCTGGTCTCTTCGGTTCAATTTTCCCTGCGGTCTGGAGTTTCCAGCTGGCAGCACGTTCGCGCGGTCTGGGTACTGCGCTCACCACGCTGCATCTCATGCATGAAAAAGAAGCCGCACAGATTCTCGGTCTGCCTGACAACGTCATGCAGGTCGCCTTGCTGCCGGTTGCCTACACGCTCGGTATGGATTTCAAACGCGCTGAACGGCCTCCCGTTTCCACCATCACTCACTGGAACAAGTGGTAGTCAGCGATCAGCCAGGCGTAACGCCAGATCTCCCTGAAAGGAGGGGTAGTAACGTTCAACGTCCATGATGTCGAACACCGGCAGTATCGAAGTATTGGGTTCCTGCTCCAGCAGGAACCTAGGAGCCTGCGCGGCAGAAGCTCGACAGGCTGCGGCGGCGCCACTTCGGTCCGCTTTTCCGTTCG
>JAYSTS010000078.1:0-55296 GCA_043719475.1 Gammaproteobacteria bacterium | reverse complement strand
GTGTGGTCAAGGACGGAAAGTGAAGGGCAATACCTTGTCGTAATTCGAGCCCACCCACTGGAATCTGCCATGGACGGAAAGCGTTGTCGAAAACTGCCACCTTGGTTTCATTGAGCCAGACATTGGCACATCCAAACACCGACGCAAAAACCATGATCGACGGAACTGGAGAATGAAATTCCGCGGTAAACCACCAGTCAAACTGATCGGGTTCCGCACAGTTGACGAGAGAACCAACAGTCAGTTGCTCAGTCAACCCACACCAGGCACTGGTAGACCCGCTCAGCTTCGAAGGACTTGTCACCACACCGACATCACAACGCCAGAGACTCCATATCATATCGGCGTTGGCTTCGAACTGCGTGGTACGTTCACTTGTCATCAGACAACACCGAAATTTAACGCGTCAAATCCAGCCTTCCATGCCCTGCTCATATGATCGAGCGGTGATAGATCCAACGTCTTGTTTCGTGCGATAGCGCGTGCCAATTGGAACTGCACAGACCTCGCCTGCTGAGCAATCTGCAAAAAAAAAGTTCCAGCGTCGCCCTTGTTCCACGAACCCTGTGCGACAAGCCAATCGACGTGACTTGCCAGTAGCTCAAAGCAGGCGCCCATTTGCCTTAGCGTAGCGAAGGCATAACGATGAAAATAATCCATATCGTGATTTTCACGCATCGCCTGCAACTCGGCTTCCAAGCTCGCGGTGTAGATGGAGATTGGATTGTCGGCGGGCATGCGCTCCAGTTCCCGACGCAACAAGGTTGCTGCTGCAATGGCCAAGGGATCAGTTCGTTGAGGATGCGACCAGGCAACACGTTCGACAAAGGGGGGTAACCAGGTTTTGGCGCGTTTGGAGGCCGGCAACCAAAGCCCTTGGTAGTCGCTGGTTGCCAACTCATAACAGCCTCGCCCGTGCAGATAACGCATACGCTCCGACGCCGGCGCCATCTCCAGCACACCTATCGTGGTCTTGACATGTTGCTCTTGGTAGGCGGAGCCACGAGTGTCAGGAAGGTAATAGGAGTCCGCTTCGATCAGTACAGGATTTCCGCGTTGGAGCTGTTCGACGACGTGAAGATCCAGCTCCTTCCAAGGATTCAACTCCTGAATGTCGGCGCCATACAAAAAACGCAGATCTTCGTCGTTGAACTTGCAGAACGTCCACTGATCGCCTTCCCAACGCGTTGACGCAGTAACACTCAGAGCAGCCAGAGGCTCGTGCCCAAAGGCGTGCAATAATTCGATGACTACGTCGAGATAGCAGTTAGTTTCATCCCAGACTCGACCACTACCATGGATTACATGGCTTTGGTGGGAGTAACTCTGAGGCAATGCGGAAGCAGACATGTCATCGCTGCGCAAGCTGCATCGCTGCGTTATGTGAGCGAATTCGGTCGTTATTGACCATCAGCATGGCTCCATAGGCATCCCGAAGATGCCGACCGAGCGCGGACTCATGATCATTCCGGTAGCCATTCACACCGGCGATCATCAGTGCTTTGCCGACGATGTCGACCACCGCCTCAGAACACACCAGTTTGATGTTGTTCATCGCGATGCCAAATGAAAACACAGTTGTCTTCTGCCAGGATTTGGTAACGATGATGTTCTGATAACGATTTATGGCGTCGTTTAACGTACTTCGCATCTTGAACAGCGCCTCATCCAGCTCTGCCAGACGAAGTTGTGTTGTGGGTGGGACCTCTGCTTTCCTGGCGGATGCTCGGACCGCTCGTCGAGCGATTCTGGCTGCATCCTGAGCCAACCCCAGCCACAGCGACCCCCAGAGCAGGTGAGCAACTGGTTGCATGGTCTGAGACAGGATCTGTGAAAACGGCACAGGCTGGAGGTTCTCTTTGGGAACATCTGCAATCAGATGAAAGCCAAGGCTACAAGTGCCGCGGAATCCTAAACTGTCCCAGGTTGAAATCGGATCAAGTGACACGTCCTTTTTCTCGACCAGAACATGAACCTGGTCGTTTCCAGTAGCTTCTGGATGGCTGCGGGCAGTCACCATGATCGCATCAGCCTGACTGCCATACGAAATGACTGGGGCCATCTTGTCTATTCGGACGCGGCGCCCGTCAGCACTCAAATTGGCCGCGCAAATACTTGTGCCCAAGTCTCCACCCGTACCAATTTCGGTAGTGGCAGAAGCCAGTAACAATTGCCGGCCCGCGATTCGCTTTAACAACTCATCTTCGTAAACTGTGCTTTCTGCATGATGCACAAGGCAAGCAACCTGGATCTGGTGCATCGCAAAAATCATTGCCGAAGAGGCACAGTAGCCACCCAGCTTTTCGCTGATTGCACATAACGTCTGAAAATCAACACCCAATCCACCCTGTGAAACCGGTACATAAGCACCCAGCAGCCCGTGCTGTCGCATCGCCGTGATCGCCTCGGTCGGGTAACGAGCCTTGGCATCTACATCTGCTGCATGGACGCCCAATACATCACTGCCAATTCGTTCAACGATTGAGTCAATGGCCGGTGTAGTCAGAACAATCTTGGGTTGCGTCATGGGGATTGCTTCTCTATCCGCTGATCCTCAAAGCCGGAGTTGTGCCTGGATGCAAGTGATAAATGCGATGTAGTGACCATCAGGCCGTTATGACTCGTACGGCTTCTGCAATAGCCTGTATGCTCTGAAACGTCTCTCTCGCCAGCATTTTTTCAGGGAATTCGCAATCGAATAAATCTTCGACGGCCAACATGAGATTGACAGTATTCAAGGAGGTCAAACCGGCGTCGTAGAGATCATCGCTGTCATACAAAGAAGTCACATCGACGGCCAGTTGGCCGCATAACGCGAGCGTCTGCCTGATGCTCTCCACCAAATCGTCTCTGTTTTGCATGTCAAACTCCAAATCCTTGTACGGTGCCGGTGGATGAATCCAGCCCCGGAGAAATACTATCGCTGACACAAGTTGTTGAATGCGATGACGGTCTCAGAGGGGTGGACATTACCGACAAATCCACAAGATGTCTGAGCAAAGTCACGTAATACCGATGGTTCAAGTGTTGCGGCGTGACGGGTCAGGAACCTGTCCAGCGCATCGAGGCTGTTTCGGGTCAAGGATTTCGGATGACCCATGACGTTAAATATTCTGTGACGCCGTTCTTTGGTTTTCAGGAAACTGTGTTCAAGCAAAACTGCGCGTGCCCCATCGATTGATGCAACGGTGTCTTCCGCGCCAAACAATTTACGCAGGTAATATTCCTTCGAATTACTCAGCGCGTGACCATCACCTAACGGTTTGTCGCCCACCTGCCTGACCAGCTTTTTCCAGAGCGCTTGCCAGTAAAAGAGTGGCGACACTCGGTGAGTCGTTATGGGAATCTCTAGAAATCGGCCAGAATCTTCTACGCTCAAAGGATCGTTATCGAATATCCAGCGATCAAGATCTGGAGCCGCAGAAAAATCAAATTCTCGACCCGGATTGACGCTTTTTCCTCGCGTGTAAACCGTGGAGTCTATGTGTATGCCGGCGCTCGCCAATGGTCCAGCAAGAGACCCGAACGGCTGCAGGCACCATCCACCAGCCCGGAAAGCCTGCGGCCGAATTCCTGTAATAGAACCCAGCAGCCCGGCGTATCGTTCCAGTATTTCTGATATCGCCGAATCTGAGAAACTCTGCAATCGATAACGAGTGGTGTTGATTTCCCACTTGCCGTTAGCCCAGTGAGTGTCTTCCCAGTGTGGATGGACGTGGAGTTGAACGTCATGCCCCCGACCCACCAACTGCTGGAGTTGGGTCGATATTCTCTCAAGTTGGAACTTGTGCAGTTTTTCCGGGCTGCGGGACAACCGATCCAGATACCCTGCATCGACGAACAGTGTTACGAGGAATCCATGTCGCTCGAGTTCATGTGTCAGCACCCGGGTGGGGTAGATCAGGCACCCATCCGGAGAACCCGAATTCGCTCCAAAGAACAGCTCGTAGTCGAGCGTCAGCAGAAATTTCATCTCAGAATTCGATCAACGATGAGAGTCGCTGCTTATAACTCAGGAGTCCGCACGCGACTGCCTCGATATGTGCGGGGTGGAAATGCAGAGGCAAGAACACTCTTTGAAGCGTGAGCAAGTCACACCCCACCGCATTCAATCCAGGGGCAACGGTAAAGGACGCTTCGTAGCCTGCAGCAGCTACCGCCTCTCGCGAGATCTGATCCCAGTCTCCATTCGGATAACAGAACGTCCGACACGGTTGTCCGGTTATCGCCTCCAGCTCAATCTTGGATTGGACCAGCTGATGTGCTCGTGTATCGATGTCCAGTTTGTCGATCCGCATGTGATCAATGGTATGGCTGCCTACATCTATCGCGCCTCGTGCAACCGCGCGGCAAAGTTCCACACTGGATATCGTTGCGGAAACTGGATCAATCGCCTGCAAGTTGCCAAGCGCTTTCCCCGTGTGCGCTTCCAGAGCGTCACAGGTTTCCTCGAAGAACTCGTGAAAGTGCTGATCGTGCCATCCTTGACGCTTGGCATAACGCCTTAACGCCTGGTACTCGCGGTGCATGCTACATCGATCACTGGGGTTAAATTCGAAGGACTTGCCTTCGACTTCAAGTGTCCAGGGGCGGTCAATCTGCTGAATTGCAAAATCAAATCGGTCGAACCAGAACGTCCGGGCATTGTCCAAAAATCCGGTGGTAACGAACAACAATGGACGAATGTGTCGGGCCTCAAAAACCGGCAGAGCAAGATCGAGATTGTTTCGATAGCCGTCATCAAAGGTCAACAATACGGGATTTTCTACATGGCTTCCGCCACGAAGATGTTCCAGAGCACCATGCACGTCCACCCAGTTGTGATGTTGGGAAATTGCGTCCAGCTGGTTGGTAAAGGTTTCTATATCCAACTGCTTTCGCAATGGGTCCCACAGCATTTCATCGCGGAGAGGGGCAACCCCGTGAACCGTGAGTACAGTCAACGATGAACTCTGCTTCCTGCGTATAAAGCCAAAGAGTCCGAGATGCCTCAGAACATCGAGTGAAGTCATTTCTCCACCTGATGTCTATATTCGTCATCCCCGGATAACGCAACGACAGTGTTTTTGCGCTCTGCCATCGAGCGGCAAGGAGTAACGCGTTGCTGCTTATACCCGGGTGCTGAGTCGCGATTTGATGAGTCAATTCGGCTACCGTCTTCAATATGCTTCCGGTACCAATATTCCAGCGACAGTACGCTCCACAGTTGCATCGAGTAGTCCTGACGGCCGCGAAGGTGATCCTGTACCAATCGGTCAACTTTGTCGGGGTCAAGCAGCCCGGTAGCCGCAACCTCGTGTGGATCGAGAATGCACTTCAGCCATGGTTGCAGCGCTGTCTTAAACCACTGACCTACCGGTGCGTCGAATCCGGTCTTGGGTCGATCTACGATCGATGTAGGGAGGTATCGTCTGGCGACGTCTTTGAGAATTCGCTTGGTTCTACCTCGATGCACCCGATAATTAGCGGGCAGCGACGCTGCGAACTGCGCAACCCGGAAGTCGCAAAGCGGCGAACGAACCTCCAGGCTGTTGGCCATGCTCATCCGGTCCATGTAGGTGAGCTGAAACTCGGGCAGATATGCGCGAGTGTCAACATCTAGTACCCGATCGTGGAACTCGCCGGCCTTCGACAGACATTCGGCCACATAACGATCAGCAACAAAGTCCTGGCCAACGCCGAGCACAAGCCCGGAACCTGTCGTGGCTCCCAGTTGATTCAACCATTGCCGATATCCTTCAACCCGGGACTTGCCTAGAGCACGGCTGAAGCGCTTCGCTCGCCGAACGAAACGACTACCGTTTGTGGAATCACTGAACTGACCGAGGAAGTGCTGCCCCATGTTCGCCAGAGATTCCGGCACCCTGGAAGCCAGAGCCAACATACCCAGTTTGCCGTGCCGTGGATAACCATGGAATAGCTCATCTCCACCCGTACCACCCATTGCGACTTTGACGTCCTTGACCACCTCAGCACACAGAAGATGAACAAGCATCGACGTCGGCTCGCCATTGGGTTCATCGTAGTGATCAAGGATTTTTGGAACCAGATCAACCGCCTGCTGCGCTGTGACAACGATACTCCGGTGTTCTGTACCAAGGTGAGCAGCTACGATTTGCGCATAAGGTAGTTCACTAAAACCACTCGCTGAAGCATCAAAACCGATTGAGTAGGTGCGCACGCGAGTGCCACCGAGTTGCATCAACGCACTGATCAACGAAGAGTCCACCCCGCCCGACAAAAACGCAGCGACTTCAACGTCGCTTTTGAGGCAATACCGGATGGCTTCCTTGAGTTCACTATCGAGCTGATCCACTGCTTCATCATAATTCACGTCGATGGATTGTCGTGGAAACAGAGACCAATAACGGTGCAGATGCAGTTGACCACGTTCATAGATCGCGACTTCACCAGGGCACAGCTTTTGTATACCCATGAAAGCCGTAGCGGGCGCCGGAATGTAGCCCAACGCAAGAAATGTGGCTGCACTCTCTCGATCAACGGAACGATCAATGGGAGTGGTCAGCAGACTTTTTATCTCCGACGCAAACATAAGTCCGGAGCTGCTCAGATGGTAATAAAGAGGTTTCTCGCCAAGCCGGTCTCGCGCCAGTAACAGTCGCTGCCGTTTAACATCCCAGACCGCAATCGCAAACATCCCTCGTAGATATTCTGGAAATGAATCACCGTACTCTTCGTACGCATGCACGATGGTTTCAGTGTCCGAATGGGTACGAAACACATGGCCGCGTTCACGCAACGCACGGCGCAAGTCTTCGTAGTTGTAGATTTCTCCATTGAAGACTGTCCAGACGTCGCCAGATTCGTTGGACATCGGCTGGCTACCACCCGCTACATCGATGATTGCCAGTCTGACCATCCCAAGAACCGCAGGACCAAACTGTCTCACATCACTGTGATCCGGACCCCGATAACGCATCACCTCACACATGCGGCGAACCTGCGCCACACCTGAATTACCGACGGACCCAGCGATTCCGCACATCACCGATGTCCCATATGTGAGCATCTGGCAGATTGGCATTTTTTCTGGTGCTGATTTCGCTTCTTTCTTATCCTGACCATGGTCACAAGTCCGGTTGACGCCATGCAGGACGAACTTCCAATGGAACCGGAGTCCTCAGTTGATGCCATCTAATCGTCAGCAAAATCGCCACCCACATACATACTGCGCCTTCGCGTGGATAGAAGGTCTGCGATGCAAAACCAGCGAGCAGTATTGATCCTACAAGCGCGATGGTCATTCCTCCCAATCCACTTTCAATTGAACTGCCTTTCAACAAACGAAACGCGTAAACGAGTGCCGTTGTGAAGAGTATCAACACCGGAAGCGCACCGATCAATCCGTTGTCGAAGACCCACTCAAGGTACATGTTGTGGGGATGAGGGAATTCTTCTCCGTACTCCATGAGAAGGAAACCCGACACACCCGACCGCTGCATCGCCAACTTTCCATATCCCATCCAGGGACTTTCCGAAATCTTGTCAATCACAAAAGGCCACGCGAATGTTCGACCAGATGTCACGGTGTAAAGGTCTACACCAGACGATTCCGCAACATTTTCATCGCTGTGAATTGCGGCATTGGTGTCAACGTTTTTTCCGCCGAAGCCCGCCGTGAGACGATCGCTGAGCCCCGGAATCAATGGAATTGCCAGCAGGACCAAGACTGGCAGCAAGAAGAACATCTTTCGAGAACGTGTCCAGGCATAGAGCATACCCATCACAGCCCAAGTCACGTAACCGGTGCGACCACCTGTTAACGCCATGGCGAATGATATGATGCCAGCCGCTACGTACAGTGCTGTCTTGACTGACCGATTCTGGAAAACCGCTGCCGCAAATACGGCCGCCCAGGCAGAGCCCGACATCATCATCGAGAGATTGACCCGGTGAAATCCTACTTCGTTCGACAGAATCTTGAGTGCGCGTTCGCCGAGATCTTCACCTCCCGTCAGCGCAGACAAGGGCATCCACCGAATGATCTGTATGGCGAGCAAGAAATAGACACCGATGATAACCAGCACGGTTTCACGTAATCGGGCTTCATCCCTGCACCCATCGTAGAGCATCACTGCCGGAATGAGCCACTTGAGGCCATTGATGATATGTTCTGAAAATAATCCAGCAAAGGTAGGGATATCGTCCGTTCCCAGCAACTGGGCATATTCGATGACACTACCGAGGTCTGTCGCCGCGCGAGTGAAGGCTACGATGATGAAAAAGACATAGGTCGCGAGAATGAAGCTGATTCCTCTGGGCATATCCCACGAATAACCTTCTTTGCGACGATTGCTGATCCACGAGAGCATGGTGATCACCAGCAGAATATTCCACGGGTTCAGTCCCTGGATACCTGCCAGAGACTTGGGGAAATCTGGATGCTCAACGACGGCTATGAGAGCTACCAGACCGAGCACTCCCCGGTACCAGTTCTGTAGTGAAAGCGCTCCCACAGCGAAAATAAACAGCCAGAGCGCGGTAATGCGGATCATGGATCAGGTGGCGTTGAGCGCGCGACCATACGCATGAATTTCAGATTGCTCACCAGATAGCGCCGCCACAATCGGCCAGGTTCCTGCAAAACGCGAAACAACCATTCCAAACCCAGCCGCCGCATCATCACTGGAGCACGTCGAACCTTTCCAGCAAACACGTCAAAGGAGCCACCAACGCCATGAGTAATCGTTGCATTCATGTGCTCGCCCCAACGCGCCATGAAGTTCTCTTTGCGTGGCGACGTCATGGCGACGAAGAGAATATCCGGTCTAGACTCGCGTACCAGGTCTGCGACCGACTGCTCTTCTTCCGTGCTGAAATAACCATTTCTACGGCCTACCAGTTGGACACCGGGATATGCATCTCTAATGTTCTGAGCAACTTTGGCATTGACCCACTCTTCCGCTCCAAGGCAGAACACACGATGGCCAACCTTGCTTCCGAGCTGCAACAACGAGTACATCAAGTCGATGCCGGCGACTCTTTCCGGAAGTTTTTTGCCGACCAGGCCAGAGGCCCAAACAACGCTTTGTCCATCTGCGAATATGACGTCTGAACCCAGAACACTGGCTCGAAGTTGGGAGTCCGTTTGCATGGCAACAATTTTGGCCGCGTTGACAACACCGATGTCCAGTCGACGACGATAGATGATGTGATCTTCGACAATGCGAACCGCTTGCGCCAGCGTGACACACGCCAAAGGAATGTCGAAGAAGCTAATCGTCTCGTAACTGACATCGGTGGACGCAACCGGCATGTCAGCCATGTGCGTTCCCGAGTGCAGTCTTGCGCCAGGTGGTCAAGATTGATTGTTCACTTGAATAATTTCTACTTTGGATGCTACAGGTCACCAACGATCTGCAATTGGAGCCGATTCCCATTTCTTGTGGGCAGGATGAAAGATTTGAGAGGTAACTCACGGAACGTCAGGCGGCGTATCAACAAAGCCACACACGTGTGCGGTTGTTGTAATGTGCTTGTCAGAGAGGGTAGGACAAACGCTTGAATGGGACGGAACAAGATGGTCTTGCTGTATGGTCCTCTGGGTTCCACTGTGGCTGCAGGGTTTGACCGTTCAACTCGATCTGCTGCCCTGGTTGCAGTCCGTAGAAGGTGAGTCCAGATGAGTCCACTCCACCTGAGTCGACTATTAGACGGTTGTCCTTCATGACGTAGGAGACTTTGTGAATGAGTGCGCTGTAGTCAAGTAAGCGCCTTGTAGTCGTGACAAGAATTTCGCCTCGACAGTGATGCTGCGCAAGCGCTTCCAGGCTCTTTCTGGCCGGAATCGGGAGTAGATCTGTTCCAGCCAGGTGTTTACCAAGGTGAGTGTAGAGCACACACCAACCTTCCCTGTCGATGAGTCGCTGCATACTGATCGGATGCAGTGAACTACCCAGACCCGCTGCGTCATCTCCGACCGAAACACCGTATGGGTGAGGATTGCAACGCATGAACTCGGTCACCGTCTGTCCACTGCGCAATTCATAAGGACGCGTCAGACGATTGCCCCAGTGCAGTGCATATTTCGGATCCCCAATTGCGCCACGTACGACCTTGGTCGCATCTTTAACGGTGTTCATGAGGGACTGACCATCTCTGATCTGAGAGAGACCCGTCGCCATGGAGTAAGGAACATCCTGACCCATGCAACTACTGACCCGACCAAGCCACACATATCTGACCCCATGAGCCAGGGTCAGATCCGCGTGATAGGCGGCCGCGTCTGTAACATCGCCCTGCCCAAGCATGATGTCTGGCCCCAAATTGGTAGGCGCAACGGCGTGATCAACCCAAACCGGTAACTGACAATCGTGTTTGGCTAGCGCATCCAGAGCACGCGCTGCATGCGACCTGTTAGATGCAAGATCACCGAAGGAGTGAAAACAATCGATGTGACCCGACCGAATGAGCGCATGTATGGCGTCTCGCCCTGCATCGGAGGTGTTCCAATAACTCAGATCACCTGGAGCCATGTCAAAATAGAGGGTATTTCCGGTTTCCAGTCCAAGTCCGCGACCGACGGCAGTTTCGTCCCTGGTGTTGAGATATCTCGAGAGCGTCAGATAACTCCCGAGGTCCGGTGTCTCATCCAGATCACTGCATATCGCCAGCATCGCCCGATACGGCCAGGGAAATTTACGGATCTCAATCACGGCGTGCGAAAGCCAAATAGCTGCGGATCTTGTCTTTTAGTAGATCGGTCAAGACAAATCGCCAATAAAGAATCGACACCAACAACCCATGACAGAGTCCGCCGGCCAAAATATTGACCATCACGGACCACGTCTCTATCGCTTTCACCCCTTCGAGGAACGCAAAACAGACAACGCCGATCAGAACGGCCCTGTGACCAGCCTGCCAGATATACTGAAAAACGCTGATTCCGAGCATCCGAGCCATGTGGAACGGCACCAGAACAGCGTTGAACAGAACCTCACCTAAAACGAAGATGCAGGCCGCTGCCAACAAGCCACCATTCCAGACCGTCATCCAGGCGATACCTAGACTCAATGTCATGAGATAGACAATCAGACCTTGAAACGAAACCGCTCCATGCATGTTCATCCCGGACAAGATCCGGTATCCCACCCGGTTCGCAGACGCCAGGCATCCACCTATGGCGAGAATCCAGAGCAACGGCGCATTGATGTACTCCTGACCCATCCAGAGACCTATCAATTCCGGCCCAAACACGACCATGAACACGCCTGCAGGCAAGGCCAGGGCCCAACCAACTTTACTCATCTGTATGGCAAATTCATGTAACTCCTCAGTCCGACCCATACCATGCATTGAACTGGTGGTCGGCATGAGAATGAACGCAAATTTCGAGATGAAATTCTCGATATGACGCATGAGAGCTGCAGGCCTTGCGAATACCGCAAGCGCCGCCGGCCCTAAATGCACTGTAATCAGTATGCTGACGGTTTGCTGCACTGATAATGACCCTGCAAGCGTCGCCAGTGTCTTCATACCAAAGGAAAGAATTCTCCGCGCGTCTTCCTTATTCACATACCGAATTCGAATCTCCACTTCAGGGCAAACACGCCGACTCATCAGGAAGCGCAGTAGCTCAGCGGCAACAGTGCTTACGAAATACACCAATGCCAGCCATTGAATACCAAGGCCAAGCAACAGCGCTGTGATCATTCCGATAGCGGAGGAAATACTGTGGAATGTGTTCACCGCATTATGGATGTCCCAACGATGACACCCAGTGATGATACCCCTGTAGGCATCTGTCAGCATCTGGATGCCAAGGCTGTAGCCCAGCAACAGCAGGACCATGGAAGTTTCATCCACATCGACTGCTTCGGATGAAAAGATAGCGTCAACATTTGTATAGAGCACATAGATGCCGGTGAACACGGCGGAGCAGATCACCAGTTGCATGAGATGTGCTGTGGACATGACTTCGCACAATCGGTGAATCTGCCCGCTTGGTCTGTACTCTGCAACGAATTTGCTCGAATTTGAACCAATGCCAAAATTTACCAGGGATAGATACGAAACAATTGCCCAGCCAAAGTCCCACACACCCAAGGTGACCTGGCCGAGCTCGTCATGGATGAGTCGAGGCATGATGAAACCGATGCCAACCGTGATCAACTGACTCAGCCAGGACACCAGAACATTCCAGGTAAGGCGTTCCCGACCACTGTGGTCAATTGCCGAACTCGCCACTTCAGTCATGAGGTCACTGATAGCCATACCGGCTGTTCAAATCACCAGCAACACGAGCGAACGTTGATAACTCTGTTGTGACGAGCGCGTTTCGCCAACGATCGTCAAGCACCACTCGATTGTCGGTATCCAGTCGCATCCCGTTGCCAATGACATGGTGCGGTAGAGACCGAAAGTTTTCGAGGCTGGATATAGTACACAAGCCCAGTTGAGTGAATATGAGATTCACCGTGTCGACGGGGCTATGACAAAGGTCCTCGTAGTGAACCTGTATGACGCGCACTGCCGGAAGTTGCTGCAACAAAGCTTCTGCCTCTTCATTGCTGCGGCGCCATTCACGAGCCGCTGCATCCATGCTCAGCCTCGTATCCCGATTGACTCCAGTACCACCGCCGCGGAGTTTTGCATCGCGAGCGTCAGCGAACTCGTCAGGCCGCATATACGTCAGTGCAACCGCGCGTCCATCGCGAATGAGTCGCACAATGGTGATATCCAGGTCGTCGCAGCGCGCCAGATATTTGAGGCGCAAACCAAGCTTGGAACTTTCCACCACGACTTCGGCATCGGCTACTTCGGCAACACAGTGCACAAGATCGGCCGACCGACGCAGCATTCTCGGGAGCCCACGACGCCACACCGGCGAAAACGACAGTGCAGCATCGCGCATTCGTTCGGTAAGCGCGTCACGCACAAGAGGTCGCAACAATCGCGTCACCCACGCGCTATCCATGCTGCCAAAGTGAGTTTGTGCGTCGGTGATGAAAAATTCGTGACCGCGGGAACGCATGCGATTAGCGACAGTTCGCCAGAACGGGCATTCCTTGAGCAGCTCGTGACATGAGCAGCGATAGCGGTCAGGGTCACCAAGGTGCTCTGCTTTCAGTTCCCCGGCGGTTACCACGGCTGGATGAGTATTGAGCAGCATGGACAGTAGCGTTGAACCGGAATGGCTTGCCGATAACACGTACACGAGCCGAGTCATGTCAACTTGCACCTGAGCCTTTCAGAACAACCGGGATCACTCGCAACAGGATCTGGAAATCGAGCGCAAGTGACCACGTATCAATGTACTGAAGATCCAATTCCAGCCAACGATCAAACGTCAGTTTGCTGCGTCCTGATACTTCGCGTAAACAGACGATGCCCGGCCGTACACTGAAACGCTTGCGTTGTATTCCCTTGTCAAAGAGATCGACATCACGAACCGACATGGCACGAGGTCCAACCAACGACATGTCGCCAGTAAATACGTTGATCAGCTGCGGAATTTCATCAAGGCTGGTCTTGCGAATGAACCTGCCAACTCTGGTTACCCGTGGATCATTGGTCATCTTGAAGATCGGCCCTTCGGCCTCATTCAGATGTTCTATTTCCTTCAGTCGAGCTTCAGCGTCGGCATGCATGCTGCGAAATTTGAGCATCCGGAATCGACGTTTGCGCAAGCCGACCCGTTCCTGACGAAACAGAATCGGGCCAGGTGAACTGAATTTCACAGCTACTGCCACTCCAATAAAAAGCGGAATGAGGATCGGCAACGCGATGGACACCAAGACGATGTCAACGATTCGCTTGACGACCAATTTGTTTTCATCCAGGGATACAGGACTGAAACTGAGCAGCGGCACCTTGTCCTGATATTCCAGCCGTACTTCAGCGTTGATGTCATAGAAGTCGGCCAGTATTTTTAGCTCAATCCCCTGCTCCGAGCATATCTCTACCATCGAGCCAATATCATTGAGGCGCGATCGAGGTAGCGCGACGACCAGTTCATCCACGACTTGCGATGAGACGATCCGTTCCAGATCATCAAGCGTGCCAATCACCATCGATCCGTCGCAGGCTTGTCCAACTTTGGCAGGGTCAGGATCGACACAACCGATCACCTCCATACCCCACTCGGAGTTTGGCATCACTTGCTTGAGGTAGAACTCCGCACGGGGCCCGGAACCAACAACCAGGACTTTGGTGTAGTTGTCTCGCTTTTCAATACGTACCGTGAAGTACCACCAGCGCAAAAACAGGCGAACAAACGCAAGCGCCGCCATGTTCGATGTCATCGCCACAAGCAGCACACTACGGCTGACCAGATCAAGCTTGAACAAGAATACGGTGGTAATCAGCATCCCGAACAGCAACAGGTTGTAGCGCAGCATCTCCAGCATGATGCGTGTCACCGTCTGACCGGCAATGGTCGGCTTTGCCCATGTCGAAAGTGGCGCGGCGAGGAAAGGCAGCACCAGGAGGAGCATCACGTGGACTTCCCACGACTCCGGGCCAATCCGGCCAAGGAAGTAGGCCGCTGCGCATATCGTGGAGTAGACGGCTGCAGTAGTCGTTGTATCGAGTACGACCAGAAGTTTGCGCAGCAGCTTCGATTTGGAAACGGTCATTACCGGTCTCGGTTACTTGAGCAAACCATGGATGAGGTTCGCACCAGATTCCATGCCAATAATGACAACGACCATGACGATTAAATATCCACCGGTACCGGTGATAAACCTGCGCAGATCCGTACTTCGTCTTGCTGTCACTTCAGACGTCACGAACATCGAAATGCTGCCGGCAACAGGAATCTGCATGCGAGCGAGTTGCCCCTCAGTCGAAAACGCAGGATTGATCTGATCGAGAATGAAGGCCAGGACGACAGCAACTCCAATGGACACCACTAGCACTGCTATCAGCAGCAGCATTCGCGGTGGTGATACCGGATTCAACTCGGCCTCGGGTGGTTCGATGACATTGAAGCTCACGACATCCTGTTCGTCTCCCACACGGCCGATTCTTTCTTTCTCAGCCTGCATCAGCACCTGATCATACAAGCCGCGCCATTTGTCGTAGTCTCGCGTGAGTTCTAGATAGTGACGCTCTATTTCCGGCGCAGAGCTCAGCCGCGTTTCGTATTCCTGAACGGTCTTGCGCGCGTCCCCGAGCTGACTATCCAGTTCCGTGATTGCCAAATTCGACTGCCCAAGTTGCAACTGGATCTGCATATAGACTGGATTGGAGGCACTACGCGCCCCATCCACACCGCCTTCCGCCATGCCGGCTGCCATTTCCTTTTGCAGCTGCTCTCGGAGAATCACGAGTTGTTGATCGATGCCGGCTACATCAGGATGTTCCGCCGTGAACGTCAGCAACAGTTGTGCGCGCTGGGTTTCCAGTTGACTGATGACCCCACTTGTTTTGGCTCCTGGAATCAGCGACGCGGCTTCCGACTGTTGCTGCATGCCCGTGGGAGGGGCATACGGGTCAACTTTTGAGAGTTGTCGTCTCAGCTCCTCCCGTTTGTCTACTTCTACTCGCCGAACCCGTTCGATTCGACTGACCTCGCTGCGGGTGGTCTGTAGACGTTCAAACGTGCCGCCATCGGTTCCTGAAACGACAAATCCAGGATGACTGCGTTTGAACTCTTCCAGTTTCGATTCGGTTTCTGCCAGGAGATCACGATAGTAGTCAAGCTGACTGACAAGAAAGCTGCCCGCCCTGTCAGTGTCTTTTACCTTGGCCTGCAAGATGTGTTTTTCGAAGCCTTTGAGAATATTGTCGACGACAGCGATTGCCTGATCTCGGTCAGTGTGGCGGTAGGTGACCATGAACAGATTCTGTGCTTCGTCACCACGACCTGACTCCAACGCCAGGTCTTCCATCATCTCAAGGACCAGGGACTCCCGCTCTTCTTCGGTCCCGGCATCTGCATCAAGACCAACCTCAGAAATAACGCGCTCGATCTGAGGTCGACCCAGTAAGGCCTGACGAACCAGAAAGACGCGTGATGAAACGCTAGGTGTCATACCGAGTTGGGAAACCACATCCCGAAGCCGCGAGCTGGCATCGATGTAGAATCGTGCGTTGGCTTCGTAGACATCAGGTAAAGCGAGTACAGCCAGGCTGCCGAGCATCCCTACTGTCCACATGGCAATCATGCTGGAGCGACGAAACCGCCACATCTGATGCAGAAGATCGATCAGCAGGTAGTAGATGTCCTTCATTAACCTAATCCTCAGGTAGTCGTCCGGTGCATCGCCTTGGCGGCTTCGGCTTCCTCATTCATCCTTAGTTCAACAGTATCTTCGCGATACGCTCGGCTGCGCGGCCATCCCAGAATTTCGGCGTCGTGGTTAAACCATGGGCTGAATGCGGGTGATTCTTGAATGCGTGCCAGATGGCGTCGGGATTCGTCCCCGCGAGCACGTTGGTGCCATGTGTGACCGTCACTGGCCGTTCGGTGTTGTCCCGCATCGTGACGCAAGGTACACCCAGAATAGTTGTCTCTTCCTGCACGCCACCGCTATCTGTCAGTACCATCCGAGCGTTGGCGGTGCAGCAGATAAAGTCCAGATATCCGAGCGGCTCGACCAGCGTTATGTTGCCCCGCGTAAGCACAGCGTTGAGTCCGGTCTGTTCAAGTTGGCTCTTGGTGCGTGGATGCAAGGGCCAAAGCAGCGGTAACTCCTGACTGACTTTGACCAGTAAAGAGACCATCGAACGGAGTCCACAGGCATCGTCAACGTTGCTGGGACGATGCAGGGTCACAACGCCGTAACCTTTGTCGATCAAACCGAGTCGTCGATGGGTGCCACGCGATACAGCGGCATCTCTGTGCTTGAGCAAGGTATCGATCATGACGTTGCCGACGAAATGAATCCTGCGATCTTCGATCCCCTCGCGAAGCAGGTTATCGCGAGCGCCCTCTTCTGTCGTAAACAGCCAATCTGAGATCTGGTCGGTGAGAATTCGATTGATTTCTTCTGGCATGGAGCGATCAAAACTTCGCAGACCAGCTTCTACGTGCACGATCGGAATGCCCATTTTCGCAGCATCAAGTGCGCATGCGATCGTCGAGTTCACGTCGCCAACCACGAGCATCAGATCCGGTTGCTGCTCTTTCAATACTTCTTCAAAGGCGATCATCACCCGACCGGTTTGGGCACCGTGGGATCCCGACCCGACATTGAGATTGATGTCAGGCTTGGGAAGACCAAGTTCATCAAACAGGAGTTTGGAAAGCTCTGGTGAATAATGCTGCCCGGTATGGACCAGAATCTGCTTGAGTTTTTTACCCTGGACAGCAGCTTCACACGCCATCGACTCAATGAGCGGCGCCACCTTCATCAGGTTTGGCCGCGCTCCGACCACATGCAAGACTTTCATTACGCTCTTGAATATCCATTCCGCGAGAGCGTCATGGTAGATGACGTGGCTTCAGGTCGACGTGATGAAGATACGATTCTCTGTATCGATATGGTAAAAAATGCTGCCTTGTTTAAAGACCCAGTACTAATTTGGACATGATGTTTCTTTGAATCTCGTTCGAGCCGGCGTAGATGCTGACTTTTCGCGTATTGAAATAGTCCTGTGTGGCGCCATTGGATCCAGCGGGTCCAACTGGTTTGAACGGGTCATCATCGAGCGGGGTGGACTCGTCTTTTACTGCGGCATACACACCAGCCACTTCCATAGCCAGCTCAGTGGCTGCCTGCGCAAGTTCGGTTCCTCTGGTCTTCAGCATCGATGATTCTGGCCCAACGTTTTGGCCGTTGGCCAGTTGCCCGAGGATGCGAAGCTCGGTGTACTCCATCGACAGCAGCTGAATAGTCACATCATCAAAACGCGCTTTGAACGAAGGGTCATTGACATAGGCCCCACCCTGGCCGTCCGGAGTTGCGGCGGCCATCGAGTGAATATGGGACATGGCCCCGTTCAATCCAGGGGAGTAGGCGTTGCCGCGCTCAAATTCGAGCAGATATTTTGCGCAAGTCCAGCCTTTGCCCTGTTCGCCGACGAGTTGGTTTTTAGGTACAGCGACGTCAGTAAAATAGACCATATTGATTTCCTGGAAGCCACTTTTCGGCTCGTCCAGAGTAATGATTGGCTTCACCTCGATACCAGGTGACTTCATGTCAATCAGTAAAAAGCTAATGCCAAGCTGCGGCTTGGCTTCCTGACTGGTTCTGACGAGACAAAAAATCCAGTCCGCATACTGTGCCAGGGTGGTCCAGGTCTTCACCCCGTTAACCAGGTAGTGATCACCTTTGTCTTCTGCCTTGGTCTTCAGTGACGCAAGGTCTGACCCGGAGCCAGGTTCTGAATAACCCTGACACCACCAGACATTGGTCGCGAGAATATCCGGCAGGAATCGCTGTTTTTGCTCTGTCGTGCCAAATTTCATGATGACCGGCGCCACCATCGTCATGCCAAACGGAATCACTCCGGGCGCCCCGACACGGGCGCATTCCAGTTCAAAGATGTAGTTCTGAGTCGAAGTGAACCCTGCCCCACCGTATTCTTCGGGCCAGTCCCGCGCTGCCCAACCTTTCTCCGCCAACCGCTTTTGCCAGGCCACTCGATCAGCTTTCGACAGGCGCTCCAGAGCACTACGTCGCTGCTTGGTGCGCACCGATTCAGGCCATACGGTATCAAGCCAGACGCGGACTTCAGCTTGAAAACGGCGGTCCGCTGCGGAAAAACTCACGTCCAACTCTGCTCTCCGGAACTGTTGATGGCACAAGTAGTTTAACAGCTTGTTGCGGCACGACGAGAGCGTGCACACTGCGGCGGAGAGGAACAGGGAAACGCATGTCGTCCAAGTCAAACGGCCCGTCGGTTGGTGCTGCCTTCAGCCCGGCCTATCGATGGTACGCCCTCTGTTTGTTGGTCACGGTATATATATTCAACTTCATCGATCGCTCGATACTTGGCATTCTGGTTGAGCCAATCAAGAGGGACTTGGGTGCGAGCGACACCCTCATGGGCTTTCTCGGCGGCATTGTCTTTGCGCTTTTCTACACCGTTCTCGGGATTCCGATTGCTCGACTGGCAGACAGTGGTTCCCGACGTAATGTCCTGGCGGTTTGTCTTGCCCTGTGGAGCGGCGCGACGGCGCTGTGTGGTCTGGCGCAGAATTTCATCCAGCTAGCCTTGGCCCGAGTAGGTGTTGCGGTGGGGGAAGCCGGCGGCAGCCCCCCTTCTCACTCGATGATTTCGGATATGTTTCCCCCGAACCAGCGAGCTACAGCGCTGGCGATTTACGCGCTTGGCATCCCCATCGGCACCATGCTGGGCAATCTCGGCGGTGGCTGGATCAATGAAGCTTTTGATTGGCGCACCGCCTTCATGGTCGTCGGATTGCCGGGAGTTGTCCTTGCCATCATTGTCCGACTGACGCTGCGGGAGCCGCCACGTGGTATCTCGGATGGTTTTGTCGATTCAACCGTCGCCCCACCGCCCGTTAAGACCGTCTTCAAGTACCTCTGGTCGCTCCGTAGTTTCAGACTGGTAGCACTGGGTGCTGCAACACATGCTTTCGTTGGTTATGGCGCGGGTTACTGGATCGCAGCCATGTTCGCACGCTCACACGGTTACACCACTGGCGAAATGGGAATCGCACTTTTTTATCTCGGTTTTGCCGGAATCGCTGGAACGTTTCTGGGCGGTTATCTGTCCGATCGTCTGGGCCGCACCGATCAACGCTGGTATGCCTGGTTGCCCGCCCTCGCCATCGTCTGCACGATTCCATTCGGGGCCGTGTCGTATCTGCACGACGATCCTAAAATTGCACTGCTGGCCATGATCCTGCCCAACATTCTTGGTGGATTTTACCTTGGACCCAGCTTTGCCGTGACGCAAGGGCTGGTGGGATTGAGAATGCGGGCTTTGGCATCGAGCATTCTGCTGTTTGTCCTGAACCTTATCGGGCTTGGGCTGGGACCCCAGGTTGCCGGGGTCATCAGCGACGTGCTCGCTACCACCACGAACCTCGGCACCGACTCATTGCGGTGGTCGTTGACGATCTGTCTCGTGTTCAACCTGATATCGGCAACGCTGTTTTTTCTCGCCAGCCGTACCCTTCGAGCTGATCTGGCCCGCAGTCGAGAGCTTGGTTAACCTAAATCGGATAATGATTACGCAACTGAAATTTCTGCGCAGGGGTATTTAAGAGCTTCGGAACGATTGACTGGAGAGAAGGTCGGGATTGCAGTAGAAATCCAACCGTAAGGTAACAACCAATGAAGTTGGCAGATTCCGTAATGGGACGTCGAGAAAACGTCCTGTGGGAGATCTCCTGATCGCGAACCCCATCGCGGTCAGAGACCTCTCCCACAAAGTCACGATGCCAATGTCTGTGGGAGCGATCTCCTGATCGCGATTTTTGTAACGGTTCATGCCGAAAATCGGCACAGGATGAATCGTCGGGCTGCGCTGGATTGTGCGTCTGCAGCGTTACCGAGTATTGTCGAATTGAGGCTAATACTTCCTTCGTACCCGCCTGGATGCGCTATGTCGTTCCGGTGGGACTCAGAGAACCAACGCCCAACTGAGGTGCCAGCAACGCGTAAACTCTGCAACGATCGAGGATGTCGTGGGTTATGGCCACGATAGAGAGTTCTTCCGCTCCGGTAGTCTCGACAAGATCGCGCAGACTCTGGGCACCTTGGCGGGGTTGCCAACAAACTGACGTCGTCGCCGACTCTCGAGCAGTCTCTCTTCTTCATCCGTAAACGAATGATTCCTGGCAGATTCCAAAGACGGAAAAGGTTGAAAGCTCCCCTGCTCTGAGCGGACACGCCACAGGTCCGTGCATCGAGCGAGCAGTTCTGCATGCTCAGCGCTTTCCGCAACCAGGGCGGATACACCCAGGCCAAGTTTCGGTCGGTCGAGGGTCGCAGAGGGTCTGAAATCACGCCGATACACTTCAACCGCTTTGTCCAAGCCGGACTGGCTGATGAAGTGTGCATAACAGAATGGCAATCCAAAGTGTGCTGCCAAGGAGGCACCGTCCGGAGTTGACCCCAACACCCAGGTTTCAGGTGCGACAGGAGGCACAGGCAGTGCGCGAACCTGCGCGAGCGCTTCTGTAAAGGGAGGCGTGCCGTGGAGAAATCCGAGCAAGTCTGCAGTACGTGCCGCGAAATACTCCATCCCAAGCTTCGATCCATATGCCAACGCAGCAGCGGTAAGTCCATCACTGCCCGGCGCCCGTCCGATTCCCAGGTCAATCCGCCCCGGATACAGCGTCCCAAGTACCTTGAAGACCTCAGCTACCTTGAGAGGGCTGTAGTGCATCAGCATGACGCCGCCAGAACCGACCCGAATACGCGTTGTCCTCGCAGCGATGTGGCCAATGAGTATTTCCGGTGCACTACCGGCAAAGGAGCCAGAGCCATGATGCTCGGCCACCCAGTAACGATGGTAACCAAGTCGCTCTGTAGCCTGGGCCAGCAGGACGGAATTCTGAAATGCCCCCGTCGCGTCACCACCTTCGACAATCGGTGACTGGTCGAGGACACCAACCTGCAGCGTCACGACCTCGCCCGACTCACCAGATCCTTGCCGATCACACGGATGGCCAGTGTTTCTTCTGCCCCTTCGAAGATTGACAACACGCGTGCATCCACAAAGTAGCGACTGACTGGGGTTTCTTCCGCATAGCCCATGCCACCATGAATCTGCAAGGCCTCTCGGGTGACCCACTCGGCTGCACGACAGGCGAGTAGTTTGACGAGACTGGCCTCCATCGCGCCTTCGCCCTTGTCCATCAGTCGCGCGACCGCATAGGTGAACTGTTGGCAGGCCATCAACATCATTCCCATGCGGGCAATCTTCACCAGTGTCACAGGGTAGTCAGCCAGTGCTTTACCGAATACGCGCCGATCTTGAGCATATTGCACGGCCGCACTCATCGCTGCTTGAATCAATCCACAGGCCCGTGCTGCAGTCTGCAATCGGCCACCCATGAAGCCGCGCATCGTGAAGTAGAAGCCGCGACCTTCACCCGATGCTTCGCCAATCAGGTTGGCTGCCGGGACGAAAAAGTCGTCATAGCGCATTTCGAATGAATGCATGCCCCGGTAACCGAGGGTCGGAATTGCACGACCGGTCATGCGCCCACCGGTTGCTTGTTCGTACGCAAACTCGTGACCGTCGGAGCTTGGTTTTTCAACGACGAACAACGACAAGCCTTTGTGCAGTGGACGCGCGTTGGGATGGGTTCTTGCGAGCACCAGAATTGCCCCAGCTTTGCCAGCAAAGGTGCACCAGGTTTTATTCCCCGTCAGATTCCAGCCGCCGGGTACGCGCTCAGCTTTCATCGTTACCGCCGCGACGTCGGAGCCGGTATCAGGCTCCGTCACCGAGATGGCACACAGAGGCTGGCCGGCAGCAAGGCCAGGCAGCCAACGCGCTTGCTGCTCGTCGGTGCCACCCTCCATGATGGCGCGCGCCATGATTTCCGGTCGCGTAATCAGACTGCCAGCAGCACCCAACGACGCACGTGATAGCGCCTGGGTGACCACCACCATCCCGAGTGAATCTTCATGGTCATCGGGCTTCAGACCGCCAAATCGAGCTGGCACGGACAACCCAAAACAGCCCATTTCACGCAACGGATTCAGAATGGCGTCGGGAATGATGAGGTCATCACGATGAATGTCGGCCGCAAGCGGCATGACAACGTCTCGACCAAATTGTTCAAAGCTGTCCCGCATCATTCGCTTTTCGGCATCCAGACCGTCAGGCAGATGAGTTTGTTGCCGGTCCAGAAATTGTTGGCCAAGATCGACGAGCCGCTTGGCTGAAAGCAGTTCACCAATAGCGGGCAACGTCAGATCCTGAGCTTTCAGGCCGAAGTCAGCGGGCCGAGCAATTAACCTTGTGTGCACGTCCAGCAGAACCTGCGCGATGTAAGTTGAGGTAATAGCACTCAGAAAATCGGTTTCAAGCGAATCGCTCAGGGCGAACTGCGCAAGGGCATGTGCACCGTCAAGTTCAGCACGACAGAGCGCGAGGTCATACAACTGGACCTGCTCCCCGTCGAGATCGCCTGCCAGATGCGCACAGGCACGTCCAACCCTCGCCTGCATTTCTGCAAGCGAGTCACGTATCGATTGTTGCATAACCGTTAGTCGTACGCGCCGACGATACAAACCGCTGCAACATTCGACATGGGTGAACCACCCAGATTGTGGGTCATGCCGATACGCGGATTCTTGAGTTGTCGTGCACCCGCTCTGCCCGTGAGTTGTAGATACATCTCGTACAGCATGCGGATACCGGACGCTCCGATGGGATGACCAAAGCACTTGAGTCCGCCATCAATCTGGCAGGGAATCTGGCCATCGGCATCGTAGAATCCGTTCATCACATCCTTGATGGCGCCACCTTCCGGTGATAACTGGAGGTCTTCCATCGTCACCAGTTCAGTAATCGAGAAACAGTCGTGGCACTCGAACATGCTCACTTCATCACGCGCTTTTTTGATTCCTGCCTCCTTGTACGCTTTGGCAGCGGCAATGCGCGTGGTGTGGAAGTAACTGCCGTCCCACGAGTTGTGCCCGGATTCTGACCCATTCGAAAGCGCAAGTTGCAAAGCCTTGATGCTCACGATGTTGGCTTTGCCCAGGCTTCTGGCAATTTCTGGAGTCGTCACAATGGCGCACGCCGCTCCATCGCTTACGCCACAACAGTCGAACAGACCCAGCGGCTCGGCGATCATGGGCGCATTGAGCGCCTGATCTTCCGTAATCGGCTTTTGCAGGTGGGCCTTGGGATTCTTTGCACCATTGGCGTGGCTTTTCACGGACACGTGGGCAATCGCTCTTTTAAGGTCGTCGCGCGATACCCCATGTTTGGCGCGGTACGCACTGGCGAGTTGCGCGAAATTTCCAGGTGCGGAGCCATTTGCGGACCACTGTGGTGCGAGCGTCCCGCCACCACCGGCTGGCAGACCGCCATATCCTGTGTCTTTCAGCTTCTCGACACCCAGCGCTAACGCGATATCAGCCGCGCCAGATGCAACGGCATAAACAGCCCCGCGAAATGCTTCGGACCCGGACGCACAGAAATTCTCCACTCGGGTGACGGCGATATTTGGCAGCCGCAACGCAATCGACAGTGGCAGCCCACCTTTCCCGACATTGATTTCTTCAAAGTGAGTAGAAAACCAGGCGGCGTCAATCTGGGACACGTCGATGCCCGCATCGGCAATCGCTTCGCCGAAAGCCTCGACCATCAGCTCTTCAGCGCCGCAGTCCCAGCGCTCGCCGAACCGTGAACAACCCATACCCAAAATTGCGACCTTGTCCTTGATTCCTGCTGCCATAAAAGCCTCCGCCGAAGAAGATTCTGAAGTTGAAACGAGTCTCTAACTGTCCGTCCGATCGGGTACCGCTTTCCAGAAATAACGAACAAACCCACGCAAACGATCGAATGACTTGATGCGAAACACCATTCGTACAGCCATGCCGACGTCTATTTCACCGACGCTGACATCGCTGAAATCAGTCATGAAGCGGCCTCCATTGGCAAAGCTGATCATGCCGTAGTGGGCCGGCGGATCTGCCGTGTAGGTGAGGTAGTCCGCTGACCAGGTAACAATGTTGGCCTGCTCTTCACGGAACGGATGCGGCTCCTGCGTGTGTGTGGCCCGGCACTGCGGGTTCACACAGATGTCGCTGCGTGGGAATTGTAGTGTTCCACAGACCGTGCAGCGTCCGCCGACCAAACCAGTCAGCATGTCGCGCTTGCGGTAGTTGGTGGTCAGTGCCGTCTTGTAGTCGTCTTTCTCGGCACGCATGCCCTTTTCGAGTTCTACCAGGTTGTTGAACGCCAGATACTTCTGGTAATTCAACTCCGGCTGTCGTGCTGCCAGCGCTCCTGTGAATTGTGAGCCAACGGCCCGTGCCCGCGCCGCGTCGGTAATCTTGAGAACAATCGCGTCACAACCCTGTCCGAATCCACAGACCACGATCAACTGTCCCGAGGCGATTTCGCGATTCGCCAGACGAGCCGCCAGCATCATGAGTGGATGAGCCACGCCGGTCTCTCCAACATTTGCCGCGAGGGTATCGGCAACCGAGCCAGTCGGCACTCCGATGGCCTTTGCAACACTGGCTACCGCACCTTTGATCGTGCCCGGTAACACAAAGTGGGCAATGTCTGCTGCTTTGATTCCTGCTTTACCGAGTGCCTTGTTGACCGCCTCCGGGACGATATGAGCCAGACCTTCATCGCGAATCCAGCGTTCTTCCCAGCCGTAGTCAAACGCCTCGCCAGCACCTCGAAAATGGTCTATGAAATCTACAGTAACCGTATGACTCGCCAGAAATTCCAGAACCGGATCCTGGTTCGTTACCAGGAGCGCAACCGCGCCATCCCCAAACTCTAGTTCGCCTGGACTGGCCGCCTTGGCGCGGCGTTTGTCACTCAGCACCACCAGCCCATCGGCGTGCAGACCACTCTTCACGGCTGCGAAAGTCTGCAACAGCGCGGAGGTTCCAGCGCGTTGGGAAGCACCGATATCGAGCGAGGCCAGGTCTTCTGGAAGATTCAGCGCCGTGGCAACGATCCCCGCATTCTGACGATCTGCGAATGGGGCGGTCGTGCTGGCAAAAACAAGAAGATCTGTCGTGGTTTTGTCTGCCAGACAGGCTCGTGCAGCCTCAACTCCCATCGTGACCGAGTCTTCGTCCCAGTTGCACATGCTACGCTCGCCTTGTGCTTTTCCGTTGAGACCAGGATCCGCCCAGCGATGGGCTTCAACAATGGCTTTACGAGCGAGGCGAAGCCGCGGCAGATAAGCGGCGAATGAACTTATTCCAACCATGGTGGACCCTTCAACAACCGAAGTGACGAGTATACGGGAATTCGCCAATCCGTCCTCCCCGTCGCTTCAGTGCACAATAGCGCAGCCTCTAGACCCATAGGAAAATCATGACCGTCGACCTGCCAATGGTTCGCAACTATTTCATGGCCTTACAGGACAGTATCTGCTCCGCACTCGAAGGCCTGGAGCCCACCGCGCGCTTCTCTCGTGAAGACCTGGTTGGACCCGGTGGTGGCATCTCCTGCCCGCGCGTGATTGCACGTGGACAAGTGATTGAAAAAGCTGCAGTTCAATTCACGCACAGTGTCGGTGCATCCTTACCACCAGCGGCTACGGAGCGGAATCCACATCTTGCGGGTCGGCCCTTTCAAGCAGTGGCCATTTCACTGATCGTTCACCCGCAGAATCCATACGTTCCAACAACCCACATGAATCTGCGCTATTTCAGCGTCGAGGGAGTGGATGGCACGTGGTATTTCGGCGGTGGATTTGACCTGACGCCCTGCTATGCCTTCGCGGAAGATGCCGTGTTCTGGCATCGTCAAGCGGCGCAGGCAGCTGGTGGCTACTACGCCAGAATGAAAGCGGATTGCGACACCTACTTCTATCTCCCACATCGTGAAGAACATCGAGGCATTGGGGGATTGTTCTTCGACGACTGGACCGAGGGAGGCGCGGATTCCAGTCTGGCACTGGTAAAGCAGATCGGCGACACCTTCCTGCTGGCGTATATGCCGATCGTGGAAAAGCGGCATCATCAGCCTTATGGCGAGCGGGAAAGGAACTGGCAGCTGTACCGAAGAGGACGCTACGCCGAGTTCAACCTGGCTATAGATCGTGGCACAAGATACGGACTACAGAGTGGACGAAGAGTCGAAAACGTTCTCGCATCTCTACCACCGCTGGTGGCCTGGGAATACCAACGCCCGATCTCGCCAGGCAGCCCTGAGGCCGGGCTGAATGAGTATCTGAAACCCAGAGACTGGCTGATGACAACGTAGCGCTCCGCCTGGGTGATCGTGTTTTTTCTGCGCATTGAGCCAACCCACGATCATCCGAAATCACCGACTTTAACAACTTCAACAGAACGGTCGTACTTGCGTCCGTTCCTGATCGTCTGCACGCATGCTCTGGCAGTGCTGAAACTATTGCCCGTAGTTACCGCGTTTCAGTCGTCTGGTCATTTTGCGACCTGCTTCCTCGCGATAGGCGCTGTTCCTCGACACCATCACAACGACACTCCTGGCAGGTCCGCAGCCACGATTGGCTGGCTTGAATTTCAAGAGCTGGCGCCGCAACACGGGCGGATTTCCCCCACGATTTCGACCAAAAGGGAAGAACAGTCAGCATGCCGTCAGCGACTACAGAATCGCTCAAAGAAACCTCACACCGTTTCAGTGAGACAGATCCGCGATTTAAGGCAGGTAATCTTACGCTTCGCCAGTTTCGATTCTGGCAGGATCAGGAGCTGCACCCTGAAGCGCCGGTGGAGCGAATCTTCAGAGCAGTTCTGCTACCAGAAAATCTCGCCAATCATCTGGACAGCGCCTGGCAATTTGTTACCGATGAAGTTGACTCTGCGCGGGCTCGCCTGGTGTGCAAAAACTCCATTCCTCGAATCGAATTCGGTCGAGTCGGCCGTGCTGTCGACCATGCAGTAATCACTGCGTGTGAACCGCTGGGCGCAGAAATCCTGGCCTGGGCCACACCAAACTGGCTGCGGTTCTCAGAGAACGATCTGTTGATAAAGCAGGGGTTGCTATCGGTCGACGACGGACGAAAGTGCTGGCTCATCACTGCCAGCCATCTGGTCTGCGACGGTCGAGCGATGGATCTGCTCTACGCAGAAACGCTGCGCGTGATGGAAGACCTGGCTGAGCGTCGCCCACTACAAAAACGCGTCTTTTCATCATTGGAAGGCAATATGGCGGTCGAGCGTCAGCGAGACATCGCGGTGGAAGTTCAGAACGCAGATTTAGCTATCGCAACACGGATCGCTGAGCTGAAATCCAGTTTCCAGTTGTTTGGCAAGAGTGTCTCACCCGAGGATGCGTCCGAGGTTCGCGGCTTTGTAACATTGTCGAAAGTGTTGACCGACCACCTGATCGACACCGCAGGTTCGGCGATGTATTTGCATCGATCAACCGATGTAACGCTGTCGAACATGCTGACTGCGCTGACCGCTGCGTGGGTGTATCGCCACAGCGGCCAACGTGAATTCATTGTTGGCATTCCTTTCCATGGGCGCGTATCAGATGAACGTGCGTTGGTTGGATTCAAGTCAGAGGTCCTGGCATTTTGCGTAACCGTCGATCCGCAGGCGCCTTTTCTGGATCTGGTGAAGTCAGTGAGTTGCGAAGCGGCTACTCGTCTGAAATACCGTGGCCGGACATTTCCAAATCCGCGTTACGCACCGAATTACCATGTTCGATCAAACTACCTGTTCGTCATCGGTAAAGATCAAGACGAGAGAACCCCCCTGGCGAGAATCGAGATTCCAGCCAGCAACAACCAAGCTGAATCAGTCATATTCACTTGGTCATCCTCGACCGCAGACAAGGGACAGTTGCGGATTGGCGTGAGTCTCAACGAAGTCTTCATGCAATATACGGACATGGACCGCGTTCTCGAGGGTTTGCACTCCGGATTGGAAGCGCTCGTTGCCAATCCCATGCTTCGTGTCAGAGACCTCCCGTTCTTTGATCGACACTCTGCGCAGGCGTTTGCCCAGCACCCAATACCGCCAACCAGTCACTTTTCCATAGGGTGGCTATCGCGGTGGACTGCCTCTCTAGAGGAGATCGGCTCGCTGATCGCTGTCGCGCACGGAGACGAGTTGCTTACTCACCGCGAACTACACACGGCCGCATCACGTTGGTTGACCTGTTTACGGACGCATGGCGTGGAACCAGGCGACGCGATACTGGTCTGGTCGGCTTCCTCGAACGCAATTTCTGCGGCCTATCTTGCCATCGTTAGTTCAGGCAGCAGTTACGTACCGATGCACATCGAGACCACCGCAGCCCGCGTCGCCGAGACTGCACAACGACTTGGCGCAAGCCTTGTACTGTGCGCCCCTGGCAAAGAATCCGAGATCACTGCCTGCGGACTCAAGGTACTCGCGCTGAACGAAGACACCCTCAGAACGCACAACCCTGGTCAACTGGATGATCCCCGCGCTGAGACGATATCTCACATTTTTCATACGTCTGGCAGCACCGGCATACCCAAAGCGATTGCCGTCTCGCACGGGGCCCTCGCCGCTTTTACCAAGAGCTGGATAGAAGCGAACGTGTTGCAAAACGGTGAGAGAATCCTGCACTTTTATTCCACTACCTTCGATCCCTGGCTGAGTGGACTACTCCCCGCTATCTGGCTGGGTGGTAGTTGCATCGTCAGTCAGCATGGAAAACCACCCACGGGTGAAGAGTTGCCACGACTACTGGCAAAACACGCCATCACAACTCTGTGCACGCCAACCGCCTACTTCCACGCCGTGTGTGATCTGTCATTGCCAACACATGTCAAGCGCTGGATAGTCGGTGGCGAAGCACTCGCCGCCGACAAGGCACGGCGCTTTCTCCGTTCACAAGCGCCCAAACAGACCACAAAGCTGATCAATGCTTACGGCCCAACCGAGACGACGGTCTGGACTTCCATTCTTGAGGTACGACCCGAACACGAGTCGGGCATACCGATCGGCAAGCCCTTCCCGACGTGCGGCTATCGTGTTTGTGACGAAGAAGGAAGTCTGCTGCCGTTTGGCGTGCCGGGAGAACTGTGGACCAGTGGTCCTCAGGTTGCCGCGGGCTATGTCGGTCAGCCTGAACTGACTGCCAGGCAATTCGTTGAGATGGACGGACAGCGCTGGTACAAGACCGGCGATATGGTGCGATGGCGGCATGACGGAGATCTCGACTTCCTGGGACGCAAGGACCGTCAGGTTCAGATCCGAGGTTATCGAGTCGAGCCAGGTGAAATAGAAATTGCGCTGCGAGCGTTGAGCCCGATCGAAGATGCCGTGGTGGTACCCATTCAACTCAAGACGACTACCGCGCTATGTGCCTATGTCCTAACGAAGGGTAAGTCCGAAGCGCTGGACGCCTTGAAACTAAGGGTGGAACTCCTTCGTTCGCTCCCTGAATACAAAGTACCGAAGTGGATTGTTGTCGTGGAAAGCTTTGCAAAGAACGGCAATGGCAAAATCGATTTGACTCAACTGCCACCGCCAAATTCTGTTAGAGAAGAGACGGCACTTGATCGATTACCGACGCTCACGCTTTGGGATCTTCGCCTGGTCTTTGAGGAAGTTCTGGGATTACCGCGCGTAAAGCTCGATGACGATTTTTTCGATCTCGGTGGCGACTCACTGCTCTTGGTCGAACTTCTGGCAGGGATAGAAAAGCGCTTCGGCAGGACGCTGGAACCCATGCAGGTAATGCAGCATCCGACGATCGGCGGTCTTGCGCCGTTACTTGAAGAGGCGCGTGCAAACAAGGCCAGTCTCGTCGTTGTTATGAAAACCGGCACCCGGGCACCGCTGTTTTGTATTCCCGGGGCAGGCGGCATCGGTGTCGAGTTTTATCCACTTTCTCGTCGACTTCCTGAAGGCCAGCCAGTCGTCGTATTGCGATCGTCCGGAACCGATGGGCACAGCCACCCTCCAGATTCAATCGATGAACTGCTGGAAGAACACGTTGCGCACATCCTCGCTTACCGCAAATCGCACGGACACGCGGATCCCGTGCACCTCGCGGGCTATTCTCTGGGTGGCATCTTTGCCTATGAAGTCGCACAGCGTTTGAAGAGTCGGGATGTTCCGGTTGGGCACTTGTTCATTATCGACGCGCACATTGCTGTGACTGAGGGTCGAAGCCTGTTCACACTGGGCATGCTCGGTTTTGGTGAACGGAAGCGAAAGAGGAGCGCCGCCAAGGGGGAATTCGACGAGCGCGCCGCTTTAGCACGACAGCTGGATGAAGCTATGCGTGCCGGCAAAATCATGGAAGCTTCGTCCCTTGGCCGCTTTAACCTGATGGTTCAGGCCGGTTTTTTCAGCGAAATTCACAGTGCACCAGGAGAATTCCAGGCCACCTATTGTCTGGCGACAAATGGCCCGCGACACAAACACGCCGCACTCTGGCAAAAACTTGTAGCGGGATTAACGGTCAAAAAAATACATGGCGATCATGACGGCGATCATTCGATCGTGAGGGAACCGAACGTAGCTGCGCTTGCATCACTCATCGAGGCCAAGCTGCTTGATTGAGCTGGGATATCGCACAGCTGTCTGCCTGCTTCTAAAAAAAGATACGCGTTATTCGGTGATCAGCGCCAGGCTGTCGTGGACCTTGACCACACCGCGTACTTCGGTTGCAATCTTGAGCGCCCGGTTCCGCAGCACTTCGCTAGGGATGCGACCACTTAAAGTGACGGCTCCCTGATAGACGTCCACATTGATCTTCAACCCTTGAATATCCGGATCGGCAATCAGCTTCGCCTTGACGGCGGTATAGATCGCAGAGTCATCGGTCAACTCTCCGGGCGTGCGACGGCTTGGGTCGTCGTATGACTGACAGGCGGCGAGCACGGTCATGGTCAAGGCAAGCAAGGCGAATCTGAGGCGCGTCGTGATCATCGATAGTCCCTGGCAGATGAGTGTTGTCGCGTGACAGGATTAGAATGGTCATGAGTGTAACAAAGCAGGCTGAACATGTCCGACCTCACCATACTTGCAGAAGGATTGAAGTTTCCGGAAGGGCCGATAGCCATGGTGGATGGCAGTGTATTGTTGGTGGAAATTGCTCGTGGAACGCTGTCGCGTGTACGGGACGGCAAGACCGAGGTGGTTGCCGAGTTGGGTGGTGGACCGAATGGCGCCGCCATCGGTCCGGACGGTGCGGTATACGTCTGCAACAACGGTGGTTTCCAGTGGATTGAACGAAATGGGCGGATCTTCCCCGGTGAGGAACCGGAAAACTACGCGGGTGGCCGGATCGAAAAGGTCGATCTTGGGACCGGAAAGTCAGAAATCCTGTACACACACTGCCAAGGCCAACCGCTCCGTGGGCCGAATGACCTGGTCTTCGATAAGAATGGGGGTTTCTGGTTTACCGATCATGGCAAGACACGCAGCCGTGAGCGTGACCGCACCGGCGTGTTCTACGCCAAAGCTGATGGGTCATACATTCGGGAAGTGCTGTTTCCGATGGAAGGTCCAAATGGTATCGGATTGTCACCGACCGAAGACGAACTGTATGTGGCAGAGACCATGACCGGTCGAATCTGGGCCTATGCCATTGCGTCTCCGGGTGTGCTCAAACATGAGCGCCGCGATCGGCCGGACGGTGGACGTCTGTTGCGTGGTCGGACCGGTTACTTCCTGTACGACTCCCTTGCCGTGGACTCCCGCGGCAATGTCTGCGTGGCAACACTCGTCGACGGCGGGATCACGGTGCTATCTCCTTCCGGTGGCGAGCCGGGGTTTGTGCCAATGCCAGATCCGCTGACCACAAACATCTGTTTTGGTGGCAAAAATCTTGGGACCGCTTACATCACTTTGAGCTCGATCGGGCAACTCGTCTCGACGCCCTGGCCAACCCCAGGACTGAAACTGAATTACCAATCGGTGTAGCTGCCCTGGAAAGGCGGTGGAAAGGCGGTGGTGGAAAGGCGGTTGTCTAGCGACGTTCAAGCTGGTTAGACTAGCCGCCGATTCAACGGGGGCGGTTAAGAGCAATGCGCAGGTCCTTTGGCAGTTCGTCGGATGAAGTACAGGATCAACAGATCAATTTGACACCCATGCTCGATGTGGTGTTCATCATGCTGATTTTCTTTATTGTGACAGCCACTTTCGTCAAGGAAGTCGGGTTGGACATCAATCAGCCTGAGGACACGAACAAACCATTAACCGTTGACCCCAACAAGAAGAGCATCGTGGTCCGTATTACTGATCGAGATCGCATCATCATTGCGCAGCGGGACGTCGACGTCCGCAATGTCAGGGCCAACATCGAGAGACTGCACGCAGAAAATCCGGAAGCGCCGGTCATCATCCAGCCGCACCCGCAATCCAGTACGGAAGCCATGATCCAGGTGATGGACTCTGCACGTCAGGCCGGAGTGTATGCGGTGTCGTTCGCTTCGAACTAGGAGTCTGCGCGGCAGAAGGCGGCAGAGCGAGGCGAGTGTCAATTCGAGGACGATTTTTCGTTCGTTTGAGGAGCATAGTGGGCGCTACGTGACGAAAACGAACGGAAAATCGGGCCATCGTTGCTCCGCCGCAGCCTGACGATCTTCTGCCGCGCAGGCTCCTACCCTGCACCCGCGGTTGGGATTGCCACTGCCTCCCGAACCGCGCTTTCTCACCACTTTAAACAACTGGCACGTCAGCGCGCGCGGCGTCGTTTCTCGCCATCCACTGGTGTAAGTTGACCCATTCAACCATCGAGTGGTATCCCCATGCTGAACAAACTGGACGACTTTCCAATTCATCAGACGCCTGAGCCGTTGGCGCATACGGCTACCAGCGACCGCAACGTCTACGACCGTACCTGGTTCAATGGCTACGCTCCCGATGGTTCGTACTATTTCGGGATCGGCATGGCTGTCTATCCGCATCGTGGCATTCTGGATTGTGCCTTCAGCGTCGTTCAACCTGGTACGCGACAACACTGCTTTTACGGCTCGAGGCGAGCGCCGATGGAGCGAACGGACATGACCGTCGGTCCTTTCAGGATGGAGGTGGTCGAGCCGTTGCGGTGCACGCGCGTGATCCTTGATGACAACAGCAGTGGCCTCGCCTGCGACATCACCTTTTCCGCACGCACGGCTGCGATCCAGGAGGCCCGCCAGACATTGTGGTCAGGTTCACGACGGGTCATGGATGCCACCCGCTTCGATCAATTCGGGCGATGGTCAGGCGTGGTCCGAACACCTGATGGCGAAATCCGTATCAACGAGACGGTCTGCCACGGCACCAAGGACCGTTCATGGGGTGTGCGCAACGTCGGCGAGCACGAATCCGGAGGCGCACCCGTCATTCCTAACGGCATCGCTTTCATGTGGGCTCCATTATTCTGGGATGATCACATCACCCACGCGATTTTCTTTGACGGCCAGAGAGGCGAACCGCTGGTTCGTGAGGGAATCATCGCACCGCTGTACGGCAGTGAATCAGCCGTTCCGGATCTGGACGGCAGTCGAGACGAGCGCATGGCTACTGCACGTCATCGTATCCACTATCACAAAGGGTCTCGCCTGGCCTCGAAAGTCGAGATCGATCTGGTAGATCACAATGATGCGACTCGAACCATCGCCCTTGAGCCGATCCTGAAGTTTCAGATGAAGGGACTTGGCTATGGGCACCCCGAATGGGGCCAGGGCATGTGGAAAGGAGAACTGGCCATCGGCGGAGAGTCCTTCGACCCCCGCCAGCTCGACCTCCTCGCCCGTGAAAATCTGCACACACAGCAGGTTGTGCGAGCCACAGATGGGAGTCGCCAGGGCGTCGGCGTATTTGAGCAGATCGTAGTGGGACCGTATGCACCTGCCGGATTCACTCAGTTCTTCGACGGCGCAAAGTAGCGACATGCGCTCTATTGATCTGCGTAGCGATACGGTAACCCGTCCGACACCTGCCATGCGGGCAGTGATGGCAGCAGCTGAGGTCGGCGACGACGTATTCGGTGAAGATCCAACAGTGAATCGTCTACAAGACGTGTTGGCAGAACGCCTGGGTAAAGAAGCCGGTCTGTTCGTTGCCAGCGGCACGCAATCAAACCTGCTGGCACTGATGTCACACTGTGAACGAGGTGATGAATTCATCGCTGGCCAGCGCGCGCACGCATACATGTACGAAGCTGGCGGCGGTGCGGTCCTCGGCGGTATCCAGCCACAACCCATCACTATGGCTATCGATGGGACGTTGCCATTGCATGACATTGAAGCGGTGATCAAACCGGATGATTTTCACTTCGCTCGCACCCGGCTCGTCTGCATCGAGAACACCTACAGCGGTCGAGTACTGCCGATTGGTTATGTTGAATCACTCGGCCACTTCTGTGCGCAGCGTCATCTCAAACTGCACATGGATGGCGCACGTTTTTTCAACGCGTGTATCGCCAGCGGTCAAACAGCAGTACAGCTGGCTGCCCCTTGCGACAGCATCAGCATCTGTCTCTCCAAGGGACTGGGTGCACCGGTAGGATCCGTACTCGTTGGCAGCGCAGAGCTGATCGCCAAAGCACGACGATTGCGAAAAATGCTCGGTGGTGGCATGCGGCAAGCGGGCATTCTCGCCGCAGCAGGACTGTACGCACTTGAGCATCACGTGGATCGGCTTGTTCTGGATCACCGTCGAGCTGAAGTGTTGTCTGAGGCGCTGCGCCGGTTATTTCCAGGCCGTGTTGAGCAGCATACCAATATGATTCATCTTGATTTACCGGACGCAGAATTGAAGTTGTTTCTCGCTCACATGAACCAGCATGGCGTGAAGATTCATCGGCCGAGGTGGGTCATACACCTGGACATTGGCGATGAGGACCTTGAGTACCTCATCAAAACTGTTGGCGATTATGAGCCTTAGGGATCAGTGATACGGGCTGCGGCACAGAAAGGACTTCGCGATCAGGAGATCTACAAGTTGCAGCCGGTTCGCTACCTTGTGGGAGCGATCTCCTGATCGCGATCTTCGATGACCTCCACTTGATCCCCAACTCGAATGACGCCTGTACCTCTGGCCACCAGATTCTGGCCAAACATCACGCCTCCAGCGGTACGCCGATAGGTACCGAGCGTACGAAGTGGCTGCATATCAGCCGATGGCTGGGCGGTGTCGGGGTCAATCGTCGTGAACACACAACGATCACAGGGTTTCATGTGTTCGAACTCCACTTCTCCAATGCGAATCCGTTTCCATTGATCCTCAGCAAACGCCTCGGCACCGCTGACGACCATATTTGGCCGGAAATTGCGCATGGAGACCGGATTGTCCAATCGACTGTTGAGATCTGCGAGCGATGTTTCGCCAATCAACAGGAATGGATAACCGTCGGCGAATGAAAATCGGATTGAGGGATCTGCCCGCAAGGCTCGGTTCGAATTCGCGCCGATGTACAACAGCCGGGCCGTTATTCCCAGGTACCGGCTGAACCACTCATCGGCAACCTGGTCGCCCCACCACGCATCGAATCGATAGGCCCACACGCCCGTCTGACGTAATCGGTTATAAAGCACACGGCGGACGACAAGCTCCGGCATTCCGGGTGCGTGCAGGGACAATCCACTGATGGTTGGAACGGCGCTCACCAGCACGAGTTTCGGATGCACGCGGCCAGTGAGAAATTGTCCGGAGGCATCAGTAACCATCCACTCGCGGTCAAAGGCAGGACCCGCCGATGTGATCCTGACGCTGGAACTTTCGATCCCCGCGCACGACTTGATCGGGTAGTTCCACAGTTGAGTCATCTGCATAAGTTGCATAGTTCGATACCTCCGAGAGATTTTCAGCCCTAACGCTCGGGTTCGTCAGGCACACGTGCCTGGCCGGTGACTCGAATGACTTCGTTGTCAGCGAGCGACTTGACGTTGTCACACCCTAACTGCGCCAGAGCGTTATCCACTTCGCTTTCGAGCAAATCCGCTAGAAGCTGGCTGCCATGATCAGGTCCAGCGGCGGCGCTGGCGAACAACCATGGCCTTCCGATCAGTACGAAGTTCGCGCCAAGTACCAGGGATTTGATCACGTCTTCACCCGAGCGAATCCCGCTCTCCATGATCAAGGGATAGTCCGGTCCAACCGCTGTTCGAATGGCGGGCAACACATCCAGAGGTGAAGCCGCTGAGCCAAACTGCCGTCCGCCGTGATTGGATACAACAAGAGCATCAACACCAGCGTGCTTGAGTCGAATGGCATCCGCCACCGCAAGCACACCTTTGACTATCAACTGGTGGGGCCAGAGTTCACGGACTTTTTCGAGCATCTCCCAGTTCAGCTTCGCCTGCATCATCGATGCCATGAACACTCGCGTTGCTTCGGGACCTCCGAGCTTTAGATCGTTCTGACTGAGGTTGACCATCTGCGGCAACCCGCGCGCCACGGTTGAGAGCGACCACCGTGGATGCAGTGCATAATCAAGAAGCAGTCCGGGTGATTGCCAGATCGGTTCTCCGAAACCGTTGCGTCGGTCGCGAAATCGCAGCCCGGGATGGGCAGCGTCAACAGTCAGAACAAGTTTACGTACACCAGCAGCCTCGGCCCGCTGCATGAGGGATTGGCTGACCCGAAAGTCGGCACCGATATACAGTTGAAACCAGAGCATGCCATCGGCGAGTGCTGCAGCCTGTTCGATCGTCGTGCTGCCCGCCGCCGACAACGCATACGGCAGGTGCTTGCTCGCTGCGGTCGTGAGTAGTCCCCGGTCAGTCCCTGGCCAGGCCAGATTGCCTAGGCCCATCGGTGAAATCCCGAATGGCACGGCGTAGTCAACTCCCAACAGTCGGACCGTGCTGCTACGTATCAGTGGCGCACGCAGCACTCGGGGAACCATCGCGAAACTTGCGAACGCAGACTCGTTGCGTCGCTGTGCTGCCTCAGACCCCGCCCCACCCATGATGAAATCGAATATCGTTCGCGGCAAATGGCGACGGGCTACATTTTCAAAATCGCTGGCTTGCAGGAATGCCACGCGTCAGGAGCTCGGCTGGTTTGAAACAGGGAGATTCAACTCGCTGCCGCCAACGCAGAGCGGTAACCAGGCAACGACACACGCATGTGTGGTTGTCAGCCGTTTAGAAAATACTGTCATGGAGATGGCCTTCCCTGCCTCGGGATCATTTCCGATATAGCGGGCTGCATCGGCATCGGCAGTGTCCGCAACGAACGTTACATCGGTGAAGTTGATGAACTTCCTGACCAGTGGATATACCGTCTTGTAAAGTGCTTCCTTGGCACAGAAGAGTTCTGTGGCAGATCTACCGCCTCGGATGGCGTCTTGTTCGTGCCTTGTGAACAAGGTGTCGAACAGGTCTGCCCCAATCCTGCCGCGACGTTCGACATCAACACCAATCCCACCACACGTTCGAGATTGAGCCAAGACGGCAATCGCTACGTCATCACTGTGTGCGATGCTGCCAAACAAGTGTGCCGGCCATGCCGGTGAACGATCTTCTCGACGCATGATCGAAACTGGCGTCTCACCGAGTGCCTGCATGGCCAGATGGGCGAAATGTCTGCCGGTGCTGTATTCACGTTGGCGTTTCATCGCCCAGTTGCCGATGCCCTGCGCTTCTGCGCCCAGCAGTTGCCCGCGAAAGTCACCTATCGGACCAACAACACCCACACATTCGCGGATATCAACCTGCGGCAGTTGCGCCTCGCTGACCGGACTATCGGCCTGAACCAACCATTTCACGGCAACAAGCCGATCAACGTGACGATGGCGCCGGTGATAGAAGCCGTCAAAGTTCCAGAAATCAGTGTGGCCGGTGCAATCCTGAGAATCTCATCGCGACGTTGAGGGGCAAGAGTTGCCAAACCACCGATCAGTATTCCGAGACTGCCGAAATTGGTAAACCCGCACAGTGCGTAGGTCATGGTGAGTACGCTGGCACTCGATAACATTCCGGCTGGTAACGCTGCCATCTGCAGATAGGCGACGACCTCGTTCAGGATCAATTTGCTCGCCAGCAGACTGCCAGCGGTTTCCGCCTCACTCCAGGGAATACCGATCAGCCAAGCGACCGGTGCGAACAACGGCCCGGTCATCCGTTCCAGGCTGAGCGGCGCTCCCAGGACGTCAACGTTGCCGATGATGTAATTGACCAGCGCTACCAGTGAGACGAGAACCAGCACCATGGCTCCGACATTGACCGCGAGTTGTAGGCCATCAACGGTTCCTCGGGTGATGGCGTCCATGTGACCGTTGTAGATCAGCCCATCAGCCACCTCGCCCGCCGGAGTCTCTTCGTCTGGCGGGTACATGATTCGAGCCACGACGATTGCGCCGATGACGTTGAGCACCGACGCAATAATGATGTGCCCGAGAGCGCCGTCAATCTGGTCACGGAGGATGGACGCATAAAGCACCATGATGGAACCGGCGACCGTGCTCATGCCACAGGTCATCAACGTGAACAGTTCCGATCGACTCATGCGGTCCAGGTAAGCTCTGACCACCAACGGAGTCTCAGCCATCCCTAGAAATATACTCGCGGCAGCCCCGGTCCCAACTGCACCGCCGACACCCAGCAATCTGGTCAACGCACGGCCGAGTATGCGCACCAGCGTTGGCAATATCCGCCAATACCACAACAGCGCCACCAGAACACTGAAGACGATGATCTGGGGCAACACACGAAAGGCAAACAGGAACAACCCATTTGAATCCGTGACGCTGAACGGCGTCGCGGCACCACCCAGATATCCAAACACAAACGAAGTGCCCGACAGGGAAGCCGTTTGCACGGCATTGACCACCGAGTTGAGACTGAGTAGCGCACTGGCGAAGATGGGCACATGAAACAACAGATAGGCCAGCACGAGCTGTGTGGCGATACCGACGATCACCATCCGCCAGGGCACCTTGGCGCGCTCCTGGCTGAGCAGCCAGGCGACACCAATAAACACCGCGATACCAAGAAGTGATTGCACTAACGACGCTCCCCGATTTCGAAGCGGGTCAGTACCGCCGCTTCAATCAAACCCCAATGACCGACACCGTCTTCGAGCGGTCGATTCAACTCATTTTGCCCGACATAGCTGGCACGAAATTCAGTGTGTTCCGGATTTAGCGTGATCTGTACTTCCCGATAACCGACATACAACCCGGCAATCGGATAGATCGCTTTGTAGACTGCCTCCTTGGCGCTGAACACGATCGTCGCCAAACGCAGAAAGTCCTCGTCCAGATCGTGCAGTTCCTGGCTTTCCGCTTCAGTCAGAATTCTCTCAGCCGCGCGAGCAGACAACCTGCCGTAGTGTTCGATATCGAGCCCAAGGCCTGACAGCGTCCCGCTGACCGCAGCGCCAGCCAGCTGTCGACTGTGCGTGAGACTTCCACAGGTTCCGGCCGGCCAGACCGGAGATCGGCTCGTTCCGGTCAATACGGCACCTCCAGGCAGTCCTCGTGTCGCCATGGCTCGCCGTGCACAGTATCGTCCGGACGAAAATTCATCTCGACGGCGACTCCCTCGACCCTCGACCAGAGGCAGCTCAATGGGCAAAAGCTGATCGCATCGATCAGCGATGCGCGCGATAAAAATGGTCGAGTGCGCACTGTGAGGGAACGCAGGCTGAGTCATCTCGACACCACTTTCCATCAGCACCGTCAATGAATTACCGCACCAAGTTAAGACAATTCGGCAATTGTGGTTGATCCGTGTGGCAGATACCATCCGACCTCATGACAAGTTCGCCACGACTCATCCTGTTGAACGGCTCCTCGAGCGCCGGAAAAACTACACTCGCCCTGAAACTCCAGCAATTGCTGGCCGAGCCTTTCCAGCACATCGCGCTCGACCAGTTTCGCGATGGCATGGCAGGTCGCTTTCGCGGGTTCAACTCGCCACCCGAAAGCCCAGGCAACCTCGGGCTCAACATCGTGCCGATGGATACCGATGAGGGTCGCCTGACGCATATCCAGTTCGGCAGCTATGGTGAACAGATGCTGCGAGGTATGCGTCGAGCGATTGCGGCGTTTGCGGTGGCCGGCAACAACGTCATCATCGATGACCTGCTCTTCAAACGGGCGTACCTGATCGACTACGTCGAAGCGCTGGCCGGTCTGGAGACCTGGTTTATCGGCGTTCGTTGCAGCCGCGATGTCGTGCAGGATCGAGAAGGCAAAAGGATGGGTAGATTTCCTGGAACTGCGATATCCCATTTCAAGCAGGTGCACGCACACGGCGCCGCTTATGACCTGGAAGTTGATACGTCCGCAACTTCTCCGCGCGACTGCGCTGAAGCCATCATCACGCGACTTTCGCGCGCTCCGGAGAGTTTTCCCTGTATCGCCCGTTCCCTGGTCTCAGGCGGATTGTAATTTCAGACGAGCCTCGATAAGGGGCAATCGGTCGTTGCCGAAGTACATGTCCGTCTCATCGATGAAAAATGTCGGTGAACCGAAGCCACCACGTTCGATCAGCTCCTGCGTATTGGCTCTCAAGCGATCTTTGTAGGGTGCACTGTCGATGGCGGAGAAGAACTGCTCAACGTTGAGCCCCAGGCCCGCGATGATCGGCGCGATGATCCCGGGTTGAGAGATGTCCTTGAGTTCACGCCAGTAGGCCGCAAAGAACGCGCGTGCATACGGCACCAGGCAATCCCGTTCGAGGGCAAAAAAGGCACCTCGCATGACCTTGACCGAATTCACGGGAAATACCGGCGGGTTCCCGATTTCAACGCCGATGAGCCTGGCCCAATCCTGCAGATCCTTGTTGTAGTACTTCTGTTTGGCGGGAACCGGGTTTTCTCGATTCTGGTACACGCTGGGATTGACCGAATTAAAAACACCGCCCACCAGGAACGGGCGATACACCACCTCGCATGACAAGCGTGGCAGGATCTGTTGCAGTGATTCGAAGCCCAACCAGGTCCAGGGGCTTGAACAGTCAAAAAACATTTCCAGCTTGTGCATCTTCAATCCCCTTCTGTAATCCCCTTCTGCGCCTTGCGCATCATACGCATCATGTTGACAGGTTCGAGTCTGAAAGATCAGATTGCCTGACCTTGCAATGAGGAACGAGTATGTCGGCCGACCGTTTGCGTGTGCTGGTTGAATCCGCGAAGCGCATCGTCTTCTTCACTGGCGCCGGTATCAGCACGGAGTCCGGCATCCCCGACTTTCGCAGCCCTGGCACGGGGCTGTGGACCAAGATAAAACCCATCCAGTTCCAGGACTTCATGGCCTCCGACGACGTACGTCAGGAGTCCTGGCGTCGCCGCTTCGAAAGTGAGCGTGTGATGGAGAATGCCAAACCCAATCGTGGCCACTTCGCAGTCGCAACGCTCGTGAATAGCGGCAAGGCATGCGCAGTGATCACCCAGAATGTCGACAACCTGCATCAGAACTCCGGAGTACATCCTGACCAGGTGATCGAACTCCATGGCAACACAACCTACGCCCACTGCCTGCGCTGTTTCACACGATATGAACTCGCCGCCGTTGAAGCGGACTACCGTCGTTTTGACCGGGTGGACGCCTGTACACGCTGCGGCGGCATCATCAAGAGTGCAACGATTTCGTTTGGGCAATCCATGCCGGAGCTCGAGATGCAACGCGCACAGGAAGCAACCGAAGCCTGTGACCTCATGATCGTACTGGGTTCCTCCCTGGTCGTGTTTCCTGCCGCTGGTTTCCCCGAATACGCCAAGCGACGGGGTGCAAAACTAGCCATTGTGAATCGTGAAACAACCCCACTCGATGACATTGCCGATGTGGTGGTGCACGACAGCATTGGCACGACGATGGGCTATGTGGCTTCCGTGAACTGAAAAGAAGTCCGGCCAGCCATCGACTCAGCGATCGGTCGCCAGTTGCACCAGTTGTTCGGCAAATCTTTCGATGTCGGCGAGTTTGTTGCAGGTCAGGACTGCGCGACAATGCGGCGCGTACTCGTGCAATACGCAGTCTCCGGTATCCCAACGATCCTGAGTTTCCGGTGTCAACCACCACGCCTGACCGGCTTGTTTTGCCATGCTGCGGAACAGGTCTGCACGTGAAGGGAAATGGTTGGAGCGTGCATCACCCAGGAATACCAGTACCGATTTTCGATTGATGTCCTTCGCTGCCAAAGTCTGCAGATCATGCATGGCCCGGCCATAGTCCGTTGTTCCCCGCCCATGCTGCACAACGGCCGTCTCGATCGCCGTGTGGTAATCCTTGTTTTGCATCAGGGCGGTAATCTCACCCAGCGCACTGGAGAACGCAAAACTGCGCACACCCGGCAACACCGCGCCAAGCTTGTACAGCAGCAACAACAGAAACCGAGCGATCTGCGCAACCGAATTACTGATGTCGCACACCAGGAAAATGCTCGCCTTTTCACGCTTCTGACGACGCCAGTAGACATTCACCGGCGCGCCATCGTAGGCCACATTTCGACGCAACATGCGGCGAATATCCAGCTGACCACGATGATCACGGCGTCGCTTACGACGATAGCGGCGCGACAATCGATCAGCCAGCTTGTCCACGACACGCTCAACTTCGGCGTGATAACCCGGTGGCAGCTGTTGCAGGTTGGCGGCGAGCGCCGCCTTAAGCAAGGAGCGCTGGCCGGTGGCATCAACCGTCAGGCGGTACTGAGTATCGACATAGTCCTTCAGCTGCTGCGTGAGGTACTGCCGGACATAAGCAGCCGTGCTCGCGACCGTTCCACCCGAACCCCGCAGGTTATCGAGAGTCGGCAGCCCCAAAAGCAATGCGCCGGCGTTGATCAGGGGTGGTTTGTCCCGCAGGTGCTGCATCGCATCGATTGCGTTTCGATCCACGGCACCAACCACACGACGTGACAATCCGGTCCGGTCGTCCCGGAGCACCATACCGACGACTTCGGTCAATGCGGAATGCGCAAGCCCACGCACTTCGGCTAGAAATTCGTCAGCATCAATTTGCGCGAGCACACTTTGCCTGGGCTTGGTGTGCACGGGTAAACCATCAAAAAACGTGGGGAAACAACGATCGAAGGCGTGTTTTTCGGAGACCGATTTCGCCAGCGTCAGACGCAGTGCATCCTGCAGCAGACGGCGGTCTGCCAAACCCACCTGCTGCACAACGGCCAGTGCATCAAGGGTTTCGGCTGGAGAAACCTCGACATCGGCAGCCCGCAGAGCGTGAACAAAACGGTTCAGGGTAAGATCCATGGCAGTCATTGTATGCTGAGCGACCATGAGCCAGACCATTCTGCATGATCCGGCGACGCTGATCAGCCTGGTGGTTGATCTGATGCCGCAATGGCCACGGTCGTCCGTGATCATCGAAGCCCATCTGCCTGGTGGTTATGCACACGCGAACTACCGGATTCGAATCGATGATCGCAGGTTCGCGCTACGTACCCCAGGCCATTGTCCTCAACACGCCGAACTGGCGTTTGAAGCTCAGTGGCTCAGCAGCCTGCCAGCCGACATTGGCGTTCGCACGGTGGCTTATGATGCGGTGACAGGTGCTTTGCTGACGGCCTGGATCGAAGCCCCATTGCTGGCACAAACACAGGCCACACCTGTTGAACTGGTGAGTTACCTTGTTGGCCTGCACAGCCGACTACCGAAAACTGCACGACGTTATGGTCTAGCGGCGCGGGTCGATGTGTGGCTGGCCCAATGGCAGTTGAAAGGCGTTCGAGGACACGCTGTGGCACGTGCACGTGCTCGTCAATCCCGGCGTGATCTTCCCGAGCAGACCACCCACAATGATCTCAACCCCTGGAACATTCTTTGCGCAACCGATGGTTGGCGTACGCTCGATTGGGAGTGGGTGGGCACCAACGACCCATTGTTCGATCTGGTGACACTTGGCCTGGGTGTGCAGGTTGACCATCCCACGTTGGTAGAAATGGCGCGTGACTACGGTGACAGAGCGAGCCTTGCGACATCCACTGTGGCTGACAGACTGGACCACGCAATCTGCGGATTCTGGCTACGCGAGTACGCCTGGGCAGAACATGAAATCGGTGTTGGTTATATTCGTCCGGAGGTGCTGGCACAGCGCGACCACGCGCTCGCGCAGCTTTGTCAGTTGTGAATCTGCGCGGCTATCGTTCAGCCTGGCCGACCCACAAATCGTAATGCCTGCTGCAGACGCGATTCAACTGAGCCACTGACTTCGACCCACGGCGTCTGCGATGCAGACAGATAGTGTCGATACAGCCCGTGCAGCCGTTCTCGATCATGCGGATTTTCACGCAGGGGATCGGGCTCCCAGGGGATATCCGGCGCCGTGAGTATCCATAACCGCGGGGTCTGCAGACGCCACAGCGGCTCAAGTGCTTCCGGCCACACCTGGAAGCGTTCCTGCAACCAGATGCGAATGACCAGAAGATCGGTATCGGCGACCACCCAACTGCTGGTCAATTGCAGTGCAGTGTTTTCCCGTCGATTCTGTTCACGCCCGATGGCGACCACATCATCCAGGTCATACACCGCACCCGGCGCCAGCAGGTCACGAGAGGCCTCGGTGACCAGCTGGCCTGGTAACGCCTCCGCGAGTGCTTGAGCCAGTGTGGTTTTACCCGTGCTCTCGGCACCGGTAATCGCGATCAATCGAACGCTCATGACGCTTGCGTGTCGGGCAACGGTTTGTGCGGGGCACTGCGATTCATGCTGGCCATCCATTCACGATAGCCTTGCACCGCCATCACCAGGTAGACCGCATAAAGTAACGCGTACGGATAGATTCCCTGTAAAAAATACAGGCCGACACTCAACACATTCACCACCAGCCAGATCAACCAGTTCTCTACCAGCTTGCGGGCGCTCATCCACATGGCAATAAAGCTCATCGTCGTCGTGATCGAGTTGAGGATGACCTGCTGGGCGCTCGTGTAACTGGACAACAGCCCGATCATGGCGATGACACCAAACACTCCGATGACGAACAGACCTGCTGCGGTTTTTGCTGTAACCCTGCTGACCACCAGTTCCGTCCCCTGCTCCTCTTTCTTGACCGACCAATACCACCAGCCATAGGCGTTGATGACCACGTAGTAGGCATTCAGCAACACGTCCGCATAGAGTTGATTGCGTGCCATGATGAGCACTGAGACCACGGCATAAACAAGCCCGATTGGAAACGTGAGCACGTTCTGTTTGATCATCAGCCACACACAGACGAGCCCGGAAACCAACCCGAAAATTTCGAGCAATCGTTCGGGTGTCAGGAGTTCAGCGAACAAAGCGGGCTTCCAGCCGGAATGGGAGCGCACAATAACGCTGGGGCTCACAAACTCAAAACTGGCTAGAATCTGCGCTTCAATACTTAAGGCCAACCGGACATCCACCATGGCCAAGACCATAGCGATTGTCGAAGACGATCCAGATCAGCGCGCCAACTACTCGGATGCGATTACCTCCAAGGGCTATCGCGTACAGGCATTTCAAAGCCGGGAAGAAGCCCTGGCCAGCTTCGATCGTGAACTGCCAGACCTTGTCATCCTGGACATCATCCTCGGCGAGGAGGTGGACGCTGGATTCCAGCTCTGTCGTGATCTGCTGAGTCGGGCGCCCCAATTGCCCGTAATCTTTCTGACTGAAAGGATCAATGAGATCGACAAGATTTCCGGCCTGCGACTGGGCGCCTGGGACTATCTGCCGAAACCTATTTCCCTGGACTATCTGGCGGAACGGATCTCCTCACTGCTGCGCATCAATCAGGCGCGTCAGGAACAACGAGAGGAGCACGGTGCCACCGCCCGTCGGATCGGTGATCTGACCCTCGATCAGGACGCACTGCTCGCGTCATGGAAAGGCTTGCGAGTGGATCTGTCGGGAACCGAATTCCGCATGCTCGCAAAACTGGTGCGTAATCCCGGCAGTGCGGTCAGCTACGAAACACTCATGAATGCCACCATGCAGAGTCTGGTTACGAACAACACCATCAATACCCACATGCGCAACATCCGCAAGAAGATCGAACGTCTCGATCCTGCCTTTGCGCACATCAAAAGCGAGTATGGCTTTGGCTATCGCTGGGTCGAATAACCAGTCCCCTCCATGAAATTGTTCAGAAGATTCCGTGGTCCGCGCATCGGCACCAAACTTGCCCTGCTGGGGTCGTTCCTGATGGTGGTGCCGTTTTTCAGCTACCGACAGGTCGTTGAGATGGAGCGCTTGCTGCTTGAAGGACAGCGGAATACGCAGCTCCTCAAGGCTAAGGGAATCGCTACTCTCTTCAACGGTCGCGACAGCCTGTTCAACGACTTGCCGGTCAATACTTCCGACTACGAGCCGTTGTTCGTGCAACCCCTGGCCGAGCCGGTACGGCTGGATGGCCTAGGTGACGACTGGGGGATGGTGCTCGAGGACTCCATGATTGGTTTCGGCTCGCAAACTGGCGATCAGGACGCCGACCTGCGCATGATTCTCGGCGAACGTAACGGTCAGCTTTACGGATTCGTTCGTGTGCAAGATGCCAATCGTATCTATCGCGATGAAAAACGACTGCGTCTGGATCAATCTGATCACTTGCGGATCAGCTATATCAGGACCGATGGAGAAGACGGCCGCCTGGCACTGGTTGGCTCACCAGTGGGTCCGTTGACGACCTATGTCATGGACAGTGAGTGGCGTTTTGCTGCCGATGGTCCTCCCGAACTGCAAGTACAGGCCGCGATGGCGGCAACCACCAACGGGCTCGACTTTGAATTCAGACTGCCGCTGGATCTGCTGGGATCGAAACGCCACTTTGATATCTCGTTCGTCGATATCGATGACGCTGATTCAAAGGCCATAACTCATGTCACGCACACGCTGCCCGCTGCGGACAAGGAAGGGTTTGATCTGGTCGTGCTGCAGTCCCCCGAAGTGCGCCGCATCGTGGATGGCCTTGGTTATGCCGGTGCCCGCATCGTCGTACTGGATGAACGAGGTCGTGTTCGAGCTGAAACCGGGACGATTCCAGAGCCTACGTCCACACCGGAAGCGGACGGCATGTTTGGCTGGGCGCGATCGATGTTCGAGCGCGTTCGTCCGCTGCTGCATCGCATTACGACCGGTGAACGCTACGATCCCGATGCCATGAGTATTTCCGAATCACGCAAGACGTCCAACGAAGTCATTGCAGCGACGCTTCGGGGAGAACCCATAGCCCGTCGTCGGAAGGTGGGTTCCGATCAGATGGTGATCATGGCAGCACATCCGATTTCATCGGCAGAAGGCAAAGTGGTCGGTTCTGTCGTCGTCGAGGAGAACATCGATGCCATCAATACCTTCCAGCGATCAAGCCTGGAGCAGGTGGTGCTGGTGTCCGTGGTCAGTCTGCTCAGCGTTGTGCTGTCCTTGATTGCTTATGCAGCTCGCCTCGCCTGGCGCATTCGCAACCTGCGACGTGAGGCGAGCAAGGCCATCGACGTCTACGGACGACTGCGCACACCGTCACTGCGCGCAGAGATGGAATCGGGTGACGAGATCGGTGATCTGGCGCGCAGCGTGTCCGGCATGCTGTCAAAGCTGCACCAGCACAATACCTTTCTCGAAAACATGCCGCGCACCCTGCGCCACGAGATAAACAACCCGCTGAACACACTGAGCACATCACTCGACAATCTGGCCTCTGAATTGCCAGGCGTACAAGAGAGCAAGTATCTCGAGAGCGCCAGACGCGGCGTGCTGCGGATCGGCTCAATCGTCCAGAACCTCGCCGATGCCGCAAACCTCGACGACGCACTGCAGGCAGAAGAGATGGAGGTCATCGACGTCGGCGAACTGGTGCACAACTACGTCAACAATTGCAGCGTCTCACACACGGGCTGCAGCTTTGTCTACAAAGGTCCAGATCGTCCGGTACTGGCGGAAGTAGCCGACTATCGTATCGAGCAGATGCTCGACAAAATCATCGACAATGCCATCGACTTTCATCGCTCCAACAGCCCAATCAAGGTGCAACTCGACACGTTCCGCGATTATCTGCAGATCACGGTTGCCAATCGTGGACCGACGCTGCCCGCCAAGGCAGAGCGAACCTTGTTTGACTCGATGGTCAGTCATCGCAGTCAGGACAACAGACTGCACTTTGGCCTGGGGCTGTACGTTGTCCGCATCATCGTCGAACACCATCGCGGGTTCGTGCGGGCCATGAATCTCGTCGATGGTTCAGGCGTCGCCATCATGGTGCAGTTGCCACTGGCGATCGTCCAGGCACCACCGCAAGAAGCACTTCGCGCGGTGAATTCAGTTTGAAGCAGCTGTGCCGCAGGCAGTGGGAACCACTGCCAAAGGTCCAACTACAGAAGGTCCAACTACAGAAGGTCCCACTGCAGGAGGCTCTCCTGCAGAAGGTCGTGTACGTTCGCCTTCAGACAGAACGATAGGATCCATCGAGTGCTGGTGTTCCATCCGTTTTCACCACCCCGCGAGCGACCATGTATTCCAACGCTGCAAATACGCTGCGGCCCGCGGCGGGATACATGAACTCTGGAGTATCTGTGTACATGCGCGGGACCATGTCGACGATTCGTGCGACGCCTTGTTGCAGGCAGTTCACGATCTGCGCTTCCCGCTCGCGCCGGTGGTCGATGAAGGCTTGTACGTGCGTTTTCGGTTGATCGATGCACGGACCATGTGTTGGCCAGTACACGACATCATCGCGCTTGAGCAGCAACTCCAGACTCTGCATGTACGACGACATATCGCCGTCGGGTGGCGAAATGACGCTGGTTGACCAACCCATCACATGATCACCCGTAAACAACGCCTTGCCTTCACGCAACTGAAAGCACATATGGTTTGAGGTGTGACCAGGCGTATAGACGCACTCCACGCTCCAGTCACCACCTTGTATCACTTGCCCGTGTTTGACCTGGACATCCGGATTGAAGTCCATGTCACCGCCCTCTTCGACGACAACACCTACCGCAATCTTGCCCGCACCATGCGGCCCATAACCGTAGGTACTGGCGTCAGTATGTTGACGCAGCAGTGCACAGCCCGGTGAGTGATCCATGTGGGTATGCGTCACCAGGACATGTGAAATCTTTTCGCCCGCGGTGGCTGCGAGCACATTGCGGATGTGCTCCGCATCAGCGGGACCCGGATCGATGACAGCTACATTGCCGGTGCCAAGAATGTAGGTGCCAGTTCCATGGAATGTAAACGGGCTCGGGTTCTTGGCGATTACTCGACGTATGCCTGGCGCAACAGTATCGACCCGACCATATTCAAAACTGAGTTCACGCCGATACGGGATCCTGACTGCCATGTTAGATTCGCCTGTTTGACCGGTCTGGAAGGGCGGCAAGAATAGCCGTCTGCATGCGAATTTAGAACTCCCGAATTTAAAAAAAGGCGAGCACGACCGCAGTAAGAATGACGACAACCAGCACCACAATCGTCAGCCGCTTCCAATTGACTATCGGCTCAGGTCTTCGTGCCTTCGCCTGCTGGAAGCGAAATTGCAGCCCGCCAATTTCGAGAGTATCGCCATCGCCAAGATCACCAATACGCAGCGGCTGGCCATTCAGAACCAGCCCGGTATCAGACTGCAGCGCCGTGATAACCGTATGTTCAGGACGTGCTACCACCTCAGCATGAATTTCTGCGAGATTTGCATGTTCAATGCGTATCTCGCATTGGCTGCCACTGCCCAGTCGACTTCGACCCAGCGGAATCGGCCAGGTTCGACCAACGACATGCTCCGTCAGTCCTACCAGTCGCGCCTGTCCTGGCTGCAGCTGTGGCATGGCTTGCACCCGCCGCCGGACACTGGTTTCGATCGGCACAACCACTTCGCTGACACGATCCTGTGAAGGTTCATGCCGGGACTCCGTTTGCACACCGATAGGCGAAAGGTCTGAGTCCGCAAATGCCCGCACCAGCGTCAGGTGCTCCCCTGCGCCATGCAGTCGAAAGCCGACTTCATCAAACTGGATAAAATCGCCGTGCATCAAACGGCAACCGCCGATAACTGGTTTGCCGTTCACCCGGGTGCCGTTCGCAGAACCAAGATCCTGCAACCAAAGTGCGTGGCTAACCTGCAATAACCGCGCATGGCGCCGCGATACATGTTCGCTCTCAACCTGGAGACCGCTATCCGGGTGGCGACCGACCATCAGATCAGGCCCCAGCTCGGTGGTGTGACCAGACTGCTCGTCAACCAGTCGCCAGCCGCGGATCGATGAGGTGAGTTCACGCTCCACACCGATGACCAGCGAAGCAGAACCGACGCCGAGCAGATCACCGACGATGAGTCCGACGGCATGATCTAGCTCTTGACCGTTCACGGTGAAGTTGCTGTTGCCAAGCGGCATGACCTGCGGACCGCGTTCGTTCAATTCGACACGGAGGTGGAAGTCGAGGACGTCTTCTCCAGCGATCACGACATCGTTGTCGATGTGACGCCCGAGTGTCAGGCTGCCGACCACGGGAACTGAATCGCCGTCATGCTGCAATGTGTAGGTAAGATCAGCGTTCATTGATCAATGCTCTCGACCACTCATCACGCAATGTCTGCCACTCGGTCACACCGGGCACGATGGCCAGCGCCAGGTCGAGGTACTCCTGAGCTTCACGATGAAGATTGGCCGCTTTAGCTTCCTGGGCTACCCGCGCAAGCCGTTGTGCCACCTGTTTGAGCAATCGTTCCGCCTCCTTGTTGGCTGGATCCAGACGTTGGACCTCCCGCAGGCTGAGTGCTGCATTACCACCGTCGGGCTGAGTCAGGAAGCCTTCAGCAATGTAGCTGCGAGCCTCCTCAAGCAGCCGGTTGAGATTCCCAATCCGCGTCTGTTCTGTGATCAACTGCTTCCTGAACTCTTCAATGGCCGCCGGGTCAAGATTGACGGAACTTGCCTGTGAAATGATCTCGGCCACGTTTCCGAATTGACCTCTTCGAATCTGGGCGGCGACCATCGCACGCAGCTGTGCCACGACTTCATTCAAGCCTTGTTTGGCAATGGAATTAACCGGGTCGATCGACAATATCTGATGGTACAAGGCAGCTGCATTGTCGCCGGTTGGCGTCACCAGCGCACCCGATTCCCGGTGTGCACGGGCTTGTTCCAGAAACTCGGCAATCGTTGCCAGCGTCGAGTTTGCCTGCTGAATCGATTGACGAATGGTGGTTATTGCCGGCAAGGCTGGATTTGCAGTGCTCGCCCGGTCCAGATGACCGATGGCTGCCTGCATGTCACCTGCCTCCACTCGATCTGCCGCAAGCCGAGCATAGTGCTCGGCGATGGCATCCAGTTCGGCACGAGCCTCGAGGTGGCCGGGTGCCAGCCGAATCACCTCGTTGAACGCCTGGATGGCAGCCGTGGCCGATGGAGCATCGGACAAACCATGGCTGCGCAGCAGTGCCTGTGTGCTGGCAAGCAGGGCTTCCGCGTTGCGCCTGTCGTCCAGTTGAATCAGGAATTCTTCAAATTCAGGATCATCGGGAAAGGCCAGCCGTGCCTCCGCCAGTCGTGCCTCGGCCGTTCCAAAATTGCTTTCCGCCATCGCCGTACGAATCGTTAGTTTCCACTCATCCGCCAGACTGCCGATATCTGCCTGCGCCCCTTCATGCAGTGGATCAATGGTCAACACCCGCTCATACGCTGCCACAAGGGCACGTAATCCCTGACTGGGATCCTGGCGCAACGATCGAGCCTCGTTCCATGCTTCCGCCAGTCCCGGCCGTTCCGTGATGCCTACGTCCGCCAACAGGCGTTGCAGACGCTCAGGATGCGTGGCGATCCAATACCCGGTCATGCTGAGCGCAACGATGCCAGTTGCGGTGGCCAGGGACAGCGAAACCAATCGACGGCGTTGCCTGCGCCGACCTCGTTCGGCCTGGCGACGTGGGTCTTTCAATGTCACCAATATGCTGCCGGTGACCGCCCGGATTTCCTGTGATGTGACCGCTTCAGTCCGAATGGTAACGTTAGGCACCGCTCCATCACTGCGGACTGCTTCGAGTGCATCAGCCATCTGGCTACCGGTCTGGAATCGAAGCTCGGGTTTTTTGGCAAGCATGGTATCAATCACGCTCTGAAACACGGCCAGGTGGATTGGTAAGCGCGGAATGGGTTCCTGTAGATGTTTGGTTGCGATGACGGATGTATCCTCCCCCTTGAAAGGAACATCGCCCGTCAATATCTCGTAGAACACGACTCCAAGGCTGTAGAGATCAGAGCGTCCATCCAGCGGCAGCCCGGTTACCTGTTCCGGGCTCATGTATTGCGGACTGCCAAATACCGTGCCGTAGGCGGACCGAGAATTACCCCGAGTGAGTAATCGCGCCAGACCAAAATCGGTCAGCACCGGCGTGTCATCTTCGCGAAACAGGATGTTCTCGGGTTTTACGTCGCGGTGAATGACGCCCTGCCCATGCGCGTAGTCGAGCGCTCGACAAAGATCTCTGATGACGGCGATAGCCGTAGACATATGAAGCCCGAGCGCCAGTCTCTGGTGCAGATCACCACCGTCGAGATATTCAAGTACCAGCGCCAGATCCTGTCCTTGATTGATCACCTCCAGGATGTGCACGATCGACGGGTGATTCAGTCGTGAATTGATCCGCCCTTCGCTGGCAAACAGCTCGCGGAAATCATGGTGTCGTACGAGCTCCGGGACGACACTCTTGATTGCGACACGCCGGCCAGTCCGCTTCTGTACACCCAGCCAGACCTCAGCCATGCCGCCTCGACCGATCCGCTGTTCAACCTGATATCCAGGAAGTTCCAGCATCTGCGTCAGCCGCGCGCCGGTCGTAACGAAAAAACTTCGCCCTGTATGAGATTGCCCAGCACAAAGACCCCACGCGGTATGATCCGGTCCCCGGAAGGGTGCACCGCCATACCGTCGCCATGTGCTAACCCGTTGATACACTTGTCACTGGCAAATACCCACTCCTCACCGCGAATGTTCAATCGGCATCGTCGGTCCGGGACAATGGGCTGACTCGACTTCAGCGTACCCTCTTCCCAGCGCTGCAATTCGTGGCTCCCGTCGGTCAGTGCCTTGACACCAAAGCCATGCATGCGATTGTTGGCAAACTGGCCTTGATAGATGGTGTCGTCACGCCAGAAAAATCGTCCCAGGCCAGCGCGCACGTCACCGTTGAATTCGCCCTCGTATCGATTGCCGTTTGGCCATTCCAATCGACCCGTACCGGATTTCAGACCACCGACAAACGTGCCGACATACCGCCTGCCGTCCCGCCACTGGAAAGTACCGTTGCCGTTCAGCACTCCCTTGCTGAAATCACCGTTGTAGCTATCACCACTGGCCCAGGTGAACGTTCCTTTGCCCGTTCTCTGGGAATCTACGAAACTGCCGGTGTACCGATCCCCGTTGGACCATTTGAATGTGCCTTCACCATTAGGTTGATTGGCACTGAAACCGCCGGCGTAACGATCCCCGTTTGGCCAGATCAACTCACCGATGCCTTCACGTTTGCCATCGACGAACGAACCGGAATAGGTCCTACCGTCCTTCCAGATGTAGGTACCTTGTCCGTGCAGTGAATTGTCAGCGAACGTGCCTTCATAGCGGTTGCCGTTGGCCCAGGTATAGACCCCCTGCCCGGTCCGCTTGCCGTCCTTGACCTTGCCGAAGTAGACGTCACCGTTGTCGAATTTGATCCGCTTCGGTGCAGCCATCGCCTGGGCCGTCAGCAGAACAATGATCGCGAGAACGAGAAGTCTGGTCAGCTGCATGCAGTGTTGCCTCATCAGGGGATGAACCGGATCTGGATGGCTTCGCTGTTCTGCCCGGCCAATACATCCGAGATGACGACGACCTTGGCCATGGCCGGCAACCCTTCCCGCTGGCGCAAGGTGCGAAACGCGGTTTGCAACGTCCGCTCAGGATCTGAACTGAAAGCCGTACGATGGGCGTACACCGCCCGATTGAGCGCCAGGCGACGTCGTGTCTGGCTGCTGTTCGTGAACGCATAGATCGGTACCTTTGGTGGCCTGGCCGCAGTCACCAGATCTGCCGTGACACCACGCCGAGTGATGACGACGATGCCATCGGCGCGCAGCGACTCCGCCAGCGCAACAGCATGAATCGTCATGTATTGTTTGTCGGATTGTGCTTCGAGGTCCTTCTCATAACCAAGGCCAGGCCACCGCTCGGTCCGCTCGGCGATGGCGTGCAGTTGGGCCACACAGCGAACCGGATAAGCTCCGACGCTGGTTTCGCCGGACAACATCACCGCATCAGCACCTTCGTAGATTGCGTTGGCGACATCGGTAACTTCTGCCCTGGTGGGTATTGGGTTCGTGATCATGCTTTCCAGCAGATGGGTCGCGACGATGCAGCGTTTGCCGTATACGGCACTGGAATGCACGATCTGGCGCTGGATGTTCGGCAGATCCGAGATATCTGTTTCTATCCCGAGATCACCACGCGCAACCATCACCCCGTCCGATGCCTGGATAATCTGATGGACATTGCGCACCCCTTCGCGATCTTCGATCTTGGCGATGATCTTGACCTTGTCGGACTTGCGCCCCAGCAGTGTTTTCAGACTGTGAATGTCATCCACATCGCGCACAAAGGAGAGCGCTACAAAATCGATGTCATTGGCAACGCCGAACTCGATATCGTCGCGATCCTTGTCCGTGATGGCCGGCAGATTGACCCGCACTCCCGGGAGATTCACATGGCGTCGACTACCCAGCAAACCACCATCGACAACTTTGCAGACGAGCGTCTGATCCTGCTTTTTGAGGACTTCAAAATTGATCAGTCCATTGTCGACGGTCACTCGATTGCCGACGTGGACGATATCCACCAGCTCCTTGTAGTTGACGTGTATGGACGTCGTTTCGACATCAGTGGTGCCGCGCACCGT
>JAYSTS010000077.1:0-7101 GCA_043719475.1 Gammaproteobacteria bacterium | reverse complement strand
GACCGTCTCGACACTGGCCGAAGCGGTGTGCAGATCACGGATCGTGAGATCAACGAGATCACCCACAGACAACGAGCCTTGAGCGCGCTGATCCGCAGTTTCATGCAACCAGCCGGGAAAATCCCGTTCGAGTTCCGCTGCCTTGGCAACGGCTCCCCACCGTTGCCAGGCCAGATAGGCGTTGCGGATGAAGAGACGGGCAAAGTCGGTTCGGCCGCGGTCCTCGCAGGATCGAGCAGCGAGTTCGTAGGCCAGTGCTTCGTCGGCGGCGAGTCCCGATCGTCGTGCTTCCTCAGCAGCCTTTTCCCAAGCTTCGAGCGCTGTCGACGTCCTGCCTTCGAACCACGCCAGTTCTGCTTCGACCAGGTATCGCTTGCTGCCAGCCAGGCGACAGCCGTTGTGTTGTGCACGATGGAGCGATCGCAGGTGACGGCGTGCAACGCGTCTTGCGTCGGGATCCTTGTTTCGCAGTTTGACGATCGAGGCGCACACCTGATGCAGCATGAGCGCTGGAGAGCTGGCCAGCGCCTGCACATGTTGTTCGGCAAGCGCAATTGTGACCGCTGCGCCTTTGAAATCATTGAACATGACGGCATACCAGCTGCGCAGCACGTACACCACGGCGAAGGCAAAGACGTCACTTGGATTGTTGATCGGCAGTTGGGTCGCGTCGCTGGCCAGGGATTCGTCGGTCTCCCCAAGCAGGCTGCCGATGAAGCGCTGAATGAAGCTGGCAAGGTTTACACCGGTGACGTTACCCGGTTGCTCCAGCTGCTCCAGGCTGTCTGCCAATTCACGGCGCAGGGTACTCATCTCCCGCGATTGCATCAGCCCGTTGATTCCATAGAACACGCAGCCGGTGGCTGCTGACTCGAAATCACGGGCCTGTGTCGCGTGGGCCACTTGCGTCGCCAGAGCCTTGAGTGAAACATCGAACGCGGAGGTCCAGGGATCGACCTGACCATGCAGGAGAATCAGCGACCTTATGGCCAGTCGGTCATCGACGAATCGATCTGCCAGCAGACGCGAATTGGTCGCCAGGTGCGTGGCCAGTTCGATGTCATCGTCTTCGATCGCGATGCTGGCGCGCTCGGCAAAACAGAAGCCAACTTCGGCGCTGTAACCAAACTGCAAAGCGCGCTGCAGAACGTCCTCGGAAAATCTGCGATTGCCTGGTGCCCGCATGAGCCGATTGGCATGCAGCAGGTAACACACAAGGCGGAACGCGTGCTGCGTCCGTGCGTCGGTTAATGTGGCAGCCAGATGCAATGACTCAGGTTCCAGTCCAGCCAGGCGTGGTTCCTTCACCCAACGGGCGACCTGAATACGTAGACTGCTCAAGGGACGATAGAGCGGAGTGTGTTTGAGCTCGAGTAGATGAGTCAGCGCGAGCTGCCGTGACTGCACCAGATCGTTGCGCATCAGGGCTGCCCGTACGCCTAACTCGCGTAAGGTGCTGGTAACTGGCAACCCGGGTCGCAGGAGGTGCTCGAGTTGTTCCAGGTCACCACACAGAAAGGCAGCCTCCGCGGCTGTATCCACGAGTTCACGGTGCGTTATGCCATTGCGATCTTTGAGGGGGAGCAGCAATAAGCCAGTTCTTGCCCCTTTGTAAGCCTGTTGGTAGCGTGCACTCTCTAGTTGCAGACGAGCGGCGGCCAGATTCAGCTCGGCCAGATCGCGACGATCACTGTCAGCGTCAGCGGTTGGATCGCAAGCGGCATTGAGGTGCGCGGTGATCTGCAGCAGCGTGTTGTCGAAGGCGGTGGGATGTGCGCGATACCAGGCGGCTATCTGGCGATGGTTTTGTCGACGGCGCTCTTCCGGATTGCTGCCATAGATGATTGCGCGTACCCGGGGATGCGAAAAACTGTAGTTGTTACCGTCGGAATAGAGCAGGCCTTCGGTGATTGCACTGCGCAGCGACGCGGACGTGCTCGTCATCGACTCGGTATTCAATGCACTCAGCATATCCGAATCGAATTGCAGGTCGATGCAGGCGGCCAGGGCCAGAGCCTGACGGGTAGCAGCCGCAAGCGCGTGGTATTGATTTTCCACGTGTTCGCTGGTGCTGTGCGAAAAATAATGGGCGCGGATGGTCTCGATGTTCCAGGCCCACTGTCCGCTTGCGTCTTCGCGATGGATCAACCCGTTATTGTGCAACTCGAAGATCAGCGCGATCAGATGTGAGGGTAAACCGTCGGTCTTGGCGTGCAGCTCGCTGGCCAGTTCGCGAACTCTGGGCTGACTGTGTCCAAGCATGTCCGCCAACAGGTTGCGAATGCTGCCTTTGTTCAGATTCTGCAGGACTTCACGATGCGTCTTGGTTGCAATCTTGGGTTGGTCAAAGGCTGGAAGCGCAGTTACTTCTGCGCTGCATACCAGCAACACGTGACGAAAACGGATGGTGGTTTCAAGCAGGTTCTGCAGACGATCCGCTGTCAATAGGTCGATGCTGTGGACAATCAGGCAACATGCTCGCGGCGCCAGTGCGGTTATGAATTCGGCGACGCCATCCTGCCAGGCGCCACGCTCACCTTCCTGGCCGACCAGGCTTGCCAGCTCAGGAAAGCCCCGTGCCAGCGCCTGCATGGATTCACCGCGACATGCCGCGATGCGCTCAACCAGTTGCTGGCTTTGCGCATCTGCACCGGAAAGCAGTTGCCGAAGCAGTGACCTCAACAGGCTGGTCCACAGATTTCGATCCGTGGTGGAATTTGTTGCATGGAAATTTGCGACCAGGGCGCCCGTCTGTTTGGCGTCGTGAGCGAGCGCGTCGAGAAGCGCTGCCTTGCCCATGCCTTCGCCGCCGGTTGCCAGATAAAACAATGATTCACCGACCTGACAGCGTTCGATCAATTCGGCGAAGGCGGTGAAACCGGTTTCGCGGCCATACAGCTTGCGCGGAATGGAAAGCTGGCTGGGAGAGTCGGTGGCACCCAGACGAAACACGGTGACGTTGCCTTGGCGCAATCCAGCACGCAGATCGTCCGCGACGCTTGCACCACTCTGGTAGCGCGCTTCGGGCTGTTTAGCCAGCAATTTTCCTATCAATTCGGACAGCCAGCCCGGTACATCCGAGGTAATGGATTTCAGCGGTTCCGGCGTACTTGCGATATGCGCGTGGATCAACTCGAGCGGATCGTTCTTGACGAACGGTGGTCTCCCGCCAAACAGTTCATACAACGTTGCGCCCAGCGAATAAAGGTCGGTGCGGTAGTCCACAACCCGATTGACACGCCCCGTCTGCTCCGGAGCGATGTAGGGCAGGGTGCCGGACAGGCTGCTGCTGATCTCGGCACTCTGGTTTTCTCTGGGAGCGAGTGTTGCCAGGCCAAAGTCGATCAGCCAGACCTGCTGGTCCGCGCGATGCAGGTTGACGACGATGTTGCCGGGATTCAGATCGCGATGGATGACCCCTTCATCGTGAATCGACTGAATCGCATCAGCCATCTGGATCGCGATCTGAACGCGTTCATCGAAAGTGAGCGTTTGTGTCCGTTTCAGTTCGCGTAGTGATTCGCCGCCAACATCTTCGTACCGGATGGAGTAATCCGATTCGTCAAAGCTGGTCGCGCGACAGACGAACGGGCTCGTCAGTGATTGATTGATGTGGAATTCATGCTGGTAGCGCGCGATTGCATGGGGTGTGCGCGCTTCCGGCTGGAGTGTCTTGATGATGAACGACTGCGCACCGTGCTCTTGCCGGTGCACAGTGGTCGTTGCACTCCCGTAGATTTTTTCCGACGCGGTCAAACCACTTCTGGAGTAAAGAGGTACCCAGTGCCGTGGATGGTGGCGATGATCTTGGCGCTTGCCGCACGCTCACCCAGCTTCTTGCGCAGCTGTCCGACCAGCACATCGATATAGCGGTCATCCGGAAACCATTCGCGATTGCGGATTCGGTTCATCAGCTGATCGCGGTTCATGACTTCACCGGCTTTTTCCATGAAGGCGAGCAACAGTTGATACTCACCGGCTGACAACTGACAGGCTTCGCCGTCTGGGTCGATGATTTCGCGCTTGTTCAGGTCGAGCATGAAACCTGCGAAGGTACGGGTATGTCCCTTGCGCTTCTGACTCTGCTGAATATGCACGCGGCGGATGAGATTGCGGGAGCGGCTGAGCAACTCGCGTGGATCGAATGGTTTGGTCACGTAGTCGTCGGCACCGGATTCCAGCCCGAGAATTCGATCGATCTGTTCGTTTTTGCTGGTGACCAGGATGATCCCGATATCCGAGTGCGCGCGCACCTCGCGGGTCAATGTCAATCCGTCCTTGCCTGGCAGCTTGATATCGAGAAGAACGAGGATGACGTCTGTATCGCGGATGAGTCGGTGCACTTCATCACCGCTGCCGGTGGATGAAACACGAAATCCCTCGTCTTCGAAATATGAGACAAGCTGTTCGCGAGTAATCGGTTCGTCTTCGACGACTAGAATGTGATCCTGTTCTGCCATGGTTCCCTATCCGGTTGGAACAAAGTAACGAGTTCAGCGGCAGTCAGATGGCGTAGCCAGCGGATTGCGTGTTGTCGTGTCAGTGTTATGCATTGAATGTCCTTTGAATTCAACGGGCACGCGTCGAACGCGTGCACTCAATCACGTTCGGTGCGAGCGTGCCAACCATCAATTGAGGTTCGAGCGGGTTATAGCAGGTCGAGTCCGGCCCGCGCACGATCCACAAGAACAGACAAAGTAGGCCAAAACATTGCATATTCGTGTTTAGACTAACCGTGGCCCAAGGCCTGGTGAAATACGCGCCGGCCGTTGCAAACGAGGTCGAAGAGATCGCTGGCGATTGGTCAGTGAGTGTCGGGATCAGTGAGTGTCGGGATCAAGTGAGTGTCGGGATCAAGTGAGTGTCGGTAGATAGATGATATGAAAATAGATGTCCATTCGCTCTCGGCCGAAGCGCTGCAGGGGATCATTGAGAATTATGTGCTGCAGGAAGGAACCGACTATGGTGAGCGCGAATGGTCGCTGTCTCACAAGTGTGAGCAGGTAAAGAGACAACTACAGCGGGGCGAAGCGGTAGTTGATTTCGATCCGGTCACCGAAACCGTCAACATTCTGCCGCTCCGCGCCACTTGAACCACTTTTAGGCTACCTACCTGACGCAGTGCCATTTAGCCGGCGCACTTTATGAGGCGCAGTGCTGTGGATTTGAACGGGTTAACGGAATGTTGACTCGGAAGTCCTGAAACTTGGCGGCGTTTTGTCATCTCAGGTCGTGTCGTCAGCACTATGTCGCTTTTTCAGGCCAACCCAGCACGTTCGAGCGTTACCAGCCTTTGGGCAGGTGCGCGCCGAGTGGTGTCGACCTGGCTGTTGGGACTGAGGCTGTTGGGCCTGTCGATGTTGGGACTGACGCTTTGCCTCTTGGGTGGTCAGGCTGCAGCACGTGGGACCTCAGCTGGGACGATCATTCCCAACACCGCCGACATGCACTTCACGGTAGATGGCGCAGACCAAAGCATCCGCAGTAATACCACCACCACCCGGGTCGACGAAATACTCGACGTAGTTGTGGTTGCGGAGCAGGCGGAGCCCGTGACAACAGACTCGCCGATGACAGAGGCGATCCTGTCCTTTTTGGTCACCAATATCGGCAACGGCGACGAAGACTACGGAATTCGTCTCCAGAGCAACATCAATGAAGGCGGATTCGACCCGGTATCGACGACCTTGTACGTCGAGCAGAACGGCGTACCCGGATTGCAGGTTGGCGCTGGCGGTGATCTGCCCTACATAGAAGGCAGCACGCTGCCCTTTGCAGCCAACGCACAGCATTCGATCTACGTCGTTGCAGAAATCCCCGCTGGTATTACCTCCAGCACCTTGAGCCAAGTACGCCTGCGCGCCGTGTCGGCAACCTTGTTTGCGCAAACCGGGCTGCATGATCCCGATTTGCCAGGTTTTCCATTACCCGGAACGGCTTTCCTCCTGGTTGGCGATAACGGCTCGACTGCGGTGGTTGGATTGTCGCACAGCCCGGCTGAACCGGTGTTTTTCGACCTTTCGGGTTTCAAGATCGATGCGCCTGTTGTCACCATCGACAAGTCGGCGTTAGCAGTGCGTGCACTTGATGGCAGTGATGCGGTGCGTCCCGGTTCGGTGGTTGATTACCAAGTGCAGGTGGTGGTGCTCGGCGACGGTGCCGTTGAGCGTGCAACCCTGACAGACCTCTTGCCGCCGGAGCTTGCTTTCATAACCGGCAGTCTGCGTATCAACGGCTTGATCGAGGACGACGACTTTGAACCCATCGGTCTGGATGCGGGCGGGTTTGATCAGAATCAGGGATTGTTGCAGGTGCCACTCGGGATGCTCGGTAGCAGTACCGGCAGCCACGTGATCACCTTTTCTGCGACCATAAGGTGATCGATGCCATGTCGGCGTCAATTCACAACGGAGGAACCATGTTTCAAAAGGGAAAGGACAGCGCGGGTCGTGCGGCATTGCAGGTGCCGCATTGGTTGAAGCGTGCATCGGTGATTTTGGCACTGCTGATCGTTGCTGGATTCAGTACACCGGCCGAGGCTCAGGTCGAATTGAAGACGACCGTGAGCAAGGTTGTTATCGAGACAGGCGAGGACGACAAGCCGGTTCGCCGGCTGATTGAAGCATTAAATGTTGTTCCCGGCGACACGCTGCAGTACGTCATCAGCTTCTCAAACAAGGGAGCCGATGTCGTTGATGCAGGCAGCATCGTGATTACCAATCCGTTGCCACCGGATACCGTTTATCTGGACGGGACGGCGCAGGGCAGCGGTACGGAGATCAGTTTCAGCGTCGACTCCGGTACGACCTTTGGTCAGCCCGGTGATCTGAAAGTGATGAAAGACGACGTGCAGGCGGCAGCGCAAGCCGCTGACTACACGACGATTCGCTGGGCATTCAAGCAGGCGCTTGAAGCCGGCAAGACGGGAGACGTGACGTTCAGTGTGCGTCTGAAGTGAAGTGCGTCTGAAGTGAAGCGTGTTTGAAGTAATCAGCGTCTGAAGCTTACGCCGAGGACGAGATCCAAGGTCCGTGGAAACAAGGGTTACCGCGGGGTTAAGTGAGAAAAGGAGTATCCATGCAGTACTTGACGAAACGCGGC
>JAYSTS010000076.1:0-21337 GCA_043719475.1 Gammaproteobacteria bacterium | reverse complement strand
TTTGTTTTCGATGAGTCCAACCGCCGGATGCGGGTCCGCATGTCCGGTGGTGTGGGAGGGGTGACGGGCGCAATCCCGTTACCCCGACCCGATCAGGGTATGAGATCGTCCCCAGGTTGTTGCGGGCGAGGGTAGATAGTTCGGTTGCGTGAAATGCGTTGGTATCCAGAGGGGTTGACGTATAATACGCCGCCCAAATCGAACGAACGCCTAAAAACTCAATAAATTCAAAGAGATAGGCGCCCATATATAGGCGCCCTTATCGAGTGTCTGCCGGATCTGACGGAGATCTCTGGATGAGCAGCAGCACATTTCGTCAATGGATTCAGCCCAGGAGTGATCAAATGACCGTCGAACGTACTCTTTCCATCCTTAAGCCTGATGCTGTTCAGCGGAACGTCATCGGCGAAATCTATTCTCGTTTTGAAAAAGGCGGGCTGCGCATCGTCGCGGCGCGCATGATGCGAATAACCGAAGCACAGGTGCGAGGTTTCTATGCAGAACATGAAGGCAAGAAATTCTTTACAGCACTGTGTGATTACATGCGGTCCGGTCCGGTCATTGTGCAGGTGCTGGAAGGAGAGAATGCCATCGCCGTAAATCGCAGGCTGATGGGAGCAACCAATCCCGCTGAGGCGCAGCCCGGTTCCATTCGTGCCGATTTTGCCGAGTCCATCGACGCCAATGCCGTGCACGGCTCGGACTCACCTGCAGCGGCCGCTCGCGAGATCGCGTATTTCTTCTCATCTGACGATCTCTGCTCCCGCAGTTGAAAGCATGAGCAACGGTGCCACCAGCTTTTATTCGTTCACCAGGGACAAGCTGGAGGCGTTTTTTGTGGCTGCCGGGCACCAGAAGTTTCGCGCCCGGCAATTGATGAAGTGGGTCTACCACCAGGGCATTACGGACGTTCAGGCAATGACGGATCTGTCACGCAAACAGCGGGACTGGTTGTCGGAAACCCTGAATTTTCGTTTACCCGAGATCCATTCGATCGCGCGCAGTGTCGACGGGACCGTCAAGTGGGTCGTGCGCGTAACCAACGGCAATTGTGTCGAAACTGTGCTCATTCCAGATCGCGGACGCAACACGCTGTGTGTTTCATCGCAAGTTGGCTGCATGCTCGATTGCACGTTTTGTGCAACGGGCAAGCAGGGATTCAACGGCAATCTATCCGTTGAAGACATTATTGGTCAGGTACTGATTGCCAATGGCGATCTGGCCACACGCGGCGAAGCGGTGACCAACATCGTCTTCATGGGCATGGGTGAGCCGCTGCTCAACTTTGACAATGTACTCGACGCCACATCGCTGCTGATGGATGACCTGGTCTTTGGTATTTCCAAGCGTCGGGTCACTGTGAGCACAGCAGGCATGGTGCCCGGGATCCGCAAACTCGCGGCGATGACCGATGTGTCCCTGGCCATTTCCCTGCATGCCCCCCGAGATGAGCTTCGTGACCAGCTGGTGCCGCTGAATCGAAAGTATCCGATCAAGGAACTCCTTACAGCCTGCCGCGAATACCTGAGCGTGCTCGGCGAAAAACGCAGTCTGACAATCGAGTACACACTACTGCGTGGTGTCAACGACAGCCTGCGTGAAGCCAATGAACTTGTTTTGCTCTTGCGCGACGTACGCTGCAAGATCAATCTCATACCGTTCAATCCTTTCCCTGGTTCTGGATTCGAACGTCCCGACATGGAATCGGTGCGCAGTTTTCAGACCGTGCTGCTCAATCAGGGTTACGCCACGATGCTCCGGACCACTCGTGGTGATGACATTGCAGCCGCCTGTGGTCAGTTGGTGGGCCAGGTCACGGATCGAACACGTCGTCAGGAGCGGTATCGGAATCGAGATAGCGAAAAACCGGAGGCGACCCGGCTACCGCTGCAGGAGCTTGCATGAGGCATGCGTTCTGGATGTTGACTGTCCTGTTATTGACCAGCTGTGTGACAGAGTCCAGCGGGGGTCTCCCGGAGCCTGCGCCAAAAGCCGAGAGGGCACTGGCCCAGCTCGCAGTGGGCAGAGGTTACATCACTGTCGGCAGTTGGGCGAACGCCAAACGTGCCCTGGAAAAAGCGCTCAGTTTTGATCCTGGTTCCGTGGAAGCACACGTACTTTTTGCTGTGGCATATGAGGCAGAAGAAGAATACGAGCTGGCGGAGACGTATTACCACAAAGCATTACGCCTGAAGTCGAATGACCCTCAGGCACTCAATAACTACGGCGCCTTCCTGTTTCGGCGTGATCGCCTGGACGAAGCCACGACGCAGCTGAAAAAGGTCGTCAAGGACACCGAGTATCGCGCCCGTCCGCAGGCCTTTGAAAACCTTGGATTGGTGGAACTCAAGCAGGGTGATCTCGCCGCTGCTGGCGCAGCCTTTGAGCGGGCACTGAGTCTGAATTCAAACCAGCCTGTCAGCGCGCTTGAGCTGGGCTACATGGCTTTCGATCGTGGCGAGCTGGGTATGGCCTTTCAACGCTATGAGGAATTCAAGAAGAGCGGCAATCCAAGCGCTCGCAGTTTGTGTCTTGGCATGAAGCTGGGAACCGCCGCTAACAACCCGGATCAGGTGGCAAGCGCGGCCATGGCGCTGAAAAACCTGTTTCCAAAATCGAAGGAAGCAGCATCGTGCCCGGTCTCGAGCCAGTAGGCGTTGATTCGCCAGGGAGTGTACTGCGCAGTGCTCGGGAAGCACTCGGGCTGTCACGTCGAGAGATTGCTGAGGCGCTGAATCTGCTGGAATCGACGATTGTGGCCATCGAAGACGATGACAGTGCGCGTCAACCGGAACCTGTTTTTCTGCGTGGATATGTCCGCAATTACGCCAAGTTGCTGCGCATCGATCCAGAGCCCCTGGTGGCCGCGCTCAACACCGAGCGCCGCCCGGCTGCAACACCGGCCAAGGTGTCTAAATCGCTGGCGTCCAATCGATGGTTATGGCCAGTTGCCGGTGCTTTGCTGGCGACGCTGATCCTCGTGGCTACCGTGGTTTACCTGCTGGCAGCACCATCGCAGAACACGGCAGCACAGGATGATGAAGCATCGGTGGATGACGCTTTGATCGAGGAAACAGCGGAAGCTTCAGTTGAGAGTGTCGTTACGAAGGTCGACCGATGGGACCCATCCATCCCTCCAGCGGTGGTCGATAGTGTACCCACCGAGATCGTACCCACCGAGATCGCACCCACCGAAATCACACCCGAGGTGTCAGTCGTCGACGGTGCCCTGGAAACAGTAGCTGTCCCCGCGAATGAGTCTGGTGCGCCGCTCTTAGACGCTGCGGACGGGTCGGAGTCAGTGGTAGGCCCCTTGCATGTAGAGATGGCCGCGCCCACGTCTGGCAATGACGAAGCAGCGGTTGAGGCAAGGCGTGACCTGGACCCTGACGAACTGGACCCTGAGGCAGTCAATATGCAGGTTCTGGCTGACTCGGCGACGACGATCAAACCTCGGCGTCTGAACCGTGGCACCGACCAGATCCGTCTGGACTTTGCGCAGAACTGCTGGGTTCGAGTCAAAGACGCTACTGGCAAGATGCTGTTCAGTGACATGGGCCGAGCCGGGGGGGCAATGGAACTCACCGGCACTGGTCCGTTCGACCTGCTCCTGGGTAACGCTCCAGGTACAACGCTCAAGTGGAACGGCGAATCCATCGTGCTGCAACCCTTCATGCGTAACAACGTTGCCACCCTCAAGCTGGGCGAATCACCTGTGGCTCAAGTCGACGAGCCGAAACCCCAGCAGTAGACACAGGTACAGATAATTCGATGTTGCAGACAGTTCGTGGCATGCGCGTTGTACTTCCAGCTGAAGCGCGCCGTTTTCGATTGATAGAAGACACAGTGCGGCGGGTTTTCCTGCAGTACGCCTATGAGGAAGTACAGCTGCCGATGCTGGAAGCGACTGAGCTGTTCAGGCGTGGAGTCGGTGAAGCCACTGACATCGTCGAAAAAGAAATGTACGTCCTGCAGGATCGTGATGGTGACAGTATCGCGCTGCGTCCTGAAGGGACGGCGGGTTGCGTTCGTGCACTGGAAGAAGCCGGCTACCTGTACAACCAGGTTCAGCGCGTTTTTTATACCGGCCCCATGTTCCGTTATGAACGGCCACAAAAGGGGCGATATCGACAGTTCACTCAGATCGGCGCCGAAGCGTTTGGCTTCCGAGGCCCAGACGTGGATGTTGAACTGCTGGATATGAGTTATGCCTGTTGGCAGGCGCTGGGTATAACCGATGCCGTTCGGCTTGAAGTCAACACGCTGGGTTCACGTGAAAGTCGACTGGCCTATCGCGCCGCTTTGCTGGATTACCTCGCACCGTTTACGCGTGAACTGGATGCGGATAGCCAGCGACGTCTGACCACCAATCCCATGCGAATTCTCGACAGCAAGGATCCTCGTACCCGCGAGATCGTTGCCGGCGCGCCAGAGCTTCCCCAGTACGTCGACCATGAAAGCCGCGCCAGTTTTGACGCGCTTCAAGACCTGCTAACCGATTTGCAGATCCCTTTTGTACTGAATCCAGCACTTGTTCGAGGTCTGGACTATTACACCCACACGGTTTTCGAGTGGACTACGCAGCGGCTGGGAGCACAGGGAACCATCTGTGCGGGCGGACGTTACGATGGTCTGGTCGAAACATTAGGTGGTCGACCGACCCCTGCCGCGGGTTTTGCCATGGGCGTCGAACGGGTAGTTCTGCTGCACGACGTCATGCAGTCGGAGGTGCTGGCAGCTGGCCAGAGTGCCGATCTTTTCATCTGCATCCAGGATGCATCGCTAGCCGGTCAGGCGATGCGCGTTGCGCGGTTATTACGCGCCAGTTTTCCCGACCTTCGGGTTCGTACCGGGCTAGGCGGCGCTAAACTGAAGTCTCAATTCAAGAAGGCCGACGACAGCGGTGCACGCTATGCCATCATCATCGGTGTCGATGAAGTCACGCGTGGCGTGCTGACGCTGAAACCGTTGCGCGTGGGCGACGGCGAGCAAATGGAGTTGACTCCCGAGGCCCTCATCACGCATGTTGCGCGCGGCATCCGGCAGGCCCAGGCCGCCCCCCAATAGTTCGAGGAAGCAAGTCGTGTCCGAGTACCTGAGTGAAGAAGAGCAGCTGGAATCGCTGCGCAACTGGTGGAAACAATATGGCACCTGGCTGTTCATTGGTCTGATCGTCGCAGCTGGTGGTTATGGTGGCTGGCAGTGGTACCAGAAGTACTCCATGGACAAGGCGCTCGAAGCGTCCGGGCTTTATCAATCCTGGCTTGATTCAGGTGCCGACGAAGCCAAGCAGGAAAGCGCGTTTGCCGCGCTTGCTGCAGGCGCCAAGGGCAGTGCTTACCACAGTCTTGTACTGTTCCGGCAGGCGGCCAAAGCGGCGGAAGCTGGGGAACTCGAAAAGGCAGAGCCACTGCTGCAGAAAGTCATCGACGGGTCGGACGAACCACTCCTGCGTAGTCTGGCCATCCTGCGGCAGGCTGCGGTGCTGCAGGGCCTGGATCGGTCTGACGAAGCGCTGAAGCTGCTCGATCGTGTCAGCGGTGACGGGTACAAAGGGTTGGCTCTGGAGCTGAAAGGCGATATCCATATGGCCAGGGATGAGCGGGCCGAGGCGCACAAAGCCTACGCGGCCGCCTTCGCCACGCTTGAAGGCGACCAAAAAGATTCTTTGCTCGAAGCGAAGGTGAACAACTCTGCTGTGCCTCCTGAGTCTGACAAGCCCGCCGACACCAAGCCCGAAGCCCCGGCTGCCAATGATTCATCGACCGAACAGTCTGCGGTCGTTACCGCTGAACCCGATTCAGCTCAATCGGAAGCAGCGCCGGTAAAGCAGGCAGAGTCCACTGCTGCTTCTGAAGCTGTGCCTGTAACCGCACCTGATGCATCAGAAAAACCAGCGGAAGCAGATGATGACCAATAATCCGACGTTCGCCAGAGCCGGTCTGCTGTTCGCGATGATCACGCTACTGGGTGGATGCTCCTGGTTCTCCTGGTTGCCGTGGGTTGACGATGAGGATGACAAAGACCCGCTGGAACCGGCGGAACTCGTCAAGATCGCCAAACCGGAAGTGAAGATCGATACCGAGTGGAAACGCGGTATCGGCAAAGGGTTGGGGAAAAAATACCTGCGACTGCGTCCGTTGGTGCTCGCGGATCGCATCTATGCCGCAGATGGTTATGGTTATGTGGCGGCTTACGATCGTTATTCTGGCAAGCGCGCGTGGGAGGCCAAGGTCGACCCGCTGAAGCGCGGCGTTCTTTCGAGTCTCAATTTCTTTGACCGCAAAGATCCGAGTTTTGTCGGTGGCCTCGGCAGCGGTTCCGGAATGATTCTGATTGGCACCGCGAGCGGATTTCTGGTGGCGTTGTCAGCAGGCGATGGCACTCAATTATGGCGCTCTGATGTGCGAAGCGAAGTGCTCGCGGCGTCGATTGCCGAAGACGGTATGGTCTTCACTCAGACGGTGGATGGTCGGCTGGTCGCGCTGAATGCCGAAACCGGTGTGCAGGTCTGGAGTTTCAACAATCAGGTGCCGGTGCTGACTCTGCGGGGGACCAGTTCGCCAGTGTACTCAGCAGGTGCAGTGGTGACCGGATTTCCCAACGGCAAGATCAGCGCCATTCGCGCGGAAAACGGTGAGCCGATCTGGGAGCAGCGTGTGATGCTGCCGGAAGGTCGATCCGAACTGGATCGAATTGTCGATGTGGATGGTACTCCGCTGATTTCTTCGGGCAACATCTATGCGGCCTCGTTCCAGGGCAGGATCAAGGCTCTGCGACAACGCGACGGATCGCAGATCTGGGAGCGGGATATCTCAACCAATCTGGACCTGGCAGAAGGCTATCGTCAGATCTATGCCGTGGACGAAGCCGATATCATCACGGCCTTTGATCGGGACAGCGGTGAAGTTGTCTGGACACAGGAAGCGTTGAAGCGTCGTCGCCTGTCACCACCTACCGCCTTTTCAAACTACCTCGTGGTGGGTGACGACGAAGGTTATCTGCACGTGCTGGCGCAAAGCGATGGTCGATTCCTTGGTCGCCGCAAGATCGATGGCAAGGGCTTGCGCAGTGGCATGTCAGTCGCCGATGGCACGCTCTTTGTGCTCGGTAATTCAGGCAAGCTCTCAGCGCTCACCATTGAGGCGCGCTGATGCCGACGATCGCGTTGGTTGGACGGCCCAACGTCGGCAAGTCCACGCTTTTCAATCGTTTTACCCGCACGCGTGACGCGCTCGTTGCTGATGTCCCAGGACTGACCCGTGATCGGCGGTATGGTCGGGCGGATCTTGATGGTATGCCGGTCACCGTCGTTGATACCGGTGGTTTGTTCGGCGATGAAGTACTGGCAGAGGCGTTGCAGGCGCAAACCTGGCGAGCGGTACTCGACTCACAACTGGTGCTCCTGATTCTTGATGCACGAGCCGGACTGAACGCGCTGGATATCGAAATCGTTGACGAGATGCGTCGTCGTGGTGCTCGGGTGGTGGGTGTCCTGAACAAGATTGATGGGCTGGACCAGGAAACCGCCAGTGCCGACTTTTCGCGACTCGGCCTGGGTGACCTCGAACCAATATCGGCGTCGCACGGCCACGGCATGGCACAGCTGCGTGAACGAATTCTCGAGGAACTGGCCGAACTTGCGGCTAACGAGGATGACCCAGCGGCAGCCAATCAGCCCGTCGCTGCCAGCAACGCGATTCGTGTTGCGATCATTGGTCGGCCGAACGTCGGCAAATCCACGCTTATCAATCGACTGCTCGGTGAAGAACGTCAGGTGGTGGCCGATCTGCCAGGCACGACCATGGATGCCATCGATATCCCATTCGAACGTGATGGGGTGAACTACGTGCTGATCGACACAGCCGGGGTTCGTCGCAAAGGCCGGGTTGACGGGATCGCCGAGAAGTTTTCGGTCGTCAAATCACTCGATGCCATTGGCCGGGCACACGTGGTCATCCTTGTCATTGATGCAAGTGAAGGCGTCGTCGAACAGGACCTGCATGTCCTGCAGTTTGCAACCGAAGCCGGTGCCGGCCTGATCATTGCGGCCAACAAGTGGGATGGACTCACCTCGGACACTCGAGATCGTGCCATGACCACCCTTGATCGACGGCTCGACTTCGTCCCGTGGGCCGACGTGCACCGAATTTCTGCTTTGCACGGAACCGGGGTGGGAAAACTCTGGTCAGCGGTACAGGACGTGCATCGCAGCGCCGCCTTTGATGTGTCGACCACCTTGTTGAACCGGGTATTGCAGGGATTGGTCACAGCACATTTCCCCCCCACTGTTCGTGGCCGGCCCATCAAATTGAAGATGGCTTCGCGCAGAGGCGGGCATCCCCCGACCATCATCATCCACGGTAATCAGGTGGATGCTTTGCCGGCGAGTTACATTCGTTATCTTGAGAATGGCTTTCGTCAGGCGCTGCATTTGGCGGGCACGCCCATTCGAATCATCCTGAAGGCACCTGAGAATCCCTTTGCCGGCCGACGTAACGTGCTTACGCCACGGCAGCAGCGGGCGCGGGATCGGGTCCGACGACACAGTCGTTAGCGATTCCCTATCCGCGCCTACTGGCGTTTGAAACTTGCAAACGGAACAGCGTGCCGATTTTGGCGTGTGCCGACATCAGTAGTCGCAATCCTGCGTTGTGAACACGAAGCCACCCCGGATCAATGTCGTTGATGAACATGGCGAGGCGTACCAAGTCCGGTTGAATGACGGCGCGTTCGAAACGTCCGCCATGCTCGACTTTGCAGCGCACGATGGATGTCGACGAAACATTCTAGCTAGTGAGTGCTCTGTTGCTTTGGAAACCGGTAAATAGCTGATTCACATACATTGGCATTTCAGCGGTGGTTCCGCACAGCGGGTAACCAACACGACGCCGAAGGTGCGGAACGATGGCAGTCTGCAATGCTTCGAGACTGCCGAAGTATCGGTACACGGTTCGTTCTGTCTGCCATAGTTACAAACTACATGACTAAAAATGTCGCGGCAAGAATCAGTCCGGTCTGGCCAGCACTTCCATGGCGAGAACCGGATCAACTCGATTGCCATTCATGCTCACGGACCAGTGCAGATGCGGGCCAGTGGCACGGCCTGTAGCACCAACCAGGCCCAGGATATCGCCGGCTTGCACGAGGCGACCTTCCCTGACCTTGATTTCGCTCAGGTGACACACCATGGAGATGAGTCCCTGACCGTGGTCGACGAATACGGAATTGCCGTTGAAGTAGAAACTCCCCGTCAGCGCAATGGTTCCCGGCGCCGGTGACTTGATGGGAGTTCCAGCGGGCGCGGCCAGGTCCAGCCCAGAATGAGGATTGCGTGGTTCACCATTGAAAACACGGCGAAAACCGAACGGGCTGGATGTTCTTCCGTTGAGTGGTTTGTCAAGTCGTGAGGGCGCTGGACCTGCGCTGAAACTGAGATAAACCTGCTCCATGCGAGCGGCTTCGGACTCGATGCGCTTGAGATCATCGGGGTCCGGGTTGACCATCTTTGGGTTGGAGATGGTCAGGCGCTGTTCGGGATAGGTTTTAGCCGTTACTTCAAAATTCACGGTCGTTGAACTTTCGCCATGGATCTGCGCCTGATGACGACCAGGGCGTGCGGCGATGTTGATGCCGATATAGGCCTTGCCTGCGCGCATCAAGACCGGACGCCGGTCATACGACACCCAGGCCACATGGTCGCTTATTGGCTGTACATGTATCCCGCCTGGCACCGCGTCAGCGAGACAGTGCCCGGTGCACAGGAGCGATGCGGTGACGACGACGGCGCGGCATCGCGGGAAAAAACTACTGTTCGGCACGGGTGATACCTTCAACCAGCAGGCTGGCTTCTCCATCCTGCATCCTGGCACGCACGCGCTGGCCCGTGTGCAAGTCTGTTGTCCGGGTAAGGGCGTGGCCCTCGGTATCGGTAAGAATGGAATAGCCACGCGCGACAGTGTGGAGTGGACTCAACGCATCCAGTGTTCGTGCGAGACCACCCAGCGAGCTGTTCAACAGCCGAAGCCGCTGCGTCAGGCTGTTGGTGCTGCGCGCCTGTAAACGACTCACATGATCCCGTAACTGTTCCAGACGGTGTTGCGGATGCTGCCGCATTAATGCCTGGACTCGATCATTGAGCTGTCGGTTGGCGGTCTTCAGGGCATGACCCATGGCCAGTTGGCAACGATGCGAAAGATCGTCCGCACGCTGCATCCATTGCTGAAGCTGGGCGTAGGGACTAACCAGTCGAGAGCGCAGCAGATCAAGGTTGGCACGTCGCTGCTGTAGCCGGCGCTGAAAAATCGATGCGAGGGTGTGTTCCAGCCCAGCCAGCTGTCGCGATAGCTCGGTGCGATGGGGAGTGCTCAACTCGGCAGCAGCGGAAGGGGTTGGGGCTCGCAAGTCCGCAACGTAGTCGGTGATTGCCGTGTCAATTTCGTGGCCGATAGCGGAGATGGTGGGCACCGTGCAGGCGGCGAGCGCGCGTGCCACGCTTTCCAGATTGAAAGCCCACAGATCTTCAAGCGATCCACCACCACGCGTGATGATCACGAGGTCGGGCGTGAGCGCCGGAATTTGAGCCAGGGCTGCCAGAATCTGTGGTTCGGCGGCGTTGCCTTGAACGGCGACATCCAGCACCACGACGTCAAGTAATGGATAGCGGCGTCGCCAGATGCTGAGCATGTCCTGTAACGCAGCGCCGGTGGCAGAGGTAATCACAGCAATCCGTTTGGGCAGGGCGGGCAAAGAGCGTTTTCGAGTGACCGCGGTCAACCCTTCCACATCGAGCTTTTTCAACAAGGCTTCGAACGCGCGACGCAGCGCGCCTTCGCCGGCCTCCTCGATGTGTTCGGCGATGATCTGAAAGTCGCTGCGCGCTTCGTACAGGGTCACCTTGCCGCGAATCAGCACCTGCATGCCATCTTTGGGCTTCATGCGCATGTAACGGTTTCGATTGACGAACATGGCGGCGCGAAGCTGAGTCGAGTCATCCTTCAATGTGAAATACCAATGACCGGACGAAGGAACCCGGAAATTGGATAGCTCACCGGTAATCCAGACCATGCCGAAACCATCCTCGATGAGCAGGCGGGCGCGGCGGGCCAGATCGGTCGGAGAAAGGATCTGCCGGTGGGTAGGAAGTGAAGGATCAGTCATGTGTGCATCAGTCATGCGTGCATTGTACCGTCAACTGCCTGTAGTCCTGCAGCCCGAATGCTTGACACGCGCGCTGGTGCGCTCTTCACTGCGAGAACAAATATCGGGGGATGAGCGATGCTTACGGCAGTTCAACTTGGCAGGCGGGCCGGCATGCGTGTGTCGCAGTTATGTCTTGGCACAATGAACTTTGGGGTGCCTGGGAAGGGTCATCAAGGCGACTGGACACTGCCCATTGAGGAAGCACGACCGATTTTCAAGGCTGCCATGGATCATGGGTTGTTCTACTTCGACTGTGCAGATGTTTATGGCATCGGCGCCAGCGAGGAGGTAGTTGGCCGGATACTGCGCGAATCCTTTGCGCGGCCGGACTATGTGCTGGCAACCAAGATCTCCATGCCGATGGGTCGAGGCGCCAACATGGGTGGCCTGTCCCGCAAGCATGTCCGCGAAGGCATCGACGCCTGTCTCCAGCGATTGGGTCACGATTACGTTGATCATCTTGTCATCCACCGTCATCCACATGGAATTCCTGGTCAAGTCAATGTGCCCATCGAAGAAACGCTGCAGGCGCTGGACGATGCGGTTCGGGCGGGGAAGGTTTTATATCTCGGTGCCTCATCCATGTTTTCCTGGCAGTTCGTTGAGCTGCAACTGACGGCGCGCCTGGAGGGCCTCACGCCATTCATTTCGATGCAGAATCACTACAACCTGGTGTATCGGGAGGAAGAGCGGGAGATGATCCCGTACTGTGAGTCACAGGGTATTGCTGTGACGCCTTGGTCGCCATTGGCGCGGGGCATCCTTACCGGCACGTACAGCGGTGGTTTCGAGACCGGCACGACCAATCGCTCAAAAGGCGCAGATCGAAAACGTACGGAGTCACTCTATCGTGGCCGCCGTACGTTCGATATTGCGCAGCGGGTTGTCGAGGTCGCGAACAAGCGTGGTGTCAAACCAGCACAGATTGCGCTCGCCTGGCTGGCGGGTAAGTCCGCTGTAACTGCGCCGATTGTTGGCGTTTCCAAGCTTTCGCAACTCGATGAGCTGGTCGCCGCCGTGACGATCAGGCTAGAAGAGAGTGAAGTGAATTACCTCGAAGAGTTGTACGAGCCGGTGGAAAACCTATTGTCGATCGGCTCGTCATAGCAGCGCGAAATCCTGTAGGAGCGATCTCCCGATCGCGATTCTGGTTAGCCTTGACCACCTATCGCGGTCGGGAGACCGCTCCTACAACGCATGGGTGTAACCAACACCGGTAGATCTCCCGATCGCGAACCCCCGCTTCTCTATTCCCCAACAGTCCCGTTCAGTCGCTCCACCGCTTTCAGATAGTCTTCCATGAACTCGAACATGACGGTTCGGGTGCTCTGAATGCTGTTCATCAAGCCAACTCCCTGGCCAACAAAGTAGGTCGAGAGCTGCTTCGCGCCTTCATGACCACCTTCAGCGAGCTTGTTGACCTTGGCCAGTGCGGGTTCCGCTACCCGGGACTGCAGGGGCATTGCCAGCGGCGCGGGAGCGTCTTCATCTTCCCAGGCATCGGTCCAGGCGGAACGAAGCTGGCGTGAGTATTTACCAGTGCGGGATTTGGAGCGTACGGTCTGCCGCGAAGACGCCAGCACATATTTTTCCTTGATCACCTGCGGTGTTTCGGCTTCGATCGTCGTGAGCCACATGGATGCGGTCCAGGCGCCGGCCGCGCCCATGGCCATGCAGGCGGCCATTTGTCGCCCGGTGACGATGCCACCGGCTGCGAGAACCGGGACACCATATTCTTCGACGGCCATGCAGACTTCCGGAACCAGAACCAGCGTAGACACCTCGCCACAGTGGCCACCGGCTTCGGTACCTGCAGCGATGAGTATGTCGACCCCTGCTTCTGCCTGTTTGACGGCATGCTCCTTGGCGCCAACCAGCGCGGCGGTCGTGACACCACGTGCTTTGCCCATTTCAATCATGTAGCGGGGCGGTACACCCAAGGCGTTGACGATGAGCTTGATCGGGTGTGCAAAGGCGACATCGATGATGGTGGCGGCGCGGCCAGCGGTGAGGAATCCGCCAGCGCCACCTCGACGATTGACGTAGACGTCGGTTGAGTCGATTCCGTGTCTGGCAAGAATGTTGGCTGCGTAAGCGCGGTGCTCGTTCGGCACCATTGCTTCGAGTTCCTGGCCGGTGATGTTGTCATCATTGATGGCCATGCTGGTTGGCGCGATCAGGTCGACGCCGTAAGGCTTGCCACTAATATGCTCGTCGATCCAGCGCAGATCGATTTCAAGGGACTCCGGGCTGTGTCCAGCGGCGCCGAGTACACCCATCCCCCCAGCTTTGGAAACCTCTACGACCACATCACGACAGTGTGTAAACGCGAGAAGCGGAAATTCGATTCCCAGTAGCGAACAGATTCTTGATTGAATTTTCTCGAGCTCCGATGAGTGGATGTCGTCCAGTTTAACGCTTGATTTGAACGGAAGGCTGCCTGACGTAATCTGCGTAAACGTTCAAAAGCATGAGCAAATTCACATTTGTTTTAACTGGAATTCAGCCGGATACGTCTACAATCGCACATCGCGACAAGCAGTCAGGATGAAAAGTGCCGTTACCAAGTTCTTTGTTCAAGAATCGCTTAGATGACCAGGAGCGGGTGACATTCTGGGATACGCAGAGTGTGCATGACGCGATCGGTGACGGTACAACCCAGTCGGTTCGTTCGACCGAACGGTTACTCGAGAAGGCAGAATTGCTGCCACCCACCCTCAAGATCGATGAGGTCACCGACGAGTTTGCACGTCCGCCCATCAAGCTGGTGCGAGATCATCTCGAAGCAGAAGCCAAGCGGAAACGCTGGCACAGTTTTGTGGTCCAGGTGCGTCACCACCCTGATTTTGGCCACATGCTGTTCGCCAACGACGGCCGTATGGCGCGCCGCTGGATCTATCTTGAGAACATGGATCTGCCCTCGCTTCGGGAGGCAACCGATCGGCTGGCCGCAGGCAAGACCATCCTGGTGTGGCCCCATGGCGAAGTATCCAGCCTGTACCGTCAACTGGTGTTGAAAGCATCGGCCAATGAAACTGCTGCGCCAGATGGTGGTCGCGTGCGTATCGCGACGAATGCCTACTTTCCACCGCCACCAGACTTAAGGCCGATTCGAAAGGCGCTGCATCGTGCAAAGAATCGTGCAGAGGGTGGCGTATCACATCTGGATCGTCTGGAAGCCGAGAGCATCCACATCATGCGGGAAGTGGTAAGCCAGGCTGAAAACCCCGTAATGCTGTACTCGATCGGCAAGGACAGCGGGGTCATGCTCCATCTGGCCCGCAAGGCGTTTTATCCGGCGCTGCCACCGTTTCCGCTGATGCACATCGACACCCGCTGGAAGTTCAAGGATATGTATCAGTTCCGCGATACCGTCGCCCGCGAGACTGGCATGGAGCTGATCGTTCATATCAATCCGGAAGGCATTGAAAAGAACATCAATCCCTTCGATCACGGTAGCGCTTTGCATACCGATATCATGAAAACACAAGGGCTCAAGCAGGCACTGGATATGCATCGGTTTGATGTCGCCTTTGGCGGCGCGCGTCGAGATGAAGAAAAGAGTCGTGCCAAGGAGCGTGTGTTTTCTTTTCGCAATGCTGCGCATCGCTGGGATCCAAAGAACCAGCGACCAGAACTGTGGAATCTCTACAACGGTTACAAACAGAAAGGCGAGAGCATTCGCGTATTCCCGCTCTCCAACTGGACCGAGCTTGATATCTGGGAGTACATCTACCGCGAGAACATCCCGATCGTGCCGTTGTACTTCGCGGCTGAACGTCCGGTAGTGGAACGCGACGGCATGCTGATGATGGTCGACGATGATCGCATGCGTATTGCGCCAGGGGAGAAGATCGAAATGCGCAGAGTCCGCTTCCGTACGCTCGGTTGTTATCCACTCACCGGCGCCTTTGAGTCGGACGCGGCCGATCTTTCATCCATCGTGCTTGAGTTGCTGCAGAGCCGCACCAGTGAACGTCAAGGGCGCGCCATCGATACCGACAGTTCTGCGTCGATGGAGAAGAAAAAGCAGGAGGGGTACTTCTAAATGAGCGAAGTCATGCAACTCACGGAAGTCGAGCGTCGTGTCGAAGCCTATATCGAGGAGCAGGCGCAGCTTGATCTGTTGCGCTTCATCACCTGTGGCAGTGTCGATGATGGCAAAAGTACGCTCATCGGGCGGATGCTCTATGAAGCGCAGATGATCTTCGAAGATCAGGTTGCCACGCTGAAGAATGACTCGAAAAAGCAGGGTACCCAGGGTGGAGATATCGACTTTGCGTTACTCGTCGATGGCCTGGCGGCCGAACGCGAGCAGGGCATCACCATCGATGTGGCGTATCGATTCTTCAATACCGAGCGCCGCAAGTTCATCGTCGCCGACACACCCGGGCACGAACAATACACACGCAACATGGTGACCGGCGCGTCGACCGCTGATGTCGCCGTCATCCTGGTTGACGCGACTCAAGGCATACTCGTCCAGACCCGACGGCACTCGTTCATCACGTCCATGCTGGGCATCAAGCACGTAGTGCTTGCCATCAACAAGATGGACCTCGCGAAATTCAAGCGTGGTGTTTTCGACAGCATCGTCGAGGACTACATGAAGTTCGCCGAAAAGCTGCAGTTCGAGACCGTCACCGCCATCCCTATGTCGGCATTGAAGGGTGACAACGTCATCACGCGCTCAACCCACATGCCCTGGTACAAAGGGCCAACCCTCATGGGGTTCCTGGAAACCGTTGAAGTGCGCAAGCAGCAGATCGAGCACCCGTTTCGCTTTCCGGTGCAGTGGGTCAGTCGCCCCAGTGCAGACTTCAGGGGTTATGCGGGCAGTGTAGTGGCCGGTTCGATCAAGCCGGGCGACAAGGTGCGTGTGTTGCCTTCTGGTGCTGAAGCAAGGGTCAGCGGAATCGTTCTTTATGAAGACAGCTTGCCCAGCGCAGAGGTTGGCCAGGCTGTGACCATCACGCTGGATCGTGAAGTTGATGCGTCACGTGGCGACGTCATCGTCAGCGCTACGGCCCCCTGCGAGGTCTCCGATCAGTTCGACAGTTCCATCGTCTGGATGGATAAGGAGCATGGATTTGTTGGCCGGTCCTATTGGCTCATGATGGGCACCGCGCGAGTCAACGCCACCATCACCGAGATCAAGTTCAAGTACAACATCAATACGCTCGAGGAACTGCACTCACGGGACTTGATGCTAAACGACATAGGTCGGGTCGCGGTGTCCTTTGACAAACCACTGCCCTTCGAGCCATATCGCGATTGCGCCAGCATGGGTGCGTTTGTACTGGTGGATCGTTTCAGCAATCACACCGTAGCGGCCGGCATGATCAACTTCGCACTTCGGCGTGCATCTAACGTGCATCTGCAGAAGTTGACTATCGATCGTGTCGCCCGCGAGCGACTCAACGGTCACAAGGCCAAGATTTTCTGGTTCACAGGCTTGTCAGGTTCCGGCAAATCGACCGTAACCAACGCGGTTGAACAGGCGCTGTATGCCCGCGGAATCAGGACCTATGTGCTGGATGGTGACAACGTTCGGCACGGCCTCAACCGCGACCTCGGGTTTACTGACGCGGATCGGGTGGAGAACATTCGACGGGTTGCCGAAGTTGGTAAGCTGATGGTTGACGCAGGTCTTGTGGTGATCACCGCGTTCATATCACCGTTCCGATCGGAGCGTGACATGGCGCGTTCGATGTTCGAGCCCGGACAGTTCATCGAGATTCACCTGGACGTGCCCTTGAGTGTTGCTGAGTCACGTGATCCCAAGGGTCTGTATGCCAAGGCCCGACGGGGTGAATTGCCTCATTTTACGGGAATTGACAGCCCTTATGAGACGCCGACCAGTCCTGAATTGACGCTGCGAACCCATGAGATCACGACTGAGGAATGTGTCGAACGCGTCCTCAAGTGGATGTAGCGGCGGCGCGTGCGTCGAGTTCGGCGCGAATTTCTGCGTGGCGGCTTTCAGTGATCGGGTAGTTCCACATCAAGGCCGCTGCACTCAGATAGAAGAGCGAGGGGAAGGTCGAGAACAGGAATCGCACACCAAAGATCTGGTCGGGGCCGTTGTTACCACCGGCTTGGAAGTCGAAAAACGCCAGGCCATACATGGCGAGGGCAGTCCCCAGGCTGGCAACAAGTTTCTGCACGAACGACCAACTGGAGAAAAACAGGGCAGCGCGGTTCTCTCCACTGTGCAGGGTATCCAGATCGATGACGTCGGCTTTCATGGAATTTGGCAGCGCGGCTCCAAATCCGCCTGCTGCAAAACCGGTCATGATGGTGATCGGTAGCATGAACCAAAAATCCCCATCGCCTAGTAGCATGTAGAACGGGTGAACACACGCAATCAACACGAATGCTCCCATGTACGCGCGATGTTTGCCGAACCTGCCAGCCAGTTTCACCCAGATTGGTACGCTCAACAGATTGGTCATGTAGAAGAAGGCCAGCATGTAGATTGCTTTGTCTTCAGCGTTCAGCACATCTGCAATGAAAAATATGTACAAAGGTGTTGTGATGCTTAGGCCGATTGAGCCAACCGTGAAGGCTGAAACCAGTTGGAGAAATGGCTTGTTCCCAGCCATCAGCTTCAGGCCCTTGAGAACCGGGACCGTTGACGATACCGAGATGTTTGAGTTCGGCGTTCCCCAGAGGGTTGCGATGGCGCAGACGGGCATCACGATGAGCATGGTGTAGCAGACGATCTGCAGCACTGACGCAGTACCACAAACAAGGAAGACAAGGCAGGCCACGGCTGGTATGGCTTGCGCCAGTAGCTGTCCGAATACACCTGACATGGCGCGCGCACCGGTAATGCGCGATCTTTCGTTATAGTTCGAAGACAGTTCAGAGCCCCAGGCGTAGTAGGGGATGAGCATTAGCGTGGTGCCGAGCGCGAGCGTCATACTCCAGATAAGCAGATGGAGGGCACCCGCCCCCTCCGGTGGCAGGAACAGCTGATAGATGCTGACCATCATGAAAGGCACCGAGAGTGCGATGTACGGCTTGCGGCGACCCCATCGAGATTTTGTGTGGTCGCTGATGTAGCCCATCAGGGGGTCCGTGATCACGTCGAAGATGCGGGCAACTAACAGTATCGTACCGATCATACCGACCGAAATACCCACGTCATTGGTGTAATAACGCGGTATGAACACGATGACCGGAAATATCGACATCATCACTGGCATATCGGCCAGGCTGTAATAGAACAGAGTGGATTTCTTCAGCGGCTGCATGGTCTCTCCTTCCCCTCACTGGAGCATACACGGCAGGCAGGCGCTTGGGTTACCATCGCCGTATGAATCGTTATCATCCGACGGACCCGGCCGTACTCGCAGATCCTGCGGTTGCCCACGCATGGTTGCTTGAGCATGCACCGGTCTATCTCGAGCAGCGGTTTGATCCACCGTTCTATGTGCTGTCTCGCTACGCCGATGTCAATGCTGCACTGCGGGATATCGAGACCTATTCGAGCGAGTTCGGGCAAGGACCGCGCTTCACCCCACCACGCGGAATGCTGTCCGATCCGCCGCAGCACACGTTCTTTCGCAGTCTTGTACAACAGGCCTTCAAACCGGCTTCGATCGAAGCGATGCGAAAACGGGTGCTTGGATTGGCGGCGGATATTCTGGCTGATGTACCTGCAGCACGAGAGTCACGAGAGTGGGACCTGCATGAAGACTTCGCCTTTCCCCTGCCGGTGATCGTCATCTCCGAGATGCTGGGTGTCCCCACGGAAGACCGGCATCTGTTCAAGCGGTGGTCGGATTCATCCGTAGCAGCGATGGGCGCTGAAGACCCATCCGTCTATGCCGCTGATCTCATGGCGCTTGGCAACTACCTGCTCGATGCCATTCGCGAGCATCGCAAACACCCGGAGCGGGACAATCTCATCGCTACATTAGTGCGGGCCCGCCAGGGTGATCGCGGGCTCGATGATGAAGAAATTCAGGGTGTACTGTCACAACTGTTGGTGGGTGGAAACGAGACGACGACGTCAGCCATCACCAATCTGGTGTGGCGATTGCTCGAAAGACCAGCGCTTTGGGATCGGGTAGTACGTGAGCCCGCTTGTCGAGAAAGCGCGCTTGAGGAGAGCCTGCGATTCGATCCACCGGTGCTTGCGCTATACCGCAACACCACTCGCGATGTGACGCTGCACGATGTCACCATTCCGAGCGGCAGCAAGGTCATGATGTACTACGCTGCGGCCAATCGCGATCCGCGGGTGTGGGATAACCCGGATGCATTTGATATTGATCGCACCGGACGCCACATGTCCTTCGGGCTTGGGGTGCACTTCTGTCTCGGCGCGCAATTGGCAAGGCTTGAGGCTCAGTGCGCACTCGAAGCGCTCGTTGCGCGATTTCCAAACCTCAAGCTGGTGAACACAGGCGAACGTATTCCACCGTTTTTCCTGTGGGGCCGAAAGCGGCTGCCGGTGGTAAGCGGAGCATGAAGCCATGATTGTCGGGATCCATCACGTTGCCATTGGCGTTCCAGATCTGGATCGGGCGCTCGAATTTTATACCGGAGTGCTCGGCTTCGAAGCTGTTCAGAGAAGTGAGTGGGATCGCTCGCATCCGCAGGCTGATCGTGCGGTCGGATTGGCGGATACCTCAGCCAGAATGGCCATGCTGAAAGCGCCGAACGCCTACCTCGAAGTCTGGGAGTATCGAAACCCTGCGCCGAAGGATCTGCGTTCACGTCCTTGTGACCTGGGTTATCCGCACTTCTGCCTGCAGGTTCGCGATATCCAGTCCGAATATGAACGACTGAGCGCTGCGGGCATGAAGTTTGTTGCCGATGCCCCCGTCAACTTCGGGTCAAGTTCCGCCGTGTACGGACAGGATCCGTTTGGCAACATCATTGAAATCTATGAAATCCGCGATCCCGCGATCGCCCAGCTGTGAGGCTCGATCATGAATGACGCAACGGTAACGCTTGCTGACTACAACACACTTCTCAATCCTTATGATGCGTACAAGTACTTGCGTGACAACGCACCAGTGAAGTACGAGCCGCTGTTATCCGCTTATATCGTCACGCGGTATGACCTGGTGCGCGAAGCGATTCGAGACACGCAGACGTATTCCAGTCAGTACGATGGTTTTCTCGCCAAATCCCAGGAGATCGCTTTTTCCGGCGCACCACCTGATGTCCAGAAGCGGTTGCTCGAAATCAACAGCGAGATGGTCCACATCCCGCCCACGATGTTGACACTCGATGAACCGGCGCACACCCAATATCGTTCGTTGGTCAGTCAGCTGTTTACCGTCTCGGAAGTCAAAAAAGCCGAAGCAACGGTCCAATCGGTAGTCGACGCGAAACTAAAAAATCTGACCAACAAACGCGAAGCGGACTTTGTCACTGAGTTCGGATTTCCCGTTCCGCTGCGGATCATTGGCGATCGACTGGGCATTCCAGAAGAGGATCGCCCCTTCTTTGACAAGGCAGCAACTGCCGCAGCCTCTGCGTTGCGATTGACCCCACTGTCACCCCAAGAGCTGGTCCAGCGATCGGAGACTTCGCTGAAGCTGCAGAAACTTCTGGTTGGCCTGGTGGAAGCGCGTCGTCGCGAACCACAACAGGACATGATCAGCATCCTCGCCAATAGCACCCTGGAAGGGGTCAATCGACCACTCACACATGGAGAAGCGCTCAGCATCCTCAACCAGTTTCTGGTCGCAGGTCACGAGACCACGACCAGTACTTTCGGTTGGGGCATGCTGCTGTTGTGCCGCAATCCACAGGTCCAGGACGAAATTCGTGGCAACCCAAAACTCATTCGAACCTTTGTCGAAGAGGCGCTGCGACTGGAATCTCCGGTTCAGGGGCTGCCTCGATTGGTCACCAAGGACACTGTACTCGGTGATCAACCGCTGAAAGCCGGTGACATGATCATGCTCAGGTACGGGGCAGCAAATCGTGACGAGCGGCAGTTCGAAGGTCCGGATCAGGTGGATGTCCATCGTGAAAAGGCCGGCATGCAACTGGCGTTTGGAGCAGGCGTGCATTTCTGCATTGGCGCACCACTGGCACGTCAGGAACTGAATCTGGGGTTCCTGGCCATCCTTGATCGATTGAAGAACATCCGTCTTTCGGACGGACA
>JAYSTS010000075.1:0-21355 GCA_043719475.1 Gammaproteobacteria bacterium | reverse complement strand
CGAACCGACGCTGCATCGAATCGAAGAAAAGCTGCGTACCATCGGTGGTGTGCGTGACATTGACACCACGCTGCCGTTGCCGGGAGTGGAGTGGCGTTTGCGTGTTGACCGCGCGAAGGCCGCAGCGCTTGGCGCAGATGTCACGACCGTGGGGCAGGCCGTACAGCTGGTAACCAACGGCATCAAGGTCGCGGAATACCGGCCAGACAATGCAGACGACGAAGTGGATATCCGCATCCGTTACCCGGCTGCGGAGCGTGGGCTGGAGGCACTCGACGAGTTGCGAGTGCCAACAGCCAATGGCTCCGTTCCAGCATCCAGTTTTGTCTCGGTGCTGCCCTCTCAGCGAACCGATACGCTTGAACGCTTCGATGGCAAGCGGGTGCTGTACGTGCGTGCGAATGTTGCGCCCGGCATCGTGGTGGACCAGAAGGTCCGCGAGATGGAGTCGTGGATCGAGGACCAAAAATTCGATCCGCTGGTCGACATCGTCTTCCGCGGTGCGAATGAGGAGCAGAACGAATCGCTCGCATTTGTTGGTCGTGCCTTCGCACTGGCGTTGCTGCTCATGTTTATCATGATGATCGCGCAATTCAACAGCTTCTATCAGTCGTTGCTGATTCTGGCCTCCATCATGATGTCGACGGCGGGAGTGTTACTGGGCCTCATCATCACCCAGGAGCCATTCAGCGCGATTCTCACAGGCATCGGTGTGGTCGCTCTGGCGGGAATCATCGTGCACAACAACATTGTGCTCATCGATACCTATAACCAGCTCCGCCGCGACATGCCACACGAGACGATCCATCAAAGCATCGTGCGCACCGGCGCACAGCGCCTGCGGCCGGTGTTCCTGACGGTGGCGACCTGCGTGCTGGGGTTGATCCCGATGGCGCTGCACCTGTCGATTGATCTGATCAACCGCGAGATTATCTACGGTGGGACAGTCACGGCGTTCTGGGTGCCGCTGACACGCAGTATTTGTTTCGGCCTCAGTTTCGCAACGGTGCTGACGCTGGTGGTGACACCATCGATGCTGGCCTTGCCGTATCGCCTGCAAGAATTATCTGGCTCATTGTTGGCGCGGGTTCGTCGTAACAAGCCGCTGCCAGTGAGCCTGCCGGTCGATGCCCCTGCGCAGGAGTGATCTCGAGCGGCGATGGCATTCGCGATCAGGAGATCGCTCCCACAGACATTGGGTATCGCGACTTTGTGGTCTCTTGTGGGAGCGGTCTCCAGACCGCGATTGTTGGGATCATCGAAGATCGCGATCAGGAGATCGCGCCCACAAAGTCACGGAACCAACGGTTCGCGATCGGGAGATCATTCCCGCAGGGTGCTTTTACCCGACGTCTCATGAATGGCTCTACCAACTTCATGGGTTGTGACCTTAAGGTTTGATTTCCGCTGCGATACCGACCTTCTCTCCAGTCAATCGTTCCGCAGCTCTTAAATACCCTGCGCAGCATTTTCGGTTGCGTAATTTTTGTCCAATTGAGGAGTCACTCGATTGTTTTGCCTCTGCATGCAGCTTCCTTCATGCGTAGCGTATCAATGACTCTGGGAACGGGTTCGACCCCGGGTTTTTCTCTCCCGAAAGCACCTTGACCAGACTCTCGCTAGAAAGAGCGTCATCGCGTGCGACTTGTTCAGAGCTTCCCTTTGGCATATGGCGACGCGTTGTTACCACGTTCAGGTTGCCAAAGACTGCGGAATCCACCAGCGAAATGCGGGGTTACCCTGGTTAAAATCTGGACGTACAACGATGCGACCGGCTAACTGAGCACCGATCGCGATGCCGTCCTGCGGACCTTCCAGCAGCCCCATCAGCTGCAACGGTGTGTTGTTGACATTGACCACCACCGTAACAAACGGCTTCACCAGGTCTTCTGTTCCCGGGAAGTCGTGATGTGTTCGAGTCCATGTAAACACTGTGCCTTCGATGGCGACGGGTAACCACTCCTGATCCCAGGATCCGCACGCAGCACAATGACGTACTGCGGGCCATAACCAGGTCAGGCACTGGCTGCAGCGTTGCAGTTCGAGTTTCCCGTGTGTCAGCGCGGCTCGAAACCGGGCGTCCGGTTCAACTGAGGTTCCTGCATTACCCATGCATGGATTCCACTGCTTCATCGATGGATGACATTGAAGCTGATTTTCGCGGTATTTGCGAAGGCTGATGTTCAGTTCGGGTACATCGCCTCGGACTATGCTGGCTTTGACATCGGTGTGCAGAACACACTTTGTGAACTGCGTACCAGTTTGTGGCTCATGACCACGGGATCATCAGTCGAATCCGCGTCAGCGGAGCATGGTCCAGAACGTTATTATTTGGGGAGAAGACGATGAACAGCACTCTGGTGAAAGGGATTGTTATCGGCGTGGTAATTGCAACGACCGGTGGTGTGATGGCCGGTTATCGAACATTCATCGCGCCTGAAGTGCCTACTCATGCAAAGGTACTCAACGTGGTTGCGGCGACCGAGACGGTCTCTACTCCGCGTGAGGTTTGCCAGACCGTCGAAGTGACTCGACAAAAACCGGTCAAGGACAAACATCAGATCATCGGGACGGTTGCAGGTGCAGTGCTCGGTGGTGTGCTTGGCAATCAGGTTGGTGGTGGCAATGGCAAGAAAATCGCGACGCTGGCTGGCGCAGCAGCAGGCGGGTACGCGGGGAACAAGGTTCAGGAACGCACCCAGGCTGGAAACACCTATATCACGGCAGAAGAGCAGTGCACTACCGTGACTGACAATACGGAGAAGCTGTTGGGTTATGACGTGACCTACCGGATTGGCGAAGATACCGGTCAAGTCCGCATGGACAAAGACCCTGGTGAGCAGATTCCGTTGATAGATGGCCAGCTGGCGAGAAACTAAGCCGGGAACAACTGGCGTAAGCGGTTTGATCGACTTGCTGCTTTGGGTAAATGATGTCCGGCGACGATCCCGCCTGGAGTCGCGATTGCGCTTAGCGCTTTGTTGTCAGAGTTCATGCAATCTGCGGTACGCGGCATCACCACGTTGTGTCTGGACCTGACGACCAAGCGTGTCCGCGTCAATGATGGCTTGACGCACGATCGCGGCTGTCACGGGCATCGGCATGTTGGCGGTGTATGGAAACGCGAGTGTTCCATCGACCACCCGGGTCAATGACTGCTGGTCACTGTGGTCCAGGGAGAGCTGCCCAAGGTGAATGGGCAGACCGACAGAGACAAAAAACTGAGCGACACGCATCGCCTCTTCGGCTCGACCTTCAATCATCAATTGAGTCAGTCTGCCCATCGCCACCATTTCTCCATGCAGGTGGTTCGCGCGCACCTCTCCTCTCCTGTGGGGCCGAGGTATAACTCTGGGCCACTGCGCGCGCGGCGGTGGCCAGCTCTCTCCGCTGCAGGAGCAGTCTTAGACCGCGATGGCATTCGCGATCAGGAGATCGCTCCAACAGACGTTGGATATCGTGACTTTGTGGTCTCCGGGTGCGGTCTCCCGACCGCGATGCCGAGTGGAAAATCGCGATCAGGAGATCGCTCCCACAGGCATGGGGTATCGTGACATTGTGGGAGCGGTCTCCAGACCGCGATTGTCGGGATCATCGAAGATCGCGAGCAGGAGATCGCTCCCACAAAGTCACGGAACCAACGGTTCGTGATCGGGAAATCGTCCAAGGCGCTTTTACTCGACGTCTCATTACTGAATCTGCCAACTTTATTGGTTGTGACCTTACGGTTTGCGGCTTTGCCAGCTTCGACATATTTGCCGCCGCCAAGGGCAACGACATCAGTAAACCGACCCGGCCAACTCGCAACAGGGAAAGATAGCGACCCGTACTTTCCCTGTAACAGGGAAAGGTGTGGACCAATACTTTCGATGACACCCGGCCCCTGGATGTAGCGCTGCGGTGCAATGAAAACGCGGGGCTCAGGATGCCCAATCAAATCGGTTAGGGGGAAGGCTGCCTGGGAAATAGCCTGCTGAGACCTTCATGTGAGTGGACCTGCGCCGTGGTGGGACGATAAAGAGCGTGATAACACCGGCCTTTTTCCGCTGTCAACAGACCCGGTGGCCTGGTGAGGCAAAAGATTCTGCAACGAGACCCGCCGACTTACTTCGCGGGAATAAAATGCAGCGCCCGCGGCTGAAGGGTGCGAGTCTTGCGGCAACAGGAAGAGGCTGACCAGATCGCTCTGCGGCTGGTTCAGTGGTAGCAGAGATTGGATAGGACTGGCGGTGAGTTGTTCCAGACTTTGCAGTAGCGATTCTTCCTGAGCGGTTCCCTTGAGGTAGGCTCCTTGTGCCAGTTCCTCATAGCGTGGCAGCCGTACCAGCTGCAGGGGTACACCGCTGTTCTTCAGGCGTCTCAGATCGGCCATGAACAACGGGTCCTGGGCATAGGAGGAAAATCCATACGCCGGCAGAGCGACCATACGAGCCTGCTTCAGAGTTAAATCGCGCTTGACGATACGCCGGTAGAGCAGTGATTCGGACAGGGTTGTCAGTCTGGTCTGTCGATGGCTGGTTATGGCCAGTTGTTTGTAACGATGATTAAGCTCATTCAATACCGGGTCTTCGGGCGTCGGGTGTTCGAGGGCGGATTTGCACCAACTGTCGGTGACGTCAGCATCTACCAGTGAAACGTCGAAAGAAGCGGACAGCTTCGGCCGGGTTGTGGGGGAGGCTGTTTGAATCAGCCGCGCTTCACCCTTCTTCTCCCGACTCGTTCGCCAGAATCGGGGACGTGTCAGGTCATTGAGGATGAACGGAATGAGCAACAGTTGTGGGTGTTCGTGCTCAACCTGTTCCGCCGCCATGGCGATCATCTGGGCGAGACCATACCCGCTGCGCGAGTAGTTCAGCACCGATATCGAATGACCCGATTTTCGACTGAGCTCGTCGGCCATCAAGTCCGGCCAGGTGATTCCGCCAAGGTGTGCGTTGTCCGAAAATGAATCGCCAACCACGAGGATGAGTGGATCATCGGCGCGCAAAGGTTGTCTCTCACGGCCGAGGTTGCCGTCGGAGTTGCTGACGATCTGATTGCACATGGCAACCTTTCCGTCCTGGATCGTCGACATGGTAAATGTGCTTGATGGCACGTAGTCATAACCGTGGGCTTCACTGAACACGCTGGTCGGTGCATTCACAGCCTGGTACCAGGCCTGGTAGGGCAGGTCCAGTCGCGTCGACAAATAGAACCTGTATGCGAACTCCGAACAGACGAGTGTCAACAACACACTGATCGTTACGAGCAGCGTCGCCAGGGACAACGGGGTCTTTGTTCGTTTCATTGGTAATTAATCTGGAAAGACAAGGCGTTGATGGGCGCCGGGCTGGTTATGCCGAATTGGGTTACTCGCTGAGGTTGCAGACAGGGCCAGGTAAACCAAGGCCTTGCAGGAATTGCCTGGTTTGCAAGCACCTCAACATGCGAGATTGCGCGCGTGTACCGACTTGCGGAAATCCAGCCGTGTCGGTTGGGACCGAGATTGATTCCCGTCTCAGCGTGACCCGATGATCCGAAAAAGGAAAATGCAACGCGATCGACGGTCTGGGATCCAGAAAATAGGTTGGCGTAAATCCCACCCCGGCATCGATTCCGATCATCATCACCCGCGCGGGATGTACCGCTTCCGCGTGGCAGTTCTGGGTGATGGCGGGGTCAAGCTCGGCGATCGACTGGGTGTTAACGGCGTACTGCACAAGCGTATTGGCGATGGAAGGGCACTGCAGATCCGAAGCAATAGTGATCCCGGCGATGCTTGGTAACATGCTGAGCAACAACATCATGCCTGCCGTTTTCATTCAGGTCGCTGCAGCTAATTTGAACAGTTGAACGATGGTAGTGATTACTCCTTCTTATTTCACCTGCCGGCATTCTTTGGACCGGTCCTGTTACCGAGGGCCGGCCCCATCCATTCCCCGAATGTAGTCATGCTGTAAGTGTATCCAAGTGTTGCTTGACTTGGCACTGGAAGTAGGCAGACGCTCACATCTCCACTGGAGGGTGGTCGCCGAAGCGAGTGGGATTGTGTTTTGAATGGAAAGGTTTGAACGAGTAGGAACAATCTTTGCCGGGCGTGCTTTAGAAGCCGATTGTTAACGCCGTAACTGGCTAATGCTGGTCGATTGGGGAGAGCTATGAACAAGTCACTGCGCCAAGGTGCAATGCTGGCGCTGGCACTGGTGCCAGTTGCTGCATTCGCTGAGGAATCTGGAAACAGACGCATTGAAGAGGTTGTCATCACCGCCGAGCGGGTTGAATCAACCGTCTCGGACACGTCAATTTCGATCACTGCATTCGACGGCGAGATGCTCGAGGATTTTGGTATCCAGGGCGCCGACGAATTGATCGACTACATTCCCGCCACCACCCGTGACCCTTATGACATCCGCATCCGCGGTGTCGGTCGTAACTTCCGCGCACTGGGCGGGGACCCAGGGGTGGCCACGTATTACAACGGTGTATATTCGCCAGACTTCGGCATTGCCGCGTCAGAAAACGCGCTGTACGACCTGGAGCGTGTTGAGGTACTGCGTGGACCGCAAGGTACCCTCTACGGCCGCAATTCGATTGGTGGCGCCCTCAACTACGTCACGCGTCAGCCCAGTTTCGAATGGACTGGCGAAGTTCGGGCGCAGGTGGGCGCACTCGACGGCCGCGAATATTTCGGCTTCATCTCCGGTCCTCTGATCGAAGACAAACTGGCCTTCCGACTGGTGGGCAACAATCTGCATCGCCAGGGTTCCATGTCAAATGTCGGACCGGGCCGGGACCCCAACAGTATCCGTGACGAGAACTATTCACTCGGTCTCACCTGGAACATCACGGACACGATCACGTTCAACACGCGGGTCAATGACCGCCTCTCCAACCGGGTCATCGGGACGCCGGTGATTATTGAAGAAGGTGTCGGACCGGCACGTGGCCAGGCGGATCCGAACCTGTATATCGCGGGCGTTCGGCGAATTGCGGCCAATGCGCCGGGCGCGCTCAGCTTCGTCGATCCACGTGATGGTACGGTCCGGTTTGGCGCTTTCCTGCGCCCTGGCGTTGATCCGTCCAACTTCCCCTTTTCACCACTGGCGTCTTTCCGCAATCCGGAAGCGGCAGGTCTCGCGTCGCAGTCTCGCAGTGACATTGGCCGCAAGGCCAGCATCAACGCCGGTAACGGCGGTCAAGAAGGTCAGTGCGAGTTCCCCTATACGGACAGCACCTGCCAGGACGAGAAGTTCGCTCACAACGCGAACCAGACCTCGATTACATGGGACGTTTCAGAGACGCTCCAGGTGAAGTACTTCTTCGGTTACAACGACTTCACCTATCACTTCAACATCGACCAGGATTACCACAACGCCGCATTCACCCAATACCGGGCCACGGTAGACGAGTCAGTGGAAAGCAAGTCCCATGAACTGCAGGTCAACTGGGCGCTCGGTGACAAGTTCACGGCAACGTCCGGTATCTATCGGTTCAGTGAAGATCGTGACCAGGATTTCAGCCTGACCAACTCGATCGACTACTTCGTAAATCCGACCAACTACGGCGCACTGAACAATCCAAACCCCTTCTTCGGCGGCGCAAGCTACATGCAGTTGTTCAACCTGGGTCGCCACAAGCGTCTGGGTAGTGCCGCTGTCGGTACCAGCAATGCCGGTATCTGGGAAGGTGATCCTCGAGGTGACATCTATCACCACGTCAACAAGGTGCACAACAGTGCAACTGCTTACTTCACGCAGGGCACCTACGCGTTCAATGACGAGTGGGCGCTGGTACTGGGTGTTCGTTACGCTGAAGACCGCAAGTCGGCCAAGGAAGTTCGCGGTGGTTACTTCGAAATTCCGATCTTCGCGCCCGCTGCACTCGCCTTCGGTCAGTTGGGAACGCCACTGTTGTCTCCGTCGGCGCTGACCAATATCGCGCTGGGTGCTGCCCGTTACAGTGGCAATACTGCCGATCCGCTGATTCCGACCTGTGCACTTGGTTCCGAAAGCTGCGCCAGGCCCTTGCGTCTGGGTGCTGGCCTGCCGATCAGCTACTCCAGCAACGTCAAAGCGCATGACAAGTGGAGTGACACGAACTACCGCATCAACCTGAACTGGACACCGAACGATGACACGCTGGTGTATGCGTCCTATACCACAGGCTATCGTGCCGGCGGGTATTCGCTGGGTATCGCTGACGCACGCGATAGTCTGCGTGATCCGAACACTAACCAGCCGCTGCCAGGCGCGACGCTGCGACCACTGGCCTATGACGAGGAAACGGTGAAGGCCTATGAAGTGGGCTACAAAGGTACCTTCCTGGATGGCACGATGCAGCTCAACTCGTCGGTCTATTTGTACGACTACCGGGATTATCAGGACGAACTCGAGCAGGTTGACGCGGTGCGTGGCACGGTCGTCGCAGTGGTCGGCAACGCCCCCAAGGCGTCCAACATGGGTTTCGAGACCGATGTCCTGTGGTTGCCGACGGATGCATTGACGGTTGGCGCGAACTACAGCTACACCAAAACGGAATATGACTCATCGTACCTGTTGAGTTTTGACAATGATCCGAATCTGCCCAAGCCGATTTACAACGACCCGGCCACGCCAGCCACGGCTCAGTTTGACCGCCCCGATCTGTTCATCTTCGACTTGAAAGGCGAGCCGCTGAAGCGGATTCCGGAGCACAAGGCGACGATATTCGGCAACTACCTGGTGGGCACGTCTTACGGTAGTTTCACCTTCAGTGGTGTGTATGCCTATACGGGCAAGCAGTACGATGCGGGTCGCGAGATCAAGCTCTACGAAGTGCCGGATCGTTTCCAGATGAATCTTGGTGTGACCTTCAACGACCAGGCGGGGAAGTACACAATCCGGGCGTTTGTCGATAACGTCACCAACGAGTTGTCGCCACGCGGTATCGCCCAGGCGGATGACGGTTCGACCAACAACTGGCGAACGACGGCAAGTCACATCTATCCCCGTTTCTGGGGTGTGGATGCGACCTATCGTTTCGGGCTCTAACCAGGGATACGAGGGGTAGTCGTCGAGAATACGGGGTGGGCCGCCTATGGCGACCACCCCGTTTTTATTCCAGCCTGACGAGAGGCGATGGGCGAATCCCATTCATGCGACGGAAGAACAACGAGGGCCCTGATCGTGCGAGCCAGATCATCTGCGACGTTTAGAATCATAATTGCTGTTTGCGTTCTGCTATCGGGCAATGCGATGTCCGCAGTGGTCACTGATCCTTCTGCCGCCGTGGCAGCACTGGATCGCAGTGGCGATGGCAAAGTCGAACTCGCCGAGTACCAGGCCTTTCGGGCAGCAGTTTTCAAAGCGCGGGATGCCGACAGCAACGAAGCACTCGCTTTCCCGGAATTTGAAGCCACTCTGAGCGGTGGAGCCCGAGCCAAAGCGCGTACCTCTTTCGATGGATTCGACGCGGATCGCGATGGCGTGCTTTCATCGGATGAGTACGCCGCTTACCAGGAATTGGTGTTCACTCGATTCATGGACAGGAATCGGGATGGCTTCATGAGTGTCGAAGAATTTGCGACGCTCACGGGAACTTCAGGATCTGATGGTTCAACAGCAAACACTTCTGGCACAACAGTTGGACCGATGGCGCTGGATCGCAACAACGATGGCGGCGTGGATTTGAAGGAATTCAGTGCCTACCAATCCAGCCGATACACGCGCCTTGATCTCGACCAGAGTGGGTCGCTGACCTTCATCGAATTCAAGAAATCGTTGGATACCAGAGCTGCGCGCAACGCCCGTGCATCATTTGATGGGTTCGACTTCAACAAGAACCGGCGGCTGTCAGATCGGGAGTTCCTGACGTACCACTCCTTCGTATTTCAGAAATTTCTCGACAAGGACAAGAGTGGCAGAGTTGCCGCGGCGGAGTGGGCCGAGATAGCAGATCGCAACAACTGATCCGGCCCAACGGGTTGGTAGGGCCACTGCGATTGGCACCAAAGCTTGTGTTGTCGTAAGGTCGATTGTCACGCCCCTGTTGTCTCTGTCCAGGTGCAGGTAGAGCCTTGATCCTCTGCCTTTTTTGCTCAATGACTCCAACCAGGATCTACATGAAATCCGGTAAACCGTTCCTTCTGCTTACGGCCTATTACCTGTTTGTGAGTCTGGTTGCTGTTGGTCTGGTATACGTTTTTCCAGTGCTCTCCCAATATCTGCCGCTGGGTGGCATCGACACGCTGCAGTCTGGCATGAGTGAGTTCATGACCGGCAAGGTCACGCCGATACAATGGGAGCCGGTGGAAAAGTCCATTCGGTTGGTGATTGCGCTTGTGGCGGTACTGGTATTGATGGAGCCCGTGGCATGGATCTACATGGGCGCGCGTCGCCGCCGCGGTCGGGAACAGTCCTTTGTGCTGACGATTTTGTTGTTACCGGTGGTCGTGGCCGGAATTGTCATGATCGTCCAGAACTCCCTGGCACTGGCTTTCAGTCTGGCAGGCATCGTTGCCGGGGTACGGTTTCGACTCACGCTGGATGATTCACTCGATGCGATCTATATCTTCGTCGCCATTGGGGCCGGTCTTGCCGCAGGTATTGAAGCACTTGAGCTGACCATCGTGATTTCGGTGATGTTCAATTATCTGATCCTGCTGTTCTGGGAATTCGACTACGGGGAGGAAGTCTCGGTTGACCGCTGGTTCACGCGGAAGTGGATGAGTCAGGATCCGGCGGACGATGGGCTGGAACGATCCATAAAAACTCTGCGTGACGACGATGATGCATAGACTGCTGGCCGCCCTGGTTCTGCTTGGCGCGACCGCGTGTGGTGATGTGTCAAGGTCAGCGGTGGACACCACGGCGCTGCAGCAGCTGCAATTGCCGCAGGCGCTGCGAGAGGTATCGGGTCTCGCCATGGTGAGTCAAAGTGAACTGCTGACAGTGACCGACGAAGTCGCCACGGTGTACACCATCAACCTCGAGACTGGTGGTGTGGAGGAGTTGTTCTCGCTGGGCGATCCGGTCATCGCCGCCGATTTTGAGGGCATCACCATCGCCGACAACGATGTGTGGCTGGTGACTAGCCGAGGTGTTCTGTATCGAGCCATCGATGGATTGAAAGGGAGGTCGGATACCGCATTCGAGGTGTTTTCTACCGGACTCAAGAACGTGTGTGAAGTTGAAGGGTTGTCGTTTGATTCGACGCAGTTCCTGCTTGCGTGCAAGGAGAATTTCCGCAAGAAGGACCGAGACAAGCTGTTGATCTATGCATGGTCGCAGGGCATGGGTGACGCCAAAGTGTATCTCGCCAAACCACTCCATGAACTTGGACCGATCTTGAAACTCAGTCCTTCAGGGATATCGGTTGATGGGGACACGATTCACATCGTTGCCGCTCAGCAGAGTGCATTGCTGGTCATTGATCGGGAAGGCAACCTGCTCCGAACGATGACCCTCAAGGGCCATGCTCAGGCCGAGGGCATAGCGGTCCTGCCGGATGGATCGATTGTTATCGCCGACGAAGGCAGGAACGGTGGTGGCCTGATATCCCGTTATGAGCGAACCCTTAGCGACAACGATTGACGATGTACTTTGTGAAGCGACTGTTGTCGCTGAGGATATCGAAGCCTTCGGTCATGAATTTTATCAGCCTCGATTTCATGCGTGAGCTTAACAGCGGATCGACTTCGACCAGTTCGAGCACCTGCGCTTGTGATGCCAGGATTCGGGCTCGCGCCTCACTCAGACCATCGTTTCCTTCGCAATAACCCATGTAAAAGCGGTCGGTGACTTTCCTGATACTGAGATTGGCGGCCGGCACAGCGTACTTCGTATTGATCGCGCCAGAAGAATCAAAATCATAGATGAGCGGGGTGTGGCTTCCCGACTTCGGCCCGGACAAGAGCTTCGCGTTGTGGCAGCACTCATCCCCCGGTGGCGCAGTGGTGAACGAATAATCGGGATTGGCGACCACGAACTGGAAGAGATCAAGTAGCGCGGCCCCGGGCAGATCCAGCTCACTGATCTTGAGGCCGGGCATGTCGGTTATCTTGCGCCCGTTTCGTTTGGCGAGTCGGTTTTTACGCTCGACAAAAAACGCGCCTTCCACACGATCCTTCATCTTGCCGTCAGTGTCGACAAATGTAACGTCGACCCAACGTGCCTCAAAACTCAGCGGCGTCAGTACGTTAAGCGCCTTATAGATCAGATACTCGGCGCGCAGATAGTCGGCATACGTCGCACCATCGCCGCACTGTACGACGAGCTTGAGATCACTCTGGTGCGCAAAAATAGAATGGGTAACTGCCTGCTTGTCGAACTCCAACCGAAGCGGCGGGTAAGAACAGACCTTGCGACTGAGGCGACGATTTCCCCGCAGCGTCACCGCAACCGAAAATGTCTTTCCATCGCTGTGAACTTCGCCCGGGTATATCGCTGACTTGTCACGCTCGGCCTTCGCCCGCGACAGCGGCGCACTCAGTGACATCGCGAACGGCGCGTGAGCGGCAAACAGTGGATCCGTACTCTTGTAGGAGGGGTCTCCTGACCCCGATTGCACCGGCATCCCGGATACCAACAAGATACCGGCAACAACGCTGCCTTCGATAAGTCTACGAATCGACATGTGGAATTCCTCCGTTCGCCAACGTAATAAATGTGGACTGTGAGCAGAGACCGGCAGTGCCCTCATGTCGACGGTATTGATCGTCAGAGCCGAGCATCCAGCTTTGCCGTGTGTCCAGAAGGTTGTTGCCGATGACATCGCCAATGATGCGCCGCCTGATATCTGCGTCCTCGACGGGAATCAGCAACTCCACCCGCTCGTCCAGGTTCCGTTCCATCAGATCCGGTGAGCCGAAATAGACAATCGCCTGATCACCACGAATGTCTTCACCATTGGCAAATACATAGATCCGCGAGTGTTCAAGAAAACGCCCGACGATGCTCTTGACGCGAATCCGACTCGACAACCCCTCAACACCGGGTCGTAGACTGCAGTGTCTGCGGACGATCAAGTCAACTTCGACACCTGCCTCGGAGGCTAAATACAGCCGCTCAATCACATGCGGGTCGGTCAAGGAGTTCACCTTGATCACGATCTGCGCCCTGCGGCCCGACTGCGCATGAGCGATCTCGTTGTCGATCAGTGCATACAATCGGTTGCGCAAACCGGTCGGCGCGACGATGAGCTTCTCAGTCTTGATCGGAATGCCGGTAGTCACGTAGTTGAAGACCGCATTGGCTTCATCACACAGTTGTTTGTCGCGGGTGAAGAATGACAGGTCCGTATAGATGCGTGCATTGATCGGGTGATAGTTGCCAGATGAAAAATGGGTGTAGGTGACGGTGTCATCGCCCTCGCGCCGGACCACCAGGGTAACCTTGCAGTGGATTTTCAATCCAACGATGCCATAGATGATCTGCACGCCAGCGGCTTCCATACGCTTGGCGAGTTCGACATTGGAAGACTCGTTTTCGCGAGCTTCCAGCTCTATCACCGTAGTCACCGCCTTGCCGGCTTGTGCAGCGATGATCAGGGCATTGACGACCGACGAGTCGTCGCTGGTGCGATAGAGGGTTTGTTTGATCGCAAGCACGTGCGGATCTCGGGCAGCCTGCTCAAGAAAGTCGACGACGCTATCAAATGACTCGAACGGCCAATGGACCAGGACATCCTTTTGTGTGATGGCAGTGAAGCAGTTTCTGTCCGAACCCAGAAAGGACTGCGGGTATCGCGGTTTGTGTGGTGGGAACAACAGGTGATGACAGGTGTTGGTTACCGTGGGATTGATGAGTTTTGACACGGTAACGAGCCCTGGCAATCGCGCCATGAACACCGCATCTGTCTCGTGCAGTGGTTTGTGCTGATGTTCGAACAGCGTAATTTCCTGATCGCTGAAGAGCCCGAGGTGCTTCGTTACAAAGCGGATCGAGGCTTCTGACATCGAGTCCTCGACGGTCAGCAAGGTCGTGTTTGCCTTGTGACGCATCTTCAACCCCAACTCGATAATCGAGCGCAAATCATCGGAACGTTCCTGTCGCGCTAGATCATTGTCCCGCAGGATCTGGAACACCCCCTGGCTGTGCAGGTTGTCATGGGGAAAGAGATCCGACGAAAAACGAAATATCAGCGTTTCAAGCCGAGTGAAGCGAATTTTCTCTCCTGGCAACTGAACGAATCTGGGTAGGGCTGTGGGCAACGGGATCAGAATGTGCCGGTCGGCGAACTCGAGGATCGTGCAGATCCCGCCGCTGGTAATGAACGGGAAGGGGTGTTCTTCGTCGATGGTTACCGGTGTGAGAACAGGCGCGACATGGCTTTTGAAAAAGTGATGCAGCCAGGAGATTGAATCTACATCAAGCTCGAGGGGTTCGAGAATGCGAATGTCCACTGCGCTGAGCAGTTCGCGCATCTCGATCCAGGTGGCTTGCTGGGTGTTCATGAGTCTGCGTGCACGTGCAGAAACCACCTGCAGTTGCTGGATGGGCGTCATTCCATCTGGAGTGATGTAGGCGTCGAGCTTCTTGGCGGCTCGACGCAATTTTGCAATGCGTACCGAGTAGAACTGATCCAGCACGCTGGCCGCGATCGCGAGGAATCGCAGTCGCTCAAGCAGCGGGTGAGCGGTGTTGTGTGCTTCTTCAACCACACGTTCGATGAACTGCAGATCCGAGATTTCGCGGTTGTTGAACCGACCGTTGCCCTGCGGCAACGGTTCATGCTGTGGAGTGGCAACCAGATCGTTAAGGATCCGCGATGGCTTTGAACGTTTCTGACTCGGCAGTCGTCGCCAGAGTTTGGTGATCATTTCCGACATGGTCAGCGCACCTCGGTGGATAGACTTTTGCGGCCTGTCGGTGTCTGGCTGTAAAGCGTACTCCCTTCAATAACAAGGTTGGTTACATGGCCACCATAAAATGCAGAAATGCCGGTGTCCGCCATAATGACTCTGCCGCCGAATCGAGTAACGATCTCGCCTCGGGTTGGGGTGTGCGCGATGACGATGCGATCAACGTCGTAGAAAGACAACATCTTCTCTACCGCTGGCAGACCCTTCGCTTCGTCGTCTGTTGTCAAACCGCGATACCAGAGTACGCCGTCTTCGCGCGTTGCCGGATTTTCAGGTGGACTGTCTGCTTTGCGCAGCGTTGCCGAGATACCGGCGTTGAGTTCTTCGATCGGTAACAGCTCGACGTGTGGGTTGATGCCGCCGTGACAAAACAGCGTTCGGTTGATTCGGATGACCGCAGGGTTGCCCACCACCCATTTCGCGATTTCACCACCGGGTTGCCATAACACTCGATGTTCGACATACCCCGGTGGGTACTGTTTCGCCAGTTGCGCCATCAGTGCGTCCTGATCCTTGTCAAGCGTCGGGTCGGTCTTGATCCGGTGCGCAAGAACCTTCGCGAGATAGTTCTTCTGGAGCCGAGCAGATTTACGGGTCGTAAGCGCTGTGTATTCACCGCGGTGAACATAACGTAGATCGCCGAGGATGTTCATCGCTTCGTGATTGCCTATGAGCGTGTGTACGACACCACCGGACTTGCTGGCTTCTTTCTGTAGTTGCATGAGGTGGCGAAGGATCTGTAGCGAATCTGGTCCACGATCCGGAACATCACCGAGTTGGACCAGATGGGTCCGACCGGCTTGCCAATGTCCCTGGTCGTCCACTATCTCGTTCAGTTTGAGGAGTTTTTGGTATTGCGCGTAATCGCCGTGCAGGTCGCCAATGGCGACAATTCGTTCAAGGTCGGTCCAGTGAGCCTTGCTCCCGTGTACCTTGGCGATCAGGGTCGTCGGCGAGATCAGAACCAGCGGCAGAACCAGCAGGACGCTGGTGGCAAGAGTCCTGACTACAACACTCATGAACCTGAAGAACCAGCAGGGATGTTCGGTGACTCGCATGGCTGAGTTTCGACCAGCGGTTGGAAGTTTGGTCCTATGTTGGAGGATTGGTGAATCACGTACAACGCATGGGAAAAATGGCTTCTCTGTGGACCGTGTGGTGAGAGGATCGGGCTGGCTCGATGCTCAAGTGCGATTTGGGGTTGAGCGCTGTTACCCACAAGTCGGCCATCAACCCGGCTAAGCTGCTTATCCGTCTGCCGGAGCGGCGATAGCGTATGGTAAATTCGCATTTATTCGACCAGGCAGTGGAGTCTTCATGAAGGAGGCTCCGGACGAAACCGAATGAAGGAGTGCAGGAGCAAACCATGCAGGCTAAGCCAACGACGGCGGAAAGTTCGTTTTCAAATCGGTTGGTCGATCTCATTGTCGGACACGACGGTGCCAGTGCGGCGCTGTCCGCTCCCGGCTTCCCGTCACTTTGTTATGCGGAGTTGGCTCATCAGGTCAATTACGTCGGTCGAGTTCTGCGGGCCAATGATGTTGGTCCTGGCGACATGGTCGCGACCATTCTCCCGAATGGACCGAGCATGGCATCGGCATTTCTGGGGGTGGCTGTGTACTCAACGTGCGCGCCGCTCAATCCCCAATTCGGAGAACCGGAACTGGAGTTCTATTTTTCGGACCTCGACGTGTCGGCAATCATCGTCCCCGCGAATGTCGACAGCCCCGCACGCAGGATCGCGCACAGGTCTGGGATCAAGGTGCTCGAACTCGACGCAAAAGTGTCGTCCAGCGGCCAGTTTCGATTCAGTGGCTTCGAGACAGCGCCTGATCTGGTCGCCAGACCGGCGATGGCTGATGACGTCGCATTGGTATTGCACACGTCAGGGACGACCTCGCGACCGAAGATGGTGCCGCTCACCCATCGAAATCTGTGTGCTTCGGCGATGGCCATCGGCCAGACGCTAGCGCTGACCCCGGATGATGTCTGTCTGAATGTTATGCCGCTGTTTCACATTCATGGGCTTGTGGGTGTGCTCTTGTCATCGCTGGCCGCCGGAGCATCAGTGATCTGCACGCCAGGTTACAATGGTGACCATTTTCGAGCGTGGCTGAAAAGAGACCGACCGACCTGGTATTCAGCTGTCCCAACCGTTCACCAGTCGGTGCTGGAGGGGGTAAGGACCGGGCCGATACACTCAGACCATAACCTGCGGTTCATTCGCTCTTCGTCATCCGCGTTGCCCCCTGTCGTCATGACCAAACTGGAGGAAACCTTCGGTATTCCGGTCATCGAGGCCTACGGCATGACGGAGGCGTCACATCAGATGGCCTCGAACCCCTTGCCCCCAGACAATCGCAAACCTGGTTCGGTAGGCAAAGCCGCAGGCCCGATGGTGGCGATCATGAACGAAACCGGCACGATCCTTGGTACAGGTGAGACCAGTGAAATAGTCATCCAGGGCCCTGGTGTGACCCGTGGTTACCTGAACAATCCGCAGGCCAATCAGACTGCGTTCACGAACGGCTGGTTTCGTACGGGGGACCAGGGGTATCTGGATGCAGAAAACTATCTGTACATCACCGGTCGTTTAAAGGAAATCATCAATCGAGCGGGGGAAAAGGTATCACCGAGGGAGGTCGATGAAGTCCTGCTCGAGCATGAGGCCGTCAGCCAGGCTGTGACGTTCGCGACGCCGCACCCAACACTTGGCGAAGATGTGGTTGCTGCGGTGGTGTTGTGCGATGGCTGCAAAATCACTGAAGACGAACTTCGAGCCTTTGTCTTCGCCAGACTGGTACCGGCCAAGGTGCCGACCCAGATACTGATCGTCACCAGTATACCGAAAGGGCCGACGGGCAAGATTCAGCGAATTGGTCTGCATGACAAGCTGGCGTGGTTGTTACGAGCAGAGTATGTCGCGCCTCGTACACCCCTGGAAGAAACGTTGGTAACGCTGTGGACCGAGGCGCTGGAGGTAGAGCAAGTCGGGGTGCATGACAACTTCTTCACGCTGGGCGGCGACTCGTTGCGCGCCATGCGGGTGACCAACCGAATTCTGGATCGATTGGGGGTAGCCCCGACGGCTGCCGAACTCTTCAGGCAGCCAACCATTGCGCAATTTTCGCTTGTCATCGAGCGTGCCCAGGAGGGGCAGCTGACAAAGTTGCTGGAATACGTGGACCAGTTGTCCGACGAAGAGGTCAACAAACTGCTCCATGAAAGCGGCTCATGAACAAACCCGGTTTTTCCGCCGAGCAGATCGCGAGGTTGACCCCTGAAAAACGTGCATTGCTGGCGCGACTGTCAGGATCTGCCGCTCGACCCATGAAACAAGACGTCTCTTCGATTGAGAACGACATCCAGGGATCGAAGCCGCTTTCTTTTGCGCAAGAGCGGATGTGGATCATTGATCGGATGGTTGCAGAGGGAGCGCTCTACAACATAAACCGATTATGGCGGTTGAGCGGGCTGATCAAAGCGGATGTATTGCAGACGGCGCTGACTGACATTCTTGTTAGGCACAAGGTGCTGGCGACGGGTTATGTCGGTACGGACGATGGTCCGGTTCAGTGCCAGGTTACTGCGGTGTTTCCGTTGGCCGAGCTGAATCTGAGTCAGCTTGGGTCCACGGAGCAAAGGACTGCTTGTGAGCGGGCGGTGCAGGAGGCGGCTCGGCAGCCTTTTGACCTTGAAGAGCCGCCATTGGTGCGAGCGCTACTGGTGGGTCTTGGTGAAGCCGAACATGTGTTGCTGGTAGTCATGCACCACATTGCATCGGATGGCTGGTCGGTGGGTGTGTTTGTGCGTGAGTTGTCATTTGCCTATGCGGCGCGGAGCGGTGGACATGCGCCGGCGTGGTTACCCCTGACGGTGGACTATCAGGACTATGCGATCTCGCAGCGGCAATGGTTGAGCGGGGAAGTGCTCGCCAGACAGTTGGGATACTGGCGGAAGCAGCTTGAAGGATTGGTGCCGCTGGAGTTGCCACTGGATCATGCGCGGCCGGCACAGCCGAGTTACCGGGGCGATGTGGTGAAAGTGGCTGTATCGGCAGAACTCACGGCAGCACTGAAAGCGCTGGCACGGCGCCAGAAAGTCACGCTGCATATGGTGTTGTTATCTGCGTTCCAGACGCTGTTGATGCGGTACAGCGGACAGGAGGACCTAACAATTGGGACGCCGGTGGCGGGACGCAGCCGACCGGAGTATGAAGAGCTGATAGGGTTCTTCGTGAATACGCTTGTTTTGCGCGGGGATCTGAGTGGCAATCCGCGCTTTACGGAACTGCTGGCTCGAACCCGGAGCTACACGCTGGATGCGTACGATCACCAGGACGTGCCTTTCGAGAAACTGGTCAGCGAGATTGGCACGCCGCGCGACCTGAGCCGCAACCCACTGTTCCAGGTCAGCTTCATTCTCCAGAACACACCTGAATCGAATCTTGAGATGAGTGGTTTGTGTGCTGATCCTCTGGATTTGAATACCGGGACGTCAAAGTTTGACCTTGGACTGTCACTGACGGAACGAGCCGGCAGTCTGACCGGAATACTGGAATACAGCATGGATCTGTTTCTTGACTCGACCATCGAGCGGATGGCGGGTCATCTGCACCAGTTGTTGAAGGGGATCGTTGCAGAACCGGATTGCCGCATTGGTGAATTGTCACTACTAAGTGATGCGCAGCGGCACCAACTGCTGGTGCAATGGAACAATACTGCCGCTGACTATCCACGTGCGCTGCGTATCCACCAACTGTTCGAAGCGCAGGTAGAACGTTCTCCTGACGCGATCGCCGTAGTGTTTGCAGAACAGCAACTAACCTATCGGCAGCTGGATGAGCGGGCGAACATGCTTGCCCATCACCTGGTCGGTCGGGGTGTTGAACCTGATACGGTAGTGGGGTTGTGCGTTGAGCGAGCGCCGGATCTTCTGGCAGGTATCCTGGGCATACTGAAAACTGGCGCAGCCTACCTGCCACTTGACGCCAAACATCCTGGTCAACGACTTGAATACATGCTCCGGGATGCGGATGTGCGTCATGTTGTCACTCATCGAGCACTGCAGCCACGATTACCCGTCGACAGTGTTCAGTTGACCTATCTGGATGATGGTCAGGATTGGCAGAGTAGTGAGAGCGGTGAGAGTGCGCAACCGCCCCAGGTTCGGCAAAAAGTGCCGTCAAGAGCGGGCGAGCTTGCCTATGTTCTGTACACGTCCGGTTCAACCGGCCAGCCGAAAGGCGTACAGGTCATGCAGTCTGCGGTTGTTAACCTGTTCTACTCGATTGCAAGAGAAACGGGTCTTGCGGCCGCGGACCGCATTCTGAGCGTAACCACGCCAACGTTTGACATTTCGGTTCTGGAACTGTTGTTTCCGCTAACCTTGGGTGCGAGCGTGGAAATTGTTCCGCAGGACGTGGGCATGGATCCGTCTGCGTTGTCCACATATCTGGATGGAAGCAGAGCGACCGTGATGCAGGCGACGCCTGCGACGTGGCAGATGCTGGTGAATCACGGATGGGTAGGGCGGCGGAATCTGACAGTTCTGAGTGGGGGCGAGGCGTTGTCGGCAAGTCTGGCGGATGCACTTTGCGCAAGATCCAACAAGCTATGGAACGGGTACGGTCCTACCGAAGCGACGATCTACTCAACAATGAAGCTGGTCGAACGTACCCGACCGGCAAACAGCGCCATTCCCATCGGTCGCCCATTGGCAAACACGCAGGTCTATGTGCTCGATGCGATGTTGCAACCGGTGCCAATTGGTGTGCGAGGCGAGTTGTACATTGGTGGTGATGGTCTTGCTCGAGGTTACTTGAATCTGCCCGAATTGACGGCGGAAAAATTCGTCCTCAATCCATTCTCGAAACAACCAGGGTCCCGACTGTATCGAACGGGAGATGCGTGTCGCTGGCTCGCCGACGGCAATCTTGAGTATCTGGGACGGCTGGACGACCAGGTAAAGCTGCGAGGTTTCCGTATCGAAGTTGGCGAGATCGAGGTCGCGCTTTGCGCTCATGCCGCTGTCGCGCAGGCCGTCGTGGTGTTGCGCGAGGATCGGCCGGATGACAAGCGCCTGGTTGCGTATCTGGTCAACTCGCCGGATCGTACGATTGCCTGGTCAGAACTGCGCAGCCACCTGCAGAGCCGACTGCCGGATTACATGATCCCGGCAGCTTTTGTCGAACTGCATTCACTACCGATGACTTCAAGCGGCAAGATCGATCGTCAGGCCCTGCCGCCGCCAGACCAGAATGGTGAACTCACCGCAGATTTTGTGGCGCCCAGTTCGGCGATCGAACTGCAACTCGCGCAAATCTGGCGCGATGTGCTGGGTCTGGAACGGATTGGTATTCATGACAACTTCTTTGAAATAGGTGGCCACTCGTTGCTGGCGACGAGAATCGTCGCTCGTCTCCAATCGCATTTCCACGTCACATTACCTCTCCGGGAACTGTTTGACGCGCCGACGATCTCGAGCCTCGCAGCGCGTGTCGATTTGATTAGGAAAATTGATGTTGGCCCGGATTTG
>JAYSTS010000074.1:0-7141 GCA_043719475.1 Gammaproteobacteria bacterium | reverse complement strand
CCAGCCGAGTCCACCAAACCCAAACTGACCTTCGAATTTCCCAAGCTTCTGAAGGAAAACAAGGTCGTCGTCGATCCGACCCCATACACCCCACCTGGGTCTGTGACCACACCCGAGGTCGTCATCACTCCACCAGAGCCGAAAGAGTTTGTCCTCCAAGCGGGATCGTTCAGAAGCGTGGATGATGCCGAATCCGTGCGCGCCTCACTGTTACTACAGGATCTGCCGGTCAACATGGTGCCGGTGACCCTGGCCGATGGAACGTGGTACCGAGTGGTCGTTGGGCCGTACGCCGTTCGAGATGACGCACAGGCCATGCTCTCCAGGCTGCAGGAACAAAACCTGAACGTGATTCTGCAGGAAAAAACAGATTAGATCTGACCACGAACGCAGCGCCTTCAAGCCCGCCAGCACTGGCATTTTTCGCGCGTCGCCCGACCATTGCAAAGGCTCCGGTGTGCCCCCACTATCGCGCTTCACTCTTTCAGCAGTAACGACATGGCAGATCTGCACGGAACTACCGTCGTTGTCGTGCGTGACGCCACATCGGTTGCCATGGGCAGCGATGGTCAGGTCACACTCGGCACAACGGTTCTCAAGGGCAACGCCCGCAAGGTGCGACGACTTTACAACGGCAAAGTACTCGCCGGTTTCGCTGGCGGCACGGCCGACGCCTTCACCCTGTTTGAACGTTTTGAGGGTGCACTGGAAAAATACTCGGGCCATTTAACGAGAGCCGCTGTTGAACTGGCCAAAGACTGGCGATCTGATCGTGCATTGCGAAGGCTCGAAGCCATGTTGCTGGTTGCCGATGCGACAGCCTCCTTGATGATCAGCGGCACCGGTGACGTCGTTGAACCGGAGTCTGGAATTCTCGCCATCGGCTCAGGTGGTCCTTATGCTTTCGCTGCTGCGCGCGCGCTGAAGGAAAATTCCAACCTGTTGCCGGAAGAGATCGTCCGCAAGGCGCTCGTCATTGCGGGTGACATCTGCATCTACACCAATCAGGAACACACCGTCGAGACCCTGAGCTTTGGAGTATCGGCATGAGTTCCAGCATGACTCCACGCGAGATCGTCAGCGAACTCGACCGGCACATCATCGGCCAGCAGGACGCCAAGCGAGCGGTTGCGATTGCACTGCGCAATCGCTGGCGGCGCATGAACCTGGACGCAGCCATGGCCGAAGAGGTGACGCCGAAGAACATCCTCATGATCGGTCCCACCGGGGTAGGCAAAACAGAAATCGCCCGACGGCTGGCCAAACTGGCAGGCGCACCGTTCATTAAAGTTGAGGCGACCAAATTCACTGAAGTTGGCTACGTCGGACGCGATGTTGATTCCATCATCCGGGACTTGGTCGATATCGCTGTAAAAATGCTGCGCGAAGCAGAAATGGAAAAAGTTGCCTCATTGGCGACCGATGCTGCAGAAGATCGTGTACTCGACGCTTTGTTACCCGGACCACGCAGCGTCGGATTCGGGAACACGCCGGATGACAAACCACGCGATTCGGACGCGCGCCAGATGTTTCGCAAACGGCTCCGTCAGGGCGAGCTGGATGACAAAGAAATCGAGCTGGACATCGCAGCTCCAAAAGTAGGTGTGGAGATCATGGCACCTCCTGGTATGGAGGAGATGACCCAGCAACTTTCGCAAATGTTCTCGAACATATCCGGCGGTCGAACGCAGAAAAGCAGACTCCGCATCAAGGATGCGATGCGCAAACTCAAGGAAGAAGAAGCGGCTCGTTTGGTCAATGAGGACGAGATCCGCACCCGCGCAGTTACGGCAGTCGAGCAGACCGGTATTGTCTTCATTGATGAAATCGACAAAGTCGCCAAGCGATCGGAAGGCGTCGGTGCCGATGTCTCACGAGAAGGGGTACAGCGAGATCTGTTGCCGCTCATCGAAGGCAGTAGCATCACAACCAAATATGGGACGATTCGCACTGACCACATCCTGTTCATCGCCTCAGGTGCGTTTCATCTGGTCCGGCCTTCGGATCTCATCCCTGAGCTGCAAGGACGACTGCCTATTCGCGTTGAACTTGCGGCGTTGAGTCCAGGTGATTTCAAACGAATCCTGGTCGAACCCAACATGTCGCTGACGGAGCAGTACCAGGCTCTGCTTGCTACCGAAGGGTTGACGCTTCGTTTCACCGACGATGGCCTGGAAAAAATTGCCGAGCTTGCATGGTCGGTCAACGAAAGCACGGAGAACATTGGCGCTCGACGACTGCACACCGTGCTGGAAAAGTTGCTGGAAGAAATTTCCTTCAATGCAGGCGACAATGCGGTTACCGAGGTGGTCATTGATGCAGCCTACGTCACCGGTCAGCTCGCATCCCTGGCTGCCAACCAGGACCTGTCCCGCTACATCCTTTAGCCCGGACTAAACCATGGCCGCACCAACCCGCATCAACTATCGCAAGTCCAGCCGAACCCTCGTGCTGACCTATCAGGATCAGGAATTCGAATTGCCAGCAGAGTTGTTACGGGTGTTTTCCCCCTCCGCAGAAGTGCGCGGTCATGGCGATGCCGATCGAACCCTGCAAACCGGCAAAAAATATGTACACATCAGCGGCATCGAATCGGTCGGCAACTACGCCATCCGAATCACGTTTGACGATGGCCACGATACCGGCTTGTACGGTTGGGACTACCTGCGGGATCTCGGTGAAAACCAGTCCCGCTACTGGCAGGACTACCTTACCGAACTCAAGGAAGCCAATGCTTCACGACTACCCGTCATCGCCGTGGGACAGTGGTCACCGAAAGCGTAGACTTGCACCCGACTATTCACGACACAGCCAGCTGACATGAGTGATCTTAATGGCGTGAACTTCGGCCACCTTCAGGTGACCGCCACTGAAAAGACTCGTCTAGTGCAGGACGTCTTTGCGCGTGTGGCTTCCCGGTACGACACCATGAACGACATCATGTCGTTTGGCACTCATCGACTCTTCAAGCGGATGGCCGTCGACATGACGGGGCTGGCTGCCGGTCAGAGTGTGCTTGATCTCGCTGGTGGCACCGGCGATCTTTCGGCTTTGCTTCAACCGGTGGTTGGCGAACACGGGAAAGTGGTTCTTGCCGATCTGAATCCGCAGATGATGTCCGTTGGGCGAGATCGATTGTATGACGCAGGTATCGCCGGTGTGCAATTCTGTCGAACCCGGGCCGAGGCACTACCTTTCGCAGACAATAGTTTCCACGCTGTGACAATCAGTTTCGGTCTACGCAATTTCACTAGCAAAGAAATCGCATTGACGGAAATCCGACGCGTCCTTCGACACGGTGGTGCATTGGTGGTCCTGGAATTTTCACTGCCTGACGATCCACTTCTGGGCACACTGTACAAAGGGTACCAAGCCCTCTGGCCAGCGTTCGGCAAGTGGATAGCAGGTGACTCAGCGCCGTATCAATATCTGGTTGAATCCATCGAGCGTCACCCACGACCCGCAGCGCTTGCATTGATGATAGAAGATGCAGGGCTGACAGACGTCAAGCACCACGCTCTGGCCGGCGGTGTTGCAACGATCCATCGCGGAGTAAAGGCATGGGCATGATCGAGGATGCGATTGCAACCGTCGCCACCAACTTGTCCCGCGCAAGCCTGGGCAGCGATCCCGCAATGCACGAACGACTGCTTGCTCTGGAGGGACGGCTGGTAAAGGTCGTATGCAAGCTTCCGACCCTCTCGTTTTTTCTGCAGGTCAGCGACGGCGAACTACTTTGTCGTCCGACTGTTGACGACAAGCCGAACGTCGTCGTCACTGGCAACGGAGTTGATCTCGCCCGTTGGCTATCTGCACCGGCGCGGATTGACGGTATTCAGATCGAAGGCGATGAAGCGGTGCTACTCGAGTTGTCCACAGCACTTGCCGGATTCTCCCCAAATTTGCTCTCCCCGTTAACTCGATTCCTCGGACCAGAAACAGCCCAGACACTGCTCGGCGGCGCAGAGCTTGCCGTTTCGGCTTTTCGCAGTGCAGCGGAAGGTGTTGGTCTCGCGCTGGAAAAAACTGCGGCCAATCGCTTCGTCACACGAGCAGACACCAATGCTCTGCTGGATGCCTTAGACGAACTCCGACTTCGCATCGATCGGCTCGCCTCGCGCATCAAGGATGAAGAGCAACGACGGTGAAGGCGCACGCATGGCGGCTTTTCCGCGTGGCACTGCGGCATCGACTGCTGAACCTGGTCAAATACGCGCCGCTCAAGGATGCGCCGCTGCCGGGCTGGCTGAAGATGCTTGCCCGCCTGACAAGCTCTCGAACAGACACTGCCGAGGCGGTCGGCAAACGACTGGCCAACGCACTGATCGAACTTGGTCCCGTCTACATCAAGTTGGGCCAACTGGTCTCCACCCGCCCGGACATGGTGCCGCCGGAAATCGCCCACGCGCTATCGCGCTTGCAGGATCGGGTACCTCCATTTCCCGCCCGCGATGCCATGCAAATTATCGAAGCGGGCCTTGGGAGACCGCTCAGCACAGTCTTCAGCGACATCGAGACAACCCCATTGGCATCGGCTTCCATCGCGCAGGTCCATGCCGCACGACTGCTGACTGGTGAATCCGTGGTGATCAAGGTCGTGCGTCCAGATATCCAGGCCAGCATCGAAGAAACCCTGAAATTTCTGTATGAAGCAGCCAAGCGTCTCGAAGCCCGTTCCAAAAACATTCGGCGACTTCGGCTCAGACAGATTGTGGACGACTATGATCGTACGATTCATGCAGAACTGGATCTGGCGCAGGAAGCTCGAAACACTTCCACTCTTCGCAGTAATTTCGCGCATTCCAGACTCCTGTATGTACCTCGCGTGCACCACGCGCTTTGCAGCACACGAGTCATGGTCATGGAGCGCATCACGGGCATTCCAATATCCGCGATCGATCAAATGGATGCCGCTGGCGTCGACAAGGCACTGCTGGCCAACCGTGGGGTCGAGACGTTCTTTCAACAGGTCTTCGTCGACAATTTCTTTCACGCGGACATGCACCCGGGCAATGTCTTCGTCGACATCAGCAAACCTGCCGATCCACGTTACATCGCACTGGATTGCGCAATCATCGGCTCACTGACTACGAACGATCAGGAATATCTCGCCCGCAATCTGGTGGCGTTTTTCAATCGTGATTACCAGAGTGTCGCTCAATTGCATATTGAATCGGGCTGGGTACCCGCCAACACCGATTTGAAGGAGTTCGCGTCCGTCATAGAGGAAGTTTGCGAACCACACTTCGCCAAACCACTCGGGGAGATTTCCTTCGGCGAATTTCTGACTGCCCTGTTCAAAACCGCAGAGCGGTTCAATATGCAGATTCAACCGCAACTCGTGCTGCTGCAAAAGACCCTGCTCTACGTCGAGGGACTCGGGCGTATGCTGTATCCACAGCTCGACCTGTGGCAAACCGCCAAGCCATTCATGGAGCGATGGCTGCTCACACACCACGGCCCCGCAACAGTTTTGCAACGAGCCCTGGCGAAACTGCCGGAATCCCTTGCAGCGTTGACGCAGCTGCCCGCGTGGTTACCACAAGTTCGAGGGCGACTCCTTGCCATGGAGCAGCGACAGGCCGAGCAAGCCGAATCGCTAATCGAGCTGAATCAGACCAGATTGACCTCCGCACGCAGGCAATCGCGCGGCCGGCTCTTTGCCGTGGCCATGATCGCAGGCGGTGCGTTACTTCTCTCCGATCCACTCGGCAGCGCCGCTCTGCACGGGCAACTCTGGCAGACTTCTGCAGGCTTGGCGGGTGCAGTGGCGGGGCTTACCTTATTGCTGCGCAGCCTGTGAAGTCATCGATAACGAGGAAAGTATGGACGTGATCACTGAATTGGGCCGGGTTCTGGCAGAACGTAGGGGTGCGGATCCTGCTGTCTCCTATGTTGCCTCCTTGTATGCCAAAGGGCTCAACAAGATTCTCGAGAAAGTGGGAGAAGAGGCTACGGAAGTGATTATTGCGGCGAAAGATCATCGATCGGACCCAGCTGCATTGGTGAATGAAGTGGCTGACCTGTGGTTTCACACGATGGTCATGCTTCGCCACCTCGAAATTCCGCCGGAAAAGGTGCTCGAAACCCTCGCTGGTCGATTCGGCATCGGTGGCCTGCAGGAAAAGGCCAACCGCCAGACTGACCACGAACTACAATAGCCGCAAACCCAACGGAGCTCACTATGCTCGGAAATTTTGGATTGACTGAACTGCTGGTCGTCCTTGCGATTGTTCTCCTGGTTTTCGGACCCAAGCGCCTGAAGTCGCTGGGCTCGGATCTTGGGACCGCCATCAAAGGCTTTCGCAGGGCCGTCACTGACGACGAAAACAAGGCGAGCTTGAGCGCCGACGCAAAAGTGATCGATGGTGAGACGGAGCCTACAACCGCTCGCCAGAACACTAAACAGGACTGATCACCCGCGCTCATGTTTGACATCGGCTTTACCGAACTTCTGCTGGTGGCGGTGGTAACCCTGTTGGTTATCGGCCCTGAAAAACTACCGGAGACTCTGCGCACACTCGGTCTCTGGCTCGGTCGATTACGCCGATCCTTTGGTGCTGTGAAGTCGGAGATTGAGAAGGAAATCGGTATGGATGATGTTCGGCGGCAACTCCACAATGAAGCCATCATGGACGAGATGAAGCGGATCGAAAAAGAGGTGAAAAATACGCTTCACGCACCTATAGCGGCAACGGAAGCGGCCACGAATGCGGTCACGAATGCGGCCATGGATCCCAAACTTGTGGCGACACCGGCGCCAGCAGCCGACCCGTCCAACAAAACTTCGGACGTGCAAGGTGGCTGATCAGCCAGATACGCGGAGCGCTCACGACGCCGCCGTGGATAAAACTGAGCAGCCGTTTCTCGAACACATCATCGAGTTGAGAAGCCGCATTCTGCGTAGCGTATTTATGATCGTGGTGCTGTTTTTCCCGGTGTACTACTTTGCCAACGATATCTATTCGTTTGTCGCCGCGCCTTTACTCACCTATCTGCCGGAAGGCAATATGATCGCGACGGGCGTGGCTACACCGTTCCTGACGCCGTTCAAGCTGTCTCTGTACGTGGCTTTATTCCTGAGTGTTCCATATTTTCTGCATCAGGCATGGTCATTTATTGCACCAGGTCTCTATCTGCA
>JAYSTS010000073.1:0-7152 GCA_043719475.1 Gammaproteobacteria bacterium | reverse complement strand
TCCTGAAAATCCAGATACACCGAAGCAAACCGAACATAGGCCACCGCATCCAGACGCTTCAACTCCGTCATGACCTCTTCACCCACCTGCTTGGCCGGGACTTCCCGCTCACCGGTAGTGCGGAGTTGATGCTTGATATGACTGATGGCGTTCTCGACCTGCTCCGCAGAAACGGGCCGTTTTTCCAACGCCCGCAACAATCCGCGCTTGAGCTTGTCTTCGTTGAACGGTTCGCGTGTGCCATCACGTTTGATGACATATGGCATCACCAGTTCAGCCATCTCAAACGTCGTGAAGCGCTCACCGCAGGTCGTACACTCACGCCGCCTGCGGATCGAATTGCCGTCGGCCACCAACCTCGAGTCGATCACCTTGGTATCGTCAGCGCTGCAGAACGGACAGTGCACGGCTCAAACCGCTCCTGTGGACAGTCTTGTTATCGTTTACCGTAAACTGGAAAACGACTGCACAACTCGACGACCCGATGTTTCACTGAGCCGATCATGTTGTCGTTTTTGATGTCATCAAGAATATCGCACATCCAGCCGGTCAGCGTGGCGAACTCCTTTTCACCGAACCCCCGACGCGTACCCGCAGGCGAACCAAGCCGCAGACCACTCGTGACAAAGGGTGACCTGGGATCATTCGGGACCGCATTCTTGTTCACGGTGATGTTGGCGCGGCCGAGTGCGGCATCAGCATCTTTACCCGTGATGTTCTTGTCGATCAGATCCAGCAGGAAGAGATGGTTCTCCGTACCACCCGAAACCACCTTGTAACCACGCGACTGGAACGTGGTGGCCATCGTGGAGGCGTTGGTTACGACCTGTTGCTGGTAAACACGAAACTCAGGCTGCAGCGCTTCTTTGAAGCAGACCGCCTTGGCGGCGATGACATGCATCAACGGCCCACCCTGAATGCCCGGAAACAAGGCCGAATTCAGCTTTTTTTCGATCGCTTCGTTTTTCTTCGCCAGGATGAGGCCACCACGCGGGCCACCCAGCGTCTTGTGAGTTGTCGACGTGGTGACATCTGCAATCTGCACCGGGTTTGGATACAGCCCTGCCGCAACAAGCCCGGCCACGTGCGCCATATCCACCATCAGCCACGCTCCAACTTCATCAGCGATATCGCGGAAGATCTGCCAGTCCATCTTTCTGGAATAGGCCGAAAAACCGGCGACGATCATCTTCGGCTTGTGTTCCTGCGCCAGGCGCCGAACGGCATCGTAGTCCACGAGTCCGGTGCTGTTGTCGAGGCCATACTGCACTGCGTTATACGTCTTGCCAGAGAAGTTCGCCTTGGCGCCATGAGTGAGGTGGCCGCCATCAGACAGGCTCATGCCCAGTACCGTGTCGTGGGGCTGCAACAGCGCCTGGTACACCGCAGCATTGGCCTGAGAGCCGGAGTGCGGCTGTACGTTTGCGAAGTCGGCACCAAACAGTTGTTTGGCTCGCTCGATCGCCAGCACTTCAACAACATCCACGTATTCGCAACCGCCGTAATACCGTTTGCCCGGGTAACCTTCTGCGTACTTGTTGGTCAACACGGTGCCTTGTGCTTCAAGCACGCGAGGGGACGCGTAGTTCTCGGAAGCGATCAACTCGATATGCTCTTCCTGCCGGCGCTCTTCGCCACGAATGGCCGCCATCAGCTCATCATCAAATCCGGCGATGGTCTCGTTCCCTTTGAACATGGATGCCTCTGTGCCTTATTCAGTCGGACAGGTGTCCGGGTGGATGGGTGTCAAACCAGTGAATGCGCGGTATTGTAGCGGACACACCAGATCCTCGCCTGCAACGGCATTCAGCTTTGACGTGAATGGCGCAGGCGAAACAACATCCAGCTCGAACTGAAAATACACGAGGCAACTACGTGGCGCAGTACGTTTACACCATGCAACGCGTCGGCAAGATCGTTCCGCCGAAGCGCGTCATCCTTGAAAACATCAACCTGTCGTTTTTCCCTGGTGCCAAGATCGGCGTACTAGGACTGAACGGTTCAGGCAAATCCACCCTGCTTCGCATCATGGCGGGTGTGGACACCGAAATTGAAGGTGAAGCTCGTCCACAAAAAGACATCGTCGTCGGTTACCTGCAGCAGGAACCCATGCTCGACGAATCGAAGGACGTGCGCGGTAATGTCGAAGGCGGGCTCCAGCACGTCGTCGACCTCGTCAACGAATACAATGCCATCTCCGACAAGTTCGCCGAACCCATGGAAGATGACGAGATGACTCGCCTCATCGATCGGCAGGGCGAACTTTCAAGCGAGATCGATGCCTGCAACGGCTGGGATCTGGACCGGATGCTGGACGTCGCCGCCGATGCCTTGCGACTGCCCGCGTGGGATGCCGACGTCGCCAGACTTTCAGGCGGTGAGCGACGACGGGTCGCACTGTGCAAGCTGCTCTTGTCGAACCCCGACATGCTGCTGCTCGATGAGCCCACCAACCATCTGGATGCCGACAGCGTCGCCTGGCTCGAGCGGTTCCTTGGCGAATATCCAGGCACTGTGGTGGCGGTTACCCACGATCGTTACTTCCTCGACAACGTCGCCGGCTGGATTCTCGAACTGGACCGCGGGCGTGGAATTCCTTTTGAAGGCAACTACACCAACTGGCTCGAGAACAAGGACACTCGCCTGCAGCAGGAAGCGTCTTCAGAGAAAGCTCGCCAGCGCACGATCAGATCTGAACTGGAATGGGTGCGTGCAAACCCGAAAGCCCGTCAGGCCAAGAGCAAGTCCCGCCTCGCACGCTTCGATGAGTTGATGTCGAAGGAAGTACAGGAACGGAATGAAACCTCCGAGCTGTACATTCCGCCGGGTGAACGGCTCGGTGAAAAAGTCATCGAGATCGAACATGTCTGCAAGGGATTCGGCGATCGACTCCTGATCGACGATCTGAACTGCAGCATTCCGCGCGGAGCGATCGTCGGCATCATCGGTGGTAACGGCGCCGGTAAGTCGACGCTCTTCAAGATGCTCACTGGGCAGGAAACTCCGGACTCCGGCTCGATCACCATCGGCAACACGGTTGATCTGGCCTATGTTGACCAGAGTCGTGACAGCCTCGACGGCTCGAAAACCGTGTGGGAAGAAATCTCGGACAGCCAGGACATTCTGCGTATCGGCGCCTATGAAATGCAGACTCGCTCCTACGTAGGACGATTCAACTTCAAGGGTTCCGACCAGCAGAAGTTCGTCGGCCAGCTATCTGGCGGTGAGCGCAATCGTGTACACCTCGCCAAGTTGTTGCGACGTGGTGCGAACGTCCTGCTGCTCGACGAACCGACCAATGATCTGGACGTTGAAACCTTGCGCGCCCTGGAAGAAGCGCTGCTCAACTTCCCGGGCACCGTGTTGATCATCTCCCACGATCGCTGGTTCCTTGATCGCGTGGCAACTCACATGCTGGCGTTTGAGGGAGACAGCCATGTGGAATGGTTTGCAGGCAACTACAGCGAGTACGAAGCGGATCGCAAGCGGCGACTGGGTGATGCAGAGCCGACTCGGGTGAAGTACAAGCCGATCAGGCGCGCCTGACAGAGTACTTCTGGCGCGCCCCGGCCACTATCTTGCGTGGGGCACAGCAGACTGATGTGAACGCTGGCTCATCGCCAGGCTTCCTTCCATTTTTGGTACTCCAGAGGTCGCAATCGATAGCGCGCGATATTCCCTTCGTGCAGCCCCATCAACTCCGTTTCCACAACTTCGAGAATACGCGCCCGATCCAGTGCAGGCACCGACTGTTCCGCTGTTTGCCTGATCAAGGCAATCGCAGCTGTTTTGTCCTTCCCGCCGCGAACGACCACTGCGATCAATTCCGTCACAAGCACCCGGTAACGCAGACGAAATGGATCCGGCTCACCCAGCGACTGGCGAACGGCCGAGTATCTCGCGCAAGAACGTTCGTAGGCCCAGACAAATACATCGCGCAACAGTTCGACACGGTTCAATTCGTAAACACCCAGAATCCCGTCGATGTAAGCGCGCTCGGGAACGTCGATAAACGAGATAGGGCACAGGTTTGCGCGGATGAACGGGATATTCGCCGCAAGGCGTGATACCCGCTTGTTCACGTCTTCAAACGCTTGAAGGTACGCCAGATGCACGAGAGCGAAGAATGCCTGCTCAAACGGATCACGGATCGCCGTCGCAGCATCCAGAAGTTGCTGGAAACACTCCTCCAGCAGGTGCGGCACTTCCAGAGGGTGATAAACGGTGCCGCTAATACTCACGGGGATCTTGCGCAGACGCCCGCTGGCGCGCGGGTCCGCGAGCAGGTTATCCGACAGCAAAGCATGCAGATTGAGGATGGTGTAACGATTGAATCCAACTTGCTCCGCCTCGTCCACCAGCAATTCGATAGCGGCTTTATGGTTCAGGATCATCTGCGTTTCGCGTGCATCCTTCCCCTCTGCCATCTCGCCGAGTTCCAGAAGACGTTCGGTCTCGAGCAGAGAATAGGTATTGCCTTCAAGTCGGCTGGAATTCCATGACAGGTCGATGAGCAACCGATCGTAGATTTTCCGTACATGGGTTCCGGCCGGTTGTTGAGTACCCAGGGAGCGCCCCTTATCAAGCAGATGCCGCCGGGTTTCTGCTGGCAGGTAGAAAGTTACGTTAGGTCGGTAGCTTTCGAGGAAGGACCGGGTGTATCCGACCGGATCGCGGTTCTGAACGGGTTCGCGGACTGCCTGTCTGATCGCCAACCCTTCCCGTGAAATGGGTGGATAGACCTCGATTAGAGGGGAATGCCCTTGAAGCGCCATTACCCCCCCTTGAGGCGTGACAATCACCTTGTCCGATGGCAAGTGGTAGCGGCGGCCTTTGCCAACTCCCTGAGCGAGGAGCCGCTTCTGCTCGATCAGCAATGCCAGACGCCGCTGCAGCATCCGGGGCGGGAGGCTGAAGGTGAGCCTGTCGCGAATAGGGCCAACCTGCACACCATCAGGATGGTCGCCAACGATGGCAATAATGGCGGCAAGTTCTGGTTCGGGAATAATCTTTGGCATGCGTCAAATAATATGTCGCAGAATGACCATATGCGACATATAAACGCGTTATTTGTCGCATATATTTTTTATGTCGGCAAGTTTCGCCGAGGAAGCTGTCAGGAGTACACGCGCGGATTTCCACCTTCCCCACCCCACTAACAACAGCTAGCCGAGCCACATGCATAACTACCCAGAGCTCCTCGAGAAAACACGCGTTGTACTTCCTGTCATCTACATCCCTCATCACGCGCTGGATGTCATCCTCGGGCTTAGGTTGATTGGCTGGTCAGACACAAACATGAATATTGCCAAATTTTGCCAATAGAACTAGTGTTGATTCATGAGCACCATGAACATATCCCTACCCGACACGCTCTAGTCCTTCGTGGATGAGCAGGTCAATAAAGGCAAATACGGCACCAGCAGCGAGTACGTACGTGAGCTGATCCGAAAGGATCAGGATCGCCTCCACCTGCGCAGCCTCCTGCTCGCAGGCGCGGCGTCTTCACCTGCTGTCACGACCGACCCGGCCTACTTTGAAGGGTTGCGTGATCGGGTCCGCAAAGCGGCCAAGGTTGGCGATCGCGGGTGACGGCCAAGCCTGTCGTTCCGCGTGAGTTGGCCGACCGGGACGTCGATGACTCGATTACCTACACTCTCAGCGAAGGTGCGGAAGCAGCAGCACTCGGGTTCATTGACGCCTTGGAGCAGGCTTATGCTCACATCGGTCGCCATCCGGCAACCGGCTCACCACGCTACGCCCACGAGCTGAACTTGCCCGGCTTGCGTTTCTGGTCGCTGGCCCACTTTCCCCATCTGGTGTTCTATGTCGAGCGTCCAGAGCACATTGATATCTGGCGCGTGTTGCACGGCCAACGCGACATCCCGGCATGGATGCAAGAGCCCGAAAACATCTGAGCCTCGCCCAGATGAAAGGAGTCGATCCTGGCGAGATCCCGATACGGGAGACAACAGCAGCGACAGATTGACCTTCAGGCTGCCTGTACAAGCCGCAGTCGTTCTTTCCAACCAGCCCAAAATTGCAAAAGACAGTGATGTGTCCTCCAGTGCGTCTTGATCGCGCACTCGGCCTTGTGGTGCAACGACCGTTAATAGACCGTTCGCATAAAACTCTGCCAGTTCCGCCGCATCAATCCGATTCGTCTTCACTGCCTTGCCGGCTCGCCGCGAATACTCGATGGCGATACGACTTCGCACGGATAACCACGGTCCTGCAGATCGCGCTACAGTGAGAAGCCAACCTACAAAGCTTCGTACCAGACCTTCAGCGCAGCACCACCAAAGTACTTCCGCACGTTCTCCAGTTGTCCGAGCAACCTCTTCAGCGTCGGACGACATTGGAAGCTCAAAACCTCTCTCCTCTGTCGGTCCAATGCCGAACCGTGATACTGGACATCGTCGACATCGATACCAACACTCACTGCTTTCTGATTCATAGACGTCTCCTGGTTGCTGACGTGGCCGATCAACCACTTGAGGTATCCATCAACATTGGCTTCCCTCAAGTGAAGGAGGGGGCGTCTATATCTTCTGTCCTCTGGGCGCTGAACGTGACCTCTTCGACGAACTTCATGGTGTCTCTTGTGGATTTGTAAACGACTCACTCACCCCGCAACTTCCGCCGGAACCGCCGCATGCCGACCAGCCAGCGGTCGTAGTCATTGGCCTTGCGCTGGAAGTAGGTGAGCACCTCGGGGTGCGGCAGCACCAGGAAGCGCGCGCTCCGGATCGCATCGATACACGCATCCGCAACGAATTCCGGTTCCAGAACGCCGTCGCCGGCGGCCTGACGGGTACTGGCTGACGCATGTGCCGCACGCGGTCCGAGGATGTTCGTCCGCACGGCCTGCGGACATAGCACCGATACACCGATGCCTTGATCGCCGTAATTGATCGCCACCCACTCGGCGAATGCGACCGCCGCGTGTTTGGACAGCGCATACGGTCCGGAGTCGATCTGCGTCAGCAGCCCGGCGGCAGACGCAGTGGACAGCAGATAGCCGCCGCCGCGCTTCAGCATGCCCGGAAGCACCGCGCGTGCTGCCGAGAGGTGCGAAAACGCATGCACGTTCATCATCTTCTGCCACTCCGCTGTCGGCAGATCGATGCCTCCCGCGCGGCCGTAACCGGC
>JAYSTS010000072.1:0-21530 GCA_043719475.1 Gammaproteobacteria bacterium | reverse complement strand
TTGTAACGGTCCATGTCGAAAATCGGCACAGGATGAATCGTTGGGGCGACGTGTGCGTTGTGCGCCTGCAGCGTTACCGATTATTGTCGAATCAAGGTTAAGTCAATGCGTGAGGCGTTAGTTTGAAACGGCTACTAACTAGTTGATGAGCACGGGAGGTGTTCGTGACCAAGTCGGTAATTTCTCTGACTGTTCTGTTAGGCACTCTGGCTTTCGGGGTCGTACCTTCTCAGGCGGAAGAAGGAGCAAAACCAGTTGAGACATATCGTCTACCGCTACCTACCAGAAGACCCCATCCCAAATATCCGGCGGTGGCACGAATGCGTGCACAAGAGGGCTGGGTTGAAGTTCAGTTCATGGTCGACCCGAATGGGAAACCGTATGAAATAACGGTGACCGATTCGATGGGACACGCGGAGTTTTCCAAGGCAGCAGTAAGAGCGGTTGAGGGTTGGGAGTATGACGCAGCTCGAATGAACGGTCAGCCGCTTGACGCAGCTGCTCGACAGCGCCTTATTTTTTCGATGACCGGGACAGGAGCGGGCGTCAGATCGGTATTTTCGCAGCGATTTATAAGCATCAAGATGCACATCAAAGAAAATGAACGCACGGAAGCACTGGAATTGCTTGAAAAAGCCGAATCGCGGAACCTCTATGAAGAAGTGTTTCTTCAGATTGGCTGGTACCTTTTCCATTTGCGTTGGGGTACGCCCGAACAGCAGCGAATTGCTCTGACCAGAGCCAGCGCTTCTGATCCGGACAGCAGCCACGTTCCAGTCGATTTCATTCAGATGATCATGCTTGCCAGGTTTCGAACGGAGATTCAGACCAATCATCTTGGCGCTGCCTTGATTACCGCAAAGGCAGTGAGCCGTCTGCAGGAAGAGGGCAAAGTGAAACTGGAAGCGGACCGCTTGCGATCTCTCAATGAGACGGTAAGCAAGATCGAGGCGCTCAAGAAAGACGACGTTGCCTTTCCGGTCAACGGAGTTATTGGGGAGCACGCCAACTGGACGTATTCCCTGCTGAAGGACGAGATGACCTTTCATGTGCTTGAAGGCGAGATCGCCGAACTCAAACTGCGCTGTGACCGTCGTTATGTTGGCTTTCGATTTGCGGCAGATTCAACGTTCAAGATCCCCGAGAGTTATGGAAACTGTCAACTCGAAGTCATCGGCAATCCGGGAACAACCTTCACGCTGACCCAGAGTTGAATCGCGGAGGGTGTCAAGTTGCTGAGTTGCGCAGGTCCGTAGAAGAAACGTCCGCACGAAAAACGTTTTCGCTGATCTCCATGCATAGATCCGCAAGCGTGCGCGGCAGGGTGAGTGTGGACAGCGTCCTGAATTCACCTTCCATGACCCGACCAAACACTATGAACCGCGTGCCTTGTTCGGCGAGGAATTCCAGCGCCGCGAGCCGATCCGCCGCATTGGCGTAGTAGCGGCCTTCAGCGATTCGGACGATCGTATCGACGCCAACCGCAAAGGTTGCGCCGGGAAACTTCGTCGCCTTTTCGACAAACGTTGGCATTCTTGTCAGCCAGACCGGTCGATGCAGCGTGTTTGCGATACCCTGCAGGCGTGCACCGATTTCCTGGTAGTCTAGCGGTGGCTTGTCAACATTGCCGATGGAAAGTTCGAAGGCAGCGATCTGACCGGTACGCGCTTCCGCGATGTTGATCATCTGCTGATGTCCATCATGCAGGGGATTGAATGAACCGGGAACCAGCAGCTTGCCATCATGCTGTGCAGTGGCGATGGCGGTTTGCCGACCAAGTACCAGATTCTGCCAGTCAACGGGTGCGATTGTCGTTCGGGTCGCAGCAGGCGGCGGCTCACCCTGCACTACCGAGTTTAAACCCCAGAGCGCATCGCACAGCAGTGTTTCCTCCGTCTCACGATCAGCGGAGAAATTCACCCGCAGGCTGTACGTCGTGGTTTGCGTCTGCAGTGCCAGGTGCGCACGATGCGCGCCTTTTTTATCTCGATCAGTGGCCAGACTTGCCGTGCAGCCAAGACCGAATACGGACTCGTCGGACAGCGTGCGGGCATGCATGAATGCGGACATTGCCAGTGCGCGGGCGGTGGCATCGGAGCATGCGCTGGAAGACAGCTTGCCGAGTAATTGATGAAGCGCCGTTTCAGCATACGGAACACGGACGTCGAGCACCGTTCGTGAGGCGCCCGGCGTGGTCAGCATTTCGCTCAGGAACAGGCTGCCACCTCCGGTGATGTAAAACACACCTCTACAGTCGGCCGCATGCAGCCGACGTGCGCGGTCACTCATCGTTCAGGAAGTCACGGGTGATACCGACAAACTCATCGAGCTGATCGTGGTGTACCCAGTGGCCCGCCTTTTTCACGTTCGCCATCTGGACCTTGGTGCTCGAAAAATGTGCGGCTCTGCCGTCTCTGGTTGGATCAGATGCCCACGACTGCGTGCCACGAAACAGTAACGTTGGGCATGTGATTCGTGAATAGAGTTTGTACTGCTCTTCGAAAGGCAGCTGATTCGGTGCAAATGAGCGAACGTAATTGTCGAACTTCCAGCTGAACGTCCCATCTTCGTTCTGATTGCTGCCGTGAATCGTCAGATGTCGTGCTTGTGCTTCTGACAGATTCGGATTCTCCGATTGCATTCGCTCGTAGGCTTCTTCGAGGGTGTCGTATCGACGAGGGCTGCGGCCGGAGATCTTACGCAGGTCGGCGATCCAGTCTTTCAGTCGCCGTTCGATCGGCTGGTTGATGCGCTCGACGATCATTTGTGGCGGTGGTCCCATGCCCTCGATGGCGACCAGCTTATGCACGGTTTCCGGATACAGCCCGGTGTACATCAGCGATATCGAGCCACCCAGCGAGTGACCGATGATGGTGACGGGCTGCATGTTCTTCTGATGAATCAGCTGAGCAATATCGTAAACGTAGTCGATGATGCTGTAGCTGCCACCCATCATCCATTGCGAGTCGCCGTGACCACGCAGGTCAGGCGCGACGATGTGGTACTGGTCGCGAAATTTTTCCGCGACCCAGTCCCAGTTGCGGCAATGATCTCGGCCACCATGAATTAACAGCATGGGTGGAGCCTGTTCGTTGCCCCAGTCCACGTAATGCAGACGCAGGCGCTGGGAAAAATAAACGTGCGAGGTCGGTCCGTGCATGGGCTTTAGTGAACTTCCGGTTGTGTGGGAGGAGTATAGATTCTCTATGGACTGGCAGCGAACAGGCGAACCCCTCTGGAATACGTCGCCATCACCTGCAGGTCCATCAGTTTTTGAGTATCCAGCTTGAGCGGATTGGCCGAGAGAATGACCAGATCAGCGAGTTTGCCCGCTGTCAGCGTACCTTTGCGGTCTTCTTCAAAATTCTGCCAGGCAGCGGTGCGGGTCATGGCGGCCAGTGCGACTTCAGTGGACACACTTTCATTGGCGCCAAGAATCTTCCCGGAGCGCGTCTGTCGATTGGTGGTGGCCCACAACAGCCGGATCATGTCGCTGGGTACGACGGGTGAGTCATTGTGCACCGTGAATGGAATGCCACGACCCAGTGTCGATCGGGCAGGGCTGATGCGTTGTGCACGACTGCCCAGAACTGAATCTCGATGCCAGTCGCCCCAATAGAACGTGTGCGCGGAAAAGAAGGACGGCATGAGCTGCAGTTCGCGCATGCGATCCAGTTGATCGGTGCGCACGGTTTGAGCATGGATCATCACCGTGCGATGGTCGGGCATGGTGGACATCTTGCCGAGACTTTTTTCGACGGCGTCGAGCAGCATGTCGCCGGCCGCATCACCGTTGGCGTGCGCGATGAGCTGGATCTTGCGGCTCAGCGCGTAGTCGACAAGTCGGTCCACGGTGACTTGTTCCTGTATGGGATAACCACGGTAGTCAGCTGGCTTTCCGGGCGGCGGTCGGTGATACGGTTGCGACAGCCAGGCTGTCTTGCCCTGGGGTGAGCCATCCAACACCAGCTTGACGCCAGCAACTCGCAGGCCGTTATGCGTTCTCCCGAAGGCATGTGGCAGTTCGCCATCGAGATCTGCAGGTCGCAGCACCGGATAAACGAGGATGTCCTGCGTGAGTACTCCGGCGTCAGCAAATTTTCGCAGTAGTTCAATACTCGGTGCATCGCTTGCGGCATCCTGGATAGTAGTGACGCCAAAGGCTGCGTAGGCCTTCAGAGCACGTCGAATCAGGTCGGCAGACCACTTCGGCGCCGCGTGTTTGCGCAAGGGGTACGTGGCTGTCTCTTCGAGCACGCCGTTGGGTTCGGACGAACCGTTGCGCCTTCGAATCAGACCGCCGGCCGGGTCGGGAGAACGGCTGGTGATGCTGACTGCAGCGAGGGCTTTGCTGTTGGCTGCCATCAAGTGCCCGGACACGTGAGAGAGAATGATTGGATGATCGTGGCTCACCGCGTCGAGGTCGTCGCGAGTGGGATGGCGTTTTTCAGCGAGCAGCGAATCATCGTACCCATACCCGATTACCCATTCACCCGGCTTCAGGTGCTTTTCGGTGATGTGATTGGCGAGTACTTTTTTGAGCGCTGCGATGTCGGTTGCTGGTCCGACAGGGGGTGATGAAACGTTGGCAAAATCGACGGTGGCTGCCGTGAACAGGAAGTGTCCATGTGCGTCAATGAATCCAGGCAAGAGCGCCCGGTCGCCGAGTTCGATGACTGCCGTATCCTGGTCAGTCCATGGGGAAGCGTCCTTTTGATCCCCGACCCAGACGATGCGATCAGCATCGATCGCAATGGCTGTTGGCCTTGTTGTGGACGCTTCTTCCATCGTCAGGATGTTCTCGCCGACAAACAGGACGTCAGCGGGTGCAGCCGCCAGCGATGGGCTGATCAGAAGTAGACTAAACACGATGGAACGCAACACGGTTGATCTCCTGCTTGATGACCGGTGCCAGCAGATACAAACCGATCAGATTGGGTATGGCGACGACAAAGACCAGTGCGTCGGAGAGATCGACCACGGACGACAGCTGGATACTTGCGCCAATGACAACAAACGCAAGAAAGAACAGTTTGAAAGACACCTCGGCGATTTTCGAATCACCCACCAGATAAGTAAACGCGGTAAGTCCGTAATAGGACCACGCGATGATGGTTGAGAAGGCGAACAACAACGCGCATATGGCGAGTGGTATGCCAGACCAGCTGAGTGTTGCCTGAAAGGCGCGTGTCGACAGTTCGATTCCACTCAGTGCGCCAGCAGTCGACAGATCGCTTGAGGTGATGACGATGACCAGCGCTGTAATCGTGCAGATCACGACGGTGTCGATGAATGGTTCAAGTAACGCAACATAACCCTCGCTGGCTGGATAAGGCGTACGTGCTGTGGCGTGTGCGATGGCGGCAGAGCCGAGCCCGGCCTCGTTCGAGAACACGGCGCGGCGAAAGCCGATGATCATGACACCGACCAACCCTCCAGCAACGCCATCTGGTGAGAATGCACCATTCCAGATGCGCGCGCAGGCTTTCGGGAGCGCTTCGTAGTTGATCACGATAACAGCAAGCCCGAGCAGGATGTACAACAAAGCCATGAACGGGACCATCCGTTCGGTGGTTACAGCAATGGAGCGAATACCGCCAATGGTGATGATGCCAACAGCGATCGCCATGACGACACCGATGAGCCAGCCTTTGTCTGCAAACCAGCTGTGCGCGCCACCGGTCATGTCGATCAGAATTGCGGCAGACTGGTTGGACTGGAACATGTTGCCAATGCCAAGGCATCCCGCCACCATCGCCATGGCATAGAAGACCCCCAGTGCCTTGCCGAGGCGAGGATGTCCGAGTTCGCCGAAGCCATGCTGCAGGTAAACCATCGGGCCACCAGCTACCTTGCCTTCCGGACTGAGCCGGCGGTATCGCACGCCGAGTGTGCACTCGGCCACTTATGTGCTCATGCCGAGGAATCCGGCGACGATCAGCCACAGGGTAGCGCCTGGACCTCCGAGGGAAATCGCCACAGCGACGCCAGCGATGTTGCCGATGCCGACCGTTCCACTGACCGCGGTGGTCAATGCCTGAAATTGGGATATTTCACCCGGATCGCCTGCTATTGCGAAGCGGCCGGAGACAACGCGACACGCGTGCAGAAAGCCGCGTATGTTGATGAAGCGCAGATAAAACGTGAAGAAAACCCCGCCAGCGATCAACCACATGACGATCAGCGGTACCTGCGTTCCGTTGATTGAGACGGCATAGAAAACGAAGCTGCCGACCGCATCGGTGATGGGTTGAATCGCCTCGTTGATGAGTGTGCCGAGAGAGGCGGCCTGTGTGGCCTGTGTGGACAGTGTTGTCATCGACCTGCCTTAGCGGGTTGGGCGTCCTGTGGCACTATTGGCTTCCCAATTGCCCGGGCTGGCCAACATGTCTTTCGTGCGCAACCTGCATGTCATCCTCGCTTATGTGACGGTCATCGGTTTTGCTCTGCGAGCGATCTGGGCGTTCACAGGTTCGTCACGACTCAAATCCAAACCGGCGCGAATCCTGCCACACATCGTCGACACCCTGTTGCTGGCGTGTGGTCTGGTGTTGGTCTTTGGCCTCGGACACTCGCTCACCAGCGGCTGGCTGGTCATGAAGTTCGTTGCCTTGCTCGCTTATATCGGTTTTGGCGTACTGACGCTGCGTGCATCAAACATGCAGTTGCGAATCGTGGGTGTTATTGGGGCCCTGGTGAGCGTGGGTTATATTTTCGCAGTGGCGCTGACCCGAAACCCCTGGCCACATTGGTAGATCTTCTGATCGCGATCTAGGATTTCATGGGAATCGCGATCAGGAGATCGCTCCCACACACATGGGCTCACCGTTGTAGGAGCGGTCTCCCGACCGCGATCATGAGAGCGCTCCCACACACATGGGCCCACCGTCGTAAATCATGCAATCGCTTACAGTCAACGCCAAAGGTTCATTGCACACCAAAGGCACCGGCGATGCCTACAACGTTCTGGCAATCAGCTCCTTCATGATCTCGTTGGTACCGCCGTAGATTTTCTGCACGCGCGCATCGGCATACATGCGGGAGATTTCGTACTCATCCATGTAGCCTGCGCCGCCGTGCAATTGCAGGCACTCATCGACAATTTCGTTCTGTTTCTGGGTACACCAGTACTTGGCCATGGAGGCCGTCGCGGCGTCGAGCCTGCCATCCAGATGCTGGAGCAACAACTGATCAACAAACGTACGAGCCACCAGTGCTTCAGTCTTGCATTCTGCGAGCTTGAACTTGCTGTTCTGGAAATCGATGACACGTTGACCAAAAGCTTTGCGTTGCTTGACGAACTCGAGTGTGACTTCGAGGGCGCGCTCGATGCCACAGACGGCGGCCTGCGCAATGTTGAATCGCTCCTGTGGCAGTTGCTGCATCAACTGCACGAACCCCTTGCCTTCTTCTTCGCCCAGACGATGGGTTAGCGGAACGCGACAATCATCGAAGAACATCTCTGAGGTGTCGGCGGCATGTTGGCCCAGCTTTTTCAGATTGCGTCCCCGCTTGAAGCCAGGGTTATCTGTCTCCACAACAACCAGGGAAATGCCGCGCCCGCCGAGGCTTGGGTCGGTCTTTGCCACGACGATGACGAGTCCGCAGTGCTGGCCGTTGCTGATGTAGGTCTTGGCGCCGTTGACGACGTAACAGTCGCCATCTTTGATCGCCGTGGTCCGCACCGCTTGCAGATCGGAGCCGGTGTCTGGTTCGGTCATGGCAATGGCGCCTACCATTTCACCGCTGGCCATTTTCGGCAGCCATCGCTGGCGCTGTTCTTCGCTGCCATATTTGAGGATGTAGGGCGCAACGATGGCGCTGTGTACCTGGTTGCCGAAACCACCGAGCCCTGCATACAGCATCTCTTCCATGATCACGGTTTCGTGGCGATAGTCGCCGCCCCCACCACCATACTCGGCCGGCATCTCCGCGCACAGAAGACCTGCTTCACCTGCCTGCAACCAGGCATCTCGATCAACGATACCGGCTTCTATCCAGCCATCGTTTCTGGGTTTGAACTCGTTTTGAAAAAAGCGACGAGCCGATTCGCGCAGGATACGCAGCTCGTCATTCATCCACGGCGACTGATAGTTCTCGAACAGCATCGTTGATCCGGCATGTTTCGACGGCGCCGGATTAAACAGGAAGTCCCGCTTATTGGGTAGCCTTGCCTTAGGCGAGGAGTCTACGCGGCAGAAGGCGACGGAGCGAGGCGAGTGTCAATTCGAGTCCGATTTTTCGTTCGTTTGAGGCGCATAGTGGGTGCTACGCAATGAAAATGAACGGAAAAGCGGGCCATCGTTGCCCCGCCGCAGCCTGACGATCTTCTGCCGCGCAGACTCATAAGTCTGATTGATCAGAGTTTCCTTAAGGCCAGCCTGCACCAGGCGCAGGCGCATCGGTAACCACCACCTGGCCACTGCGTTCAGCCTTGCATTGCGAAGGTCTGGAAGATTTGCTGGTGAGAATGAACAGACGTTGTCCGCCGAGCATGCAGGCATATGCACCGCGGTCGGTAGCCACGCGATGCGTTACACCGCCGCCTTCGATAAGCCGGATGCACTCGTTGGTGGTCGGGGACGCTACCCAGATTCCCCCCAGGGCATCGAGACAAATTCCGTCAGGAACGGCGTCGTTTGGCATTTGCGCCCAGACTCGCCGATTGTGCAGGTCGCCTTGTTCGTCGACATCAAAAGCGGTCAATCGGCCAGCAAAAGTCTCACCCACGATCAGGGTGTGCCCATCTGGGCTGATAACGGTTCCATTCGGGAAAACCAGGTCCTTCGCCACGATGCGAGATGTGCCGTCGGGTCTGATGGCGATCAACTCGGCGACCCGTTGTGCGGCGCCCTGGTGCAGATCGAAGCCAAAATTACCGACATACGCCTGGCCTGCTGCGTCCACGACCATGTCGTTACAGTCACCGCTGGCCAGTGCGTCAAGATCCGCGTGGGTGGTCAAATTGCGTCCATCGAAGCGCAGGACGCGTTTGTCCTTCATCGAGACTACCAGCAGGTCGCCTCCTGGCAGCCAACCGAGTCCAGACGGGCGATTGGGCACCTCAACGATGGTTTGGGCGACGCCCGAGTCATCCAGTTTGACGACTTTGTGATCGTGCATGTCCGATAACCAGAGGTGACCCGCCCGCCAGCGTGGACCTTCGCCAAAACAGAATCCCTCAGCGAACAGCTCGGCGGACATTTGAGTCGTCATCGTATTCTCCTGAACTCCAGAATCGGTTTGAGTGCAATCGGAGTTGGGCAAGACAGTAGCATGCTTGGCATCGGAAGCGGTCTGTCGACCGGCCGTGGTGGTCGTGGCAGGCAGTTCAGGTTGGTTATTGGTCATTTATTAGGGCGGATTTGACAAAGAAGGTCACGGCCCCGCTGTTCAAGCAAAACTTTTCAGCTATTCTTGCGCCTCCAAAAAAGGAGGTGTTCATGAAAACACTCAACACGATGATCAAAGTTTTGTCGATTGGTGTGTTCGCGCTGCTGGTTGGTGCGTGCTCACAGGATAAAGCAGCTAACGCTGCCCAGGACGCAGCTGATTCTGCTCAGGATGCTGCCGCTGCCGCGTCGGATGCTGCTTCCAGTGCAGCTGAAGCCGTGGACGAAGCCGCCGACGCTACTGTTGACGCTGCAACCGATGCAGCTGATGACGCAGCTGCGGCTGCTGGAGATGCCGCTGATGCCGCTGGTGAAGCTGCTGACGCTGCTGGCGATGCCGCTACTGCTGCCGGAGATGCTGCTGCCGCTGCAGGTGACGCCGCTGTTGACGCTGCCGGTGCTGCTGTAGATAGCGCAGCCGGTGCGGTTGATGCTGCTGCTGGTGCCGTTGATTCTGCTGCAGAGGCTGTGGACACCGCCACCAACTAAGGTTGGTTGGTCTCGACCTGCCGATTCAATCGGATCAGGGTCGAACAAGAGCTCAGGGGATTACCGATCTATGTCGGTAATTCCCGCGCCTTGTTGAGGTTTGTAACTTCTCGGATCGCACGTAGTGTCAACTCTTCTTGAGCTTGGCGGGAAGTTCTTTCCCGATCGTTTCAGGTGTCGTCGTCGGCGCATAGCGTGCGATTACCACTCCATCCCCGTCTACCATGAATTTTGTGAAATTCCACGGTATGTCCTGTTTGCCTGAGTCGTCTGGTCGCTCTCGTTTCAGCCATGTGTACAGGTCGCAGGCGCCTGAACCGTTGACATCAACCTTGGCGAACATCGGAAAGTTGGCCTGATAGCGGGAAGTCGCGAACTCCAGAATTTCAGCTTCTGATCCCGGTTCCTGCCCACCGAACTGATTACACGGGAAGGCCAGGACCGTGAAACTGCCATTTCCGGCAGTGCTTCCAAAAGTCGTTTGCATAGTACGCAACCCGGCGTACTGAGGTGTCAGTCCTCATTGACTGGCTACGTTGACGATCAGGCAGCTTTGGCCGCGATATCGTGCGAATTCCACAGGATTGCCGTGGATATCGTTCATGGTCAGTTCATGAAAGAAGGACATCAATACTCTCCAGTTGGGCACATCGAAACCGGCATGTTTGTGAGCCTTTTTTTAGCCGCTTGTCGTCAGGTGCTTTCAGCAGGTTGGCGTCCCCAGAGGCCTGGGGTTACCATGCCGGCTGCTCGCGCTGGCGAGCGCTAAATCAAAAGAACTCTATCAGGGGGAACTATGCGCGATGTAGTTATCGTCGACAACATTCGAACTGGCCTGGCCAAGTCCTTTCGAGGCTCATTCAATCTGACCCGTTCGGATGACATGCTCGCGCATTGCATCGACGCGTTGCTGGATCGAAATCCTCAGCTGTCCGCTGACGAAGTCGAAGACGTCGTGGTTGGCGCGGCCAGTCATGCCGGTGAGCAAGACGGCAACCTGGCACGTTTGGCGGTGGTGCTGTCCCGTCTGCCCATTACGACTGCTGGCGTCACCATCAATCGTTTCTGTTCTTCCGGACTGCAGTCGATCGCGATGGCCGCGAATCAAATCGCATCGGGTCAAACCGAAGTGGCCATGGCCGGTGGCGTTGATTCCATTTCCATGCGTACTCGCCAGACTGCAGGCAAAGCTGAATTGAACAAGCGCCTGGTTGAGGAAAAGCCGGCGATCTTCATGGCCATGGGTAACACCGCAGAAGTTGTGGCCCGTCGGTATCAGGTGACGCGTGAAATGCAGGACATCTATGCCCTGGAAAGTCAGCGTCGATATGCGAATGCACAGAAAAATGGCTGGATCGGTGAAGAAATAGCGCCGATGGCAGCCACCATGTTGAAAGTCGACAAGGAGACCGGTGCAGAAACGCGTGTCAGCGTTACTGTTGACAAGGACGAGTGCAATCGTGCGGACACGACACTTGCCGGTTTGGCGAAACTGCCGCCAGCATTTGAAGAAGACGGTAGCGTGACTGCGGGCAACGCGTCGCAGTTGTCAGATGGTGCGTCCATGACCTTGTTGATGTCCGCTGAGCGTGCAGCCCAGCTTGGTCTGAAGCCGATGGGAATCTTCCGCGGATTTACAGTCGCCGGATGTGAGCCGGATGAGATGGGTATCGGACCCGTGTTCGCGATCCCACGATTGCTTGAGAACGCTGGCCTGAAACTCAACGACATCGACCTGTGGGAATTGAACGAAGCGTTCGCCTCACAGTGTGTCTACAGCCGCGACAAGCTTGGTATCGATCCGGCCAAGTACAACGTCAACGGCGGCAGTATCGCCATTGGTCACCCCTTCGGCATGACGGGATCGCGTTGCACTGGTGCAGTACTGCGTGAGCTTCGTCGGCGCAACAAGCGCTATGGCGTGGTGACGATGTGCATCGGCGGCGGTCAAGGTGCGGCCGGCCTGTTCGAAGCAATCTGAACCCTGACCAACCGGGGCGCCGTAACAGAATGATACGACGTCGAAATTTGCGCGAAACAGCGGTCTGGCATTGTGGGTGGATATTGCTTCGCAGGATTGACGAAGTCGTTCACCGTGATTGAGCCATACCGCCTGCTTCGCTCGCTGGTACAGACGGGAAGGTACATTGTTGCCTTCTCTCTGTGTCTATTGGCGGTCGAAGCGTTAGCCGTCAAGGAAAGTCAACCGCAATACCCCGGGACGGGTGCCCGCCTTCCGCCTTCCAACCTGATATCGTATGCCAACGCAACAGATCTCGAACTAAAGTCGCTGGGCGAGCAGTGGGCGATGTTGTCTGCGCCTGAGCGTCGAGCGCTGCTTGCAGAGGTTCGCATGCGGTGGGCACGAGATCATAAAGGGTCGACACGCGTCAGGATCCAGGCCACACGACAGTTTGGGGTGGTGCGACAGCCTGATGGCACAACCATTCGGGTTGAGCGGCGAATCATTCGAATGTTCCCGGTTGATGATAATAAAGGTTACGGGACCGGCTTCGAACAACGTGTCGGTAACGAACCCATCACCATTGAACCAGGACTGAAAGGTGGTTTTTTTCCAGAAGGGCAACCAACCACTGACACACCGACGATGCGGGTTCGCGCCGGTCCCGATCAACAGGTGCCTGGATCACCTTCTCCTGGTTCCGGCTCTAGCCCTGCAACTGGCTCCAATCGCTGACCCCCGGATCACCCCATGGATTCTGATGCTGCCCGACTGCTGATCGTTGACGACGATCCGGAGATACGTGAACTCATCGAGGCTTACCTCGTTCAACAAGGATTCGAAGTCAGCTGCGCCGAGTCTGGCAAGCAAATGTTCGAGCTGCTAGAACAGGGCGAGTACGATCTGATCGTCCTGGACCTCATGTTGCCCGGTGAGCATGGGCTAACGCTGGCCGGACGGGTCAAACGTGAAATGAACACGCCAATCATTATCGTCTCCGCCCAGGGCGAGGACGTGGATCGCATCGTCGGCCTGGAAATCGGCGCCGATGACTATCTGGCAAAACCTTTCAATCCGCGTGAATTGCTGGCCCGAATTCGGGCTGTCCTGCGGCGCGCCGCGTCAACTGGAGCCCCGGCGACGACCACTGCGGCGGCCACACACCGCTTTCGTTTTGGCACTTATGTGCTCGACATGATGACGCACCGGCTAAGTCGAGGTAGCGAGGAAGTGCCGCTGACTACCGGCGAATTTGATCTGCTGGCCGTTTTCGTACGCCATCCCAATCGATTGCTGGATCGAGATCGGATCCTGGATCTGCTCACGGGCGCAGAGCGGCTACCGTTTGACCGCTCGATCGACGTGCGGGTGACTCGGTTACGCAGCAAGATCGAGACGGAACCGACGAGTCCGCAGTTCATTCGAACGATCTGGGGCAAGGGTTACATGTTCTGCCCAGACGGGAGCGACGTTGGCTGAGCGGAGCCCGTCTGGCTCCCTCCTCGCGCGCACCAACTTCACGCTGGCTGTCAGTTCGCTGTTGATTGCGGTCATTGCGACTGGCGCACTGAATGTTTTTGTCATTGAGCCCATCTCCCAACGATCAGCCGATGACGCGGCCGGATTGCTCGTTCTGTCAGCGCAGACATGGGTCGAACTGCCGCCCGAGGCCAGGCCCTACTTCGAACTCGAACTGGCTGAAAGTCACGATCTGATCATTACCGGCGATGTTCGGGACTATTCGGATGAACTGCCGGCCGCAGGCTATTTCGGGTTGTTGGAAAGCAAGCTCGAGTCCCGTCTGGAAGAGTCGGTGGACATGCAGGCAGGCGAAGGATACATCTGGGTCAAGGTGCCCATGGGTGGGCAAAAACTGCAGATTGGCTTCGTCCCGACGCTCGAAAACATACAACCGCTTTATGTCGGCATCATCATCATCGTGCTCGGTGCCGGAATCGTGTTCATCACCTCACTCATCATCGTACGCCGGATCGCAGGCCCACTGACCTATGTGGCAGAGCGTGTCGAAGCCTTCCGGGGTAACTCGGACTTCGAGCCGCTGCCGGAAACCGGGCCCAGAGAGCTGGCCTCACTGGTTCACAACTTCAACACTATGGCGCAGGAGATCGGCGATCTCCTCTCGAATCGCACGACACTTGTGGCCGGTATCTCCCATGATTTGCGAACCCCCCTGACGCGCATGAGGCTCGCGGTGGAGTTGCTGCCCGACAACGTTGATCCCGTCCTGGTCGCCCGCTTTCTGCGCAATCTCGAGATCATGGATCGGTTGATTGGGGACGCGCTGAGCTTTGCACGAGGGGCGCAGGAAAATCCGCAGCAGGTTGATCTGGAACAACTCCTTGCCGAGGTCGTCGGTACGTTTGTTACTCCGGTTGAATATGTGTGCCTGGAGCGCGAGCCTCGCCAGCTGTTGCTCGGCGTCAGTGCGTTGCGACGTGTGCTGCAGAATCTTCTGGTCAACGGAATTCAGCACGGAGGCAGTGTCAGGCTCGAGCGGACGGGGTCACGATTGTCCGTGATCGACCATGGTCCTGGCATACCTCCGGAGTTTCGCGAGCAGGTTTTTCAGCCGTTTTTCCGGTTGGACGAAGCGCGCAGTACCACAACAGGTGGCAGCGGATTGGGTTTGGCCATCGTCAGACAATTGTGCCAATTGCAGGGCTGGAAGGTGTGGATCGAGTCTGCCACTGGCGGTGGTACAGAAGTGATCGTTGAATTACGACCACCGGAACCAGCGGGTTCCACATGAGCTGTTGGAGTGGTGGAGGGTGTGGTGGAGGGTGTGGTGGAGAGTGTGTCGGATGGAGATGTCAGGTTTGACGATACAAAGTGTCACAATAAAGTTGGCGCGGGAAATTGCTCTGTAACAGCTCTCCCGTAGTGTAGACAGCGAGGCAGGCAACTGTCTCGAAGAGAAGGCAATCTCTCCCCCTGAGACCTACTTGTAGGTCGACCCCTAAACCGCCGGCCCCCTCTCCAGGTCGGCGGTTTTCTTTTCGGGCACCGAAAACTTCCCGTCAGCACTTTTTTAAAGATCTAAAGATTTAAAGTCTTCATCACCATACTTTGAATGTACTCGGCGTGGTTGTGTTCTTTGGACTCCAACTGTACAACTGAAGGCGACTTCTGGACGGGAGTGACAGGCGTTATGGGCGACGATCTTCGTGAGGGTGATGAGAATCTCAAGAAACGGTTTTTCCGCTCGGATGATCGTGTTTTCCGCCAGGGAGACGGTTGGTATTACTCGTTACGGGAAGGCGATCGCGGTCCATTCCAGACTGAAAAAGGTGCTCGCGCCGATCTTGAGCGCTTCATTCACGAACAGAACGACCTTAATGCATTGAAATCGGGCAAAACCAACGTGCGGGGTAACCGTGCGCCGCCGCTGTCGATTGACCTGGGTAACGACCGGAAGAAACCGGGGGAGTCCGGTGGTCGCGATGTGTGGAAGGGGCTGCCTGACGTCGATTGAAGGGGTCAAGCTGCGTTCTGTAGGCAGTATCGGTGTCGGAAAGTCGTTTCGTAAAATACGCGTAAACCCCCTGTGGCAGTGGCTTCAGAACTGTTGCTTGCGCCTAGAATCGCCGCGCTATGAAGATCTGGATTTTGGAAGATGATCAGGCGCAGGCGGCACTCGTGCAATCGTGGTTGCAGGAGCGAGAGCATGTGGTCGTTCATTTCAGCAATGCGATGGCGCTGCACGAGCAGTTGCGACGGGAGCAGCCGGATCTGTTTGTCCTCGATTGGGAGTTACCCGACAGCTCCGGGCTCGAAGTGTTGCGGCGCATACGTGACAAGCTGACGCGGCACATCCCGATTCTCTTCGTGACACAACGAGACAACGAAGCCGATATCGTCGACGCGTTGTCCTGCGGCGCTGATGATTACATGATCAAACAGATCGGCCGGGATGAGTTTCTCGCACGTGTTCATGCGTTAGGCCGCAGGCTCGGCAATGAGGTGCTGGAATTCGCCATTGGACCCTATCGTTTTTTTCCGTCAACACACGCAGTGATGTACCGCGGCGAGCAAATCGAGCTCACCACTAAGGACTTTGAACTGGCCCATTATCTCTTCAGGAATATCGGTAGACTGCTGTCCCGAGAAGAACTGCTGCGTGAGGTCTGGGCGGTGACAGGTATCCACACACGAACTGTCGACATGCATATGTCTCGTATCCGTAAATCGCTGGATATCAAGCCGGAAGCGGGCTTTCGCATTCGAACCATCTATCGACACGGGTATCGACTGGAACAGTTGTGAAACTTTCTGGTTTACGCTGGCTGGCCGCGATTGTCTTGGTGTTTGGCAGCGCTACCGCGCTCGCCGTCGATTGGGAGTATGCAGTACGTCCGGGAGAGAGCCTTTGGCAAATTGCGCATCGTTTTTGCGGTAATGAGCAGGGCGTCGATCGACTGGCCAGACACAACGGCTTGAAAACTCCGAATGCGCTGCGAGCAGGTTCCGTGCTGCGCATTCCCGTGGACTGCCTGATCAGGCAGCCGGTCAATGCAAAACTGCTGGAGGCAGATGCGACGGCGTCCCTCGAGCGAGATGGTGTTCAGCTCACCTCGAGCGCGGGCGATGAGATTCGCATGGGCGATACCCTGTCGACGGGTGCGTCGTTTGCTGTCGTCGAATTCGCAGACCAATCCAGACTGACCATCCGCCCGCATAGCGTGATCAGCTTTGTGATGCTGACCTCGCATGGTGAGAGTGGCATGGTTGATACGTTGCTGCGATTGCGCAAAGGCAGGGTTCAGCATGCTGTGGAAAGCGGCGGTGGTCCGCGGCATCAACACCGCATCGCAACACCCGTTGGCGCGGCGGCGGTACGCGGTACGAAATTCAGGGTTGAGATTCTGGATGGCGAAGTGGCCACCGTCGCAACGACTGAGGGGGAGGTGGGCTTTTCGCAAGTCTCATCCGCATCGACACCTGTGGCTGCAGGTCAGGGCCTGGTTGCCAGTGTCACAAGCAGCCGCACCGAGCCATTGCTTCCAGCTCCAGTGATTGACGCCGTTGTACGCGCCGGGGTCGGGAGCAGCCTTACGTGGGGCGAAGTGGTTGATGCCACTGGCTATCGTGTGACCTTGTTCAGCCACGGCAAACCAGTCGCAGAGTCGGTGGTGTCCGTAAACCACTGGAATGTTGATGCGCCGTTGGGGGCTTACGCGTTGACGGTACGCGCGGTTGCGCCAAGCGGACTGGAAGGGCTCGACGCACGAACGGCGTTGGAAGTCGTTCCTGCGGCGCCCTCCGATCAGGTGACAACCGCAAATCACGCCGGCGCGCCAGTTCAATTCGGGTGGACTGCGTCGAGTGATGACCTGGGTCCTTTTGTTGTGCGAGTTCGAAGCGCCAATGGCAACATCAAAGAATACTCAACGCAGTCGTCTGGGTTCGAAGTAACACTTGAAGCTGGAATCTACGATTGGCAGGTGAAGAGCATCAAGGGTACGCAGAGCGAATGGTTCTCGTTGTCATTGAAACCTGAAGCGCCGTTGGGTCTGACAGCGAGCAGGCAGAAACGGGACGTGCCACTTCTGATAACGCCTGAACCCACGACTCAGTCGATCGACTCATATCGGGTTGAGATACTTCGTTCTGGCGAGCTTGTTGCAGAGAGGGGTTTCCAACCTGCGTCGAGCTTAAGTATTGATGGCGTGCCAAATTGCCATCCGTGTCAGATACGCGTGTCGGCGACGGCAGCTGGCCTTGAATCCGACTACACTCAATTCGAATATCGCGATCTACCCGGACATCCGTGGCCGATCTACATCGTGCTGGCACTGCTGGTCATATCTCTCTGAGCGAACACAAGCGATCGGCGCATACCGTGCGTCGATTTCGACGCGAGCTTTTGCTGATCTCATTAGCTGTTGTTGCGTTGGCGATAACCAGCGTCCAGTTTCGCTGGTTTGAAGTCCTCGACCGGCTGGCATTCGACTCTGTTCTTCGATCGGTGCCGTTGCCGATGAACGACGATATCGTGCTGGTAGGCATTGATGCACGCAGTCTCAGTGCCATTGGGCGCTGGCCATGGTCGAGGGCGCGTCAAGCGGACCTCATCGAGGCTGTCGTTGTGCATAGGCCCGCGACGATATTTGTCGATGTTTTGTATCCCGACCGTAGTGACGCCGAAGATGATGCCCGGTTGGTCACCGCCTTCGATCAGTCGATGTCGATGGCTTTGCCAGTTGTCATCGATGCGGTCTCGCCTGGGCGCGCACTCCTCGAGCAATTACCTTTTCCCGATTTGATCGACGTGGTGGACCGGCTTGGTCATGTGCACGTGGCGCCAGATGGCGATGGCATTGTCCGCGGCAACTATCTGTACGAGGGGATCGGCGAACCACACTGGCCACATATCGGACTCGTGCTGGGTACTGAGGCGGTCCCTCCTGTGCTCCCCGAGTGTGTGAACACCAACGAAGGTTCGATGGCAAATGAGCGATGTGGTTATCGACGCATCCGGTTTGTTGGACCGCCTGGGACGTTCCCGCATCTATCCGCAATCGATGTGATCGAACAGCGGATTGACCCCGAGCTTCTGGCAGGCAAGGTGGTGCTGGTTGGTCGTACCGATCTAGGTGCTCCGGATGCGATGCCGGTACCGGTCTCCGCTGACATGCGGCCGATGGCAGGTGTGGAGTACAACGCCAACGTTCTCAATGCGGTGCTCCGTGGTGGTTTAGTCGAGACTGTTTCGGTCCGAACTACGCAGCTCGTTGTCTTGCTCATGGTGGGCGTTGGATTGTTTGTCATCCCCAGACAGCGGCCACGCCAGATGCTCGTCTCGACGGCGCTGCTTGCGCTACTTCCGGTGCCCATGTCCGCCGCTTGGCTCTTCTTTTCCGGTGTGTGGATAGACTTGTCATCGGCCAGCGTCGGGATTGCACTCGTCTATCCCTTGTGGAGCTGGCGACGCAATGAGATGGGCTGGCGGTTTGTGGGCGATGAACTCGATCGACTTGCAGCTGAGGCGTTCCGCTGGTCGCGCAGCCGCGCACGGGTCAAGGAAGGCGAACTTCCGGCGCGGCTCGATTGGCTGACAGCAGGGTCGTCCAATGCACTGAGTGCAGAACTGATTGCGGGCATTCATGAGGACCAGTTGTTGAGTGGTTTACCGACGGGCACTCTGGATCCGTTTGTTGCACGGCTGCTTAGAATTCAGACCCTTGCGGATGAGGTCCGTGTTGGTCGGGAAGTCAGCATGGCCGGGATCGACCAGATGCCGGTTGGGCTGTGCATCTTTGTGGCATCGGGAAATGTCGTACTCAGCAATGAATCGTTTCGAGCGTTCACCGGAATACCTGAGTCGCACACGTATTTTGTCAACGATGCACTGGTGCATCTGCTCGACGTCGCCTGGTTGGACGAGCTGCGCAAGGTTCTGTTGGAGAGCGCTGTTCGCTGGCTGGAAACGCACAATGCGCAGGGACAGCGACTTCTCGTCCGGATTGCACCATTGCGGGTTGCTGGATATGCACAGCCAGTGTGTCTGCTGACCATCAGTGATGTCACAGACATTCGTATTGCACAGGAACGCCGTGAGGAAACGCTGGCATTTGTCTCTCACGACTTGCGCTCGCCTATCTCGTCGATTCTGTCCATCGTCCGCAATCCGGGGCTGGCGAACGATCCAACCGCCATGTCCAGAATCGAATCGTATGCGCAGCGCAGCCTGAAAGTTTCCGAGGAATTTGTTCAGCTGTCACGTCTGGAAAACACGATCACGGTTCATCGAGACGAGATTGACCTGGTGGCGGTGGTCGAAAATGCCATCGATCAGGTTTACGAGCTTTCCCACGACAAGTCTATCAACGTGTCACTGAAACACCCGGAAGATCCTGTCATGTGGTGGATTCAAGGCAATGGCGAACTGCTAGAGCGTGTGTTTGTCAATTTGCTGGAGAACGCCATCAAGTACAGTCCAGGCGGGATGACAGTACAGGCATCGATGCAGATCACGAACACGCGGTTCGAGATCTGTATCGAAGATCAGGGTTTTGGTATTCCGGCGTCCGAAGTCGAGTTTGTTTTCGATCCTTACTTCCGTTCGCAGGCACCGGAACTGCAAGCGGAAAAAGGGGTCGGCCTTGGTCTGCGATTTGTACGTACCGCCGTTGAACTGCATGGTGGACGCGTAACCATTGAAAGCCGCTACATGGAAGGATCGAAATTTATAGTGGGTCTGCCGTTGTCCTGCGCGATTGTGCACGATGATCTGGATGTCGCGGACCGAGATCAGCAGAGCCTATTGTAAAAAAGCTGTTGTGATCGTAGCCGGAAAGGATGACTCGGTTAGGATGGCGCCCCTTCGCTGAACCGTACGACCAGCTCTTGATGCCTCATCATCCACAGCAGGCTGCGCTAACCCTATAAAAATATAAAATGGAGACGCAGATGTTGAAACGAGTTGTGTCCGGAGTCATGTTGTCGCTGTTGACTTGCGGGGCTTTGGCAGACCGTGTCGAATTTGCCAATGGCGACGTGATTACCGGGACCGTGACCTCCATGGCTGGTGGCAAGGTCGTCGTGCAGACCGAATATGCAGGCCGCGTCACGGCACGCGTTGACAAGGTCGCGCGCATCACCACCGATGTCGAATTAAATCTGCGTACCAGCTCGGATGAAAACCTGGTCAGTGCGCTGGACGGGAAAGCGAGCAAGGTAAAGCTGACGACGTTAAATAGGGAACTCGCATTGGCTGACGTCACACGTGCTTCACGTGCAGTGAACGGTGCGGCGGTGGCAGTGACCAATTGGGCGCACAAGTTAGATCTTGCAGCGGCGCTGACCAAGGGCAATACCGATACCCGTTCGTTCTCGCTGTTTACCGAGTCACTGGCACGCAGTTCCAAGAACGAGCACCTGCTGACAGTTGCGCTGTACCAGGATGAAGTCAGCCAAATCACCACCCGTGAAATGTTTGATATCGACTATGGATACAAACGATTTCTGGCCAACGACAAGTGGTTCCTGGGTGCAAACGTCGAGTACTTCAAGGACAAGCTTTTGGGTGTAGACCCACGAATCACGGCAGGCGCAGGTCTTGGCTATCGATTCTGGGATAACAGTCTTGGCTCGCTTACGGTTGAGCTGGGTGGTAGCGCGGTCTACGAAGATCTTGGATTTGGCACTGAAACCAATCCAGCCGTCCGCTATGCCCTTGCTTATCGTCGACTGCTGGCAGGCGAGCAGCTTGAGTTTTCCCATAAGCACCAGGTTTTGAAGATTCTCGATAGCAGTCGTGGTTCGGTACTGGATTCCTCTACCGGCTTGTCATTCCTGTTCAATGACTGGTGGAGTGCGACCCTCCGCGCTGACCTTCGTCATCAGACCAGGCCACCGGTTGGCAGTCACAAGTCCGACCTGGTCTATACCGTTGGGGCCGGAGTGCGATTCTGATCGAGTTGATGTAAGGAAGGTTTGGTTAACCTTGATTCGACAATAATCGGTACCGCTTCCGACGCACAACGCGTCTGACGCAAGGGGAGGCGTCGGGCGTCGGGCGGCCCTCCCTGTTGTAGCGGTCTCCCGACCGCGATGCCGGGTGGAAAATCGCGATCAGGAGATCGCTCCCAGTGTGCCCGGCATGGGCATGTACTAGCTGACTGAAAGGAGTCAGCCGGAAGACGTGACTGAAACCGTAGTGAAGC
>JAYSTS010000071.1:0-21926 GCA_043719475.1 Gammaproteobacteria bacterium | reverse complement strand
ATCTGGAAAGACAAGTTCGGACATGACCCGTTCCGCTCCATCATCGACATCGTGCCAGCGTAAACAGCCGTAAACACGTCGTTGGAATGGGCGGTTACGCCAAGACCAAGGCGGGCGTGAAGGAAGACTTGGTTATCCTCGTTGGCCTATATGTTACCTCCGAATCGGTACGTCGTGGGTGCGCGGAGTACGTCTCAGGCAGTTGCCAATCGGATGGCCGCCAGTCCGATGAGGCGACCATCGAAGAGTTTGAGCTTGCGGCTGGCTGATGTTTTTCCTCGGTTCCAGTGAGCCAGCGCATCCCGAGCGCTCGATCCGGTGGGCTGAGCTTGTCCTTTGGCCATCAGCCAATCGACCGTAGCAAGAAGCTCCATACCGAGAGGTGATTCGTACCCATCGAAGATCTTCGTCACTACGTCCAGAACACCAAGGTATTCTCGAGATTCGCTGTTGAGGTAGGCGTTGACAAAATCCCTCTTGGCGTCATTGAACACGATGATGTCGGTGGGCTTGGCGTCGGCGAGTCGGACTTCCGAGCGGAGGTAGCTACCATCCAATTCGTTTAGAAGTTGTCGCAGGCGGTCGGAATACGGGGTCCGTATCGATTTGCTTCGAATTTGAGTCCAAGGCCTTCGGCGAATCCAAATTCCTGCATGCGGCGCTCCAGATCAGTCTCAAGTCCGACAGGCTCCTAGACGCGAAGGTCGCTCTAGAAGAAGGGAATCTCAGCTGCTCTCTTGCGATAGAGATGCAAACAACGAATCAAATCGAGATGTGCGTAATGCGAAGATCAACGCCCGCTCAGGGGTCAGGTCGTGGGTGCGGGGATTTGCCAGTGCCCTATCTTGATTTGGTTTCGGGATTGCCGAGAAAAACGGAGCCAGTTCAGATGTCGGCGTACCTTGGATCAGATAGCTCGTCTCCTCCATGGCGGGTAGCTTCGAGGCGGGAGCTACACGTCCACTTCGCGGACGTGTATGCAATTCCCACGACCATCTTCCTCAAACGAAAAAGAGCCCATTGATCCCTCTTTTTTTTCGGTGATGGAACACTTTTCGGTGATGGAACAGGGGGGGGGGCAGAACTCGCCTCTGCTTTCAAATCCAGATAGTAACGCAACGCCTGTGAGTCAGTGATCTGTTCCAATATTTCGTCACATAACTTAAAGTGACGAACAAAAGGAACACATAGCAAGATAATGCACCACAACACCCACACTCAACGCATCCTGAATCTGCTCGCGCAGAAAGGGATGCTGCGCCCAAGCGACCTCGAAGCCATTGGAGCGCCTCGAGTGGTCCTGACGCGCATGACGGCTAAGGGCCTGATTGAGAAAGTTGGTCGAGGCATCTACCGCCTCCCCGAAAGTCAAAGTTCCGAACATGAGAGTTTGGTCGCCATCGCCACCAAGGTGCCGCAGGCGGTGTTTTGCCTGCTGACGGCCTTGCAGTTCCATGAGCTGACAACGCAACTGCCGCGCCAGATATGGATCGCCATGCCACGGGGTAGCCACACCCCGAAAATCGATTACCCCCCCGTCAAAATGGTCCAGTTTGCAAAGGATGCCTATTCAGAAGGAGTCGAGGTCTTCGAGCGCGATCAGATCACGCTGCGGGTCTACTGTGTGGCGAAGACCGTGGCGGACTGTTTCAAGCACCGCAACAAAATCGGACTCGACGTTGCTCTCGAAGCGCTCAGGGACGCTCGGGCACAGAAAAAAGCATCGGCTGATGAGATCTGGCGATACGCCAAGATTTGCCGAGTGACCAACGTGATGCGTCCCTACCTTGAGGTGATCGAATGACCAAAAATCTCCCCGCCTCGGTACGGGCACGTCTGCTCAACGTCGCCAAGGCGCAGGGTGTTGATTTCAACCAGGTGCTGATACGTTTTGCCCTGGAACGCATCCTTTACCGCATGAGTCAGTCAGCACATGCCGATCGCTTTTTGCTCAAGGGTGCCTTGCTGTTCACGCTTTGGTACGACATGCCGCATCGTGCGACACGCGATGCTGACCTGCTGGGTTTAGGGCCTGGCGATCTGGATTCAATTGCCCGGACGTTCCGGGATATTGCCAGTGTTGAGGTTGACGACGGAATCAACTTCGACCCGACATCTGTCACCGTAGCGGAGATCCGAAAGGATGCTGGATATACCGGCTCCCGGGTCTTGATCGCGGGCGAAATCGCCAAAGCGCGGTGCAAGACGCGGATCGACATTGGGTTTGGCGACGCCGTCACACCCGGGCCGATTGATGCCGTCTACCCGGTCCTGATCGATGATTTTCCGGCACCACAGCTGCGAACCTATCCGGTGTACACCGTCATTGCGGAAAAACTGCACGCCATCGCTTTGTTGGGCATGACCAACAGTCGGCTGAAGGACTATCTCGATTTGTCAGTCTTGTTGGACCGCGAAACCCTGGATGCCGAGATCTTGGCCCGAGCAATCGCTGCCACCTTCTCTCGACGTGGTATGGCATTGCCGACCTCACTACCGGTCGGTCTTACGGGCGAATTTGCAACCGATCCGTCGCGGCAAGCCCTGTGGTATGCGTTCCTCAAGAAGAATGAACTCGCCCAACAAGCGCTGTCCGACACTGTCATCGCATTGCGCGGCGCCTTGGAGCCAGCCTTGCTACGCGCCATCTCGTTGACAGACCAAACTCGTTAGCTCCGTCGAGACGAATGCAACAGCACACATGTGATCGGATCGATCACCGCATGGCTACGCGCAGTTTCGAGACGTCTTTTTTTTGCATGGAGAAAACTGATGACGTCCGAACTCTAGCCCGCACTATTCATGATGGATCGTAGCGAGGGCGTCGAGAGTCGTGAAAACGCTGGGTGGCGCGGACCGTAGCGCGCGCAGGCGTGCTTGACGGCACGTCGAGCACGCGGAGGGAGCACGCCCAGTGTTTTCGCTGCTATCGGCGTCCGCAGTAGATCATTCATGAATAGTGCGGGCCAGTCACTCGGCGGCTACCCGAAAGCTGTGCTCATAGTGAGCCTGCGAACGGTGAAAGACATCTGAATCGATGGCGCGCAGCAGCACCAGGGTAGGCAGCCCTCCCACTGATTGCAGACCATATTCCGCCGGATCTTGATCGCGGACGACGATGGTGCGCAGTACTTCATAGGCTGCCAATTCCCACGGCGTTTGCGGTGGTAATCCGCGCACTTCGCAATACGCGGCAAAACGAGCTTCATCGACAACACGCACGGCAGCTGCGACAGCCTGCCGACGCAGTTCGAACAGACGATGCCAGATGACGTCGCGCTGCGTTTGTTCGTAGCCGTTCCACTGCACGATTTCATGGGAAAACCGCTTGCATCCCCGACAGATCAGATCGCCATAGGTCGTCGAGCAGATGCCGACACAGGGGGTCGCTCGCTGCAGCAGTTTCAAGATGGAATGGTCAACATGGCTTGACCCAGCTAGAGATCGAAGAGAGCGCCAGTATAACGATAAGCAGGCGCAAGATTCACCGCAGAGTCAGCGCAAGGCTCACCTGCAGACGTCGCAATGTCGATCGCAGTCGATCCAATGCCGCTCGGCTCATCGGTTCACCACCATACATCACTGCTTCAACTTCTCGGGCCACGGCCTCGCCGAAGATAGCCTCATTACCGATACCGTCACTGACCCGACGAACAAATGCCTGGGGTGATTCCGTAAGCTCACGCTCGAACCCATAACGAGCCGCAAACCGTGCGAATCGGTGAATGAGGTTGGCGCTGTGGTTCCTGGACACCGGTCGGCGCTGAAAGAACAGCACAAACGCAACAAGACCAAAACAGATACCCCCCAAAGCGACCATGATGACCGCAATTCGGCCCGGCTTGAGTTCACCGAACCAATCACCGAGCAGGTGCTGCTGGACCTGGCCGTCATAGCCGACGACGAACATGTTCCAGTGATGCTCGATGGAATCAAACGTCATCAGCGCCCGACTGAGCAGAGAACCGGTATCAAATCTTGTTTTGGTCAGCAGTGACAAACTCGCTCGTTCGCTTTCTTCCAGCGCACTGGCAAGACCGCTTTCGATACGATTCGGCGCCACCGCAGAGGTTGGATCAACACGAACCCAACCTTCCCCGGCGATCCAGACTTCCGCCCAACCGTGCGCATCAAATTGCCGCACCACCAGATACCCGCCATTCGGATTCACTTCACCACCAAGGTAACCTCCGACCAGACGCGCAGGAATGCCAACGCTGCGCATGGCATACACAAACGCCCCTGCGTAATGCGCACAAAATCCACGTCGACTGTCGAACCAGAAGGCGTCGATGCTGTTCTGCCGAGGCAAGGTTGGTGGCGACAACGTGTAGACATACGGCTCATTGCGAATCTGGTTGAGTATCGCCGCCGCAAATTCACGCGTGTCCGGGTATCGCGCAAAGAGGTCGCGCGCATAGGCGACCAATCTCGGATTGTCCCCATCCGGCACTCGCGTTTCCCGAGCGCGCATCGGTGGTGAGAGGGTAAGTCCTCGGGTATGCGCTAGCGCCGATCGCACGCGGTAACGAAAGACTGATGTAATCGGGTTGGCTACTTCCAGGTGAAAGTCTGATTGCAGCGTCGCCCGAGCATCCTGTTCGATGGGGGCATCCAGCGCGTAAATCCACTTGCGCGCAGTCGGGCTCATCATGATTTCATAGCTGACATCACGAGAACCTGAGCGAGACAATACTGGAGGTTCTTCGATGGGCTCGACCATTTTCCAGGTACCGTCGAGAAAGTCCGAGTAGACCACTGCTCGCCAGTAGAGCTCACGGTAAGCCGGCATTTCGCCGTCGAACTCGACCCGAAATGCCAGTTCGTCGCTCTGACTGAGGTTGGCAATGTCTCCCGGTGTCATCTCTTCGCTGAGGCCACTCGCGACACTCCCTGGCAATGGCATGCTCCACAGTGGCATCAGTCTGGGGAAGAACAGGAACAGTACGACAGCGAGCGGGACCGCCTGCAAAACCAATCCCGCAGCCAGCCGAATCGATGCCCAAGGCCGAACTTCCGTGTGCATCTGATTGAGACCGATCATGGCCGCCGTCACGAGCATCGTTGCCGCCAGCTCATAAAGCGCAACTGGCAGTGTCTGTTCAAACAAAAACTGCGCGGCGATGATGAAGTAACAAAGGAAGATCACCACCACCGCATCCCTTCTCGTTTTCATCTCAACCAGCTTGAACGCAAACGCCAGGATCAGCATGGAGACAAAAACTTCGAGACTGAGCGCGGTCTGGGCAGAGACAAACACTCCGAAGGTCCCCAGCACCACGAAAAACGCCTTGATCGCTCGTGATGGATAACCGATACGGCCTTGATAAACACGGGTCCGCCACAGACCACACAGCAAACCGACAACAATGATCCAGGGCGAAAGCTGAGCAAAATGTGGCAGAACGACTGCCGCTTGCGCGACCATCAGCAGCGCCAGCGAGTTGCGCGGGATCTGAAATCCTATCCCGGCTGGATTATTCGTGGACATACAGCGCCAGGGTCCGGAGCACATGCTCAAGGTGCGCTTCACCGATACCGGGCTCAATGCGCTGCGCTGGCAACTCCAGTCCGAACTCGCGCGCAGCGCGGGTCGCCTGCAGCGCGTACCCCGTCAGACATCGAAGTCTGTGTTCGACATCGAAAGGAAGTTCGTCGAAACGTAACCACAGCCGAGGCTCGACATAACTCGAGTACCGCTTCACCACCAGATCACGGCCACCACTTTTTGCATAAGACCGCCAGATCACCTGTTTGATGGGATCGCCGGGCGTGTATGCCTTGATGTCGGTAAAGTCTTCACTGCCTCGCGGATCAACCAGCACACCTTCATCCCGACGACCAAAGCCTGCGCTTGGCAGTTCCTGAAACAGTGGCTGCGGGTAAACAAGTGCGCGCACGTCGAGATCCACCCAGGTCCAGGCCCGCAACAGTCCGAGCGGATAAAAGGTCTCGACCAGCAGGCGCCCTGGATTCAACCATCCCCGCACCGTTCCTCTCACATACAGACTGACTGCATCGGCTTCCCGGGAGTAGATTTCCGCCCATTGTGGAATACCGCCGGGCCAGCCGAGCTGAACCCCTTCGCGACCACGGCCCTGCGGCCGCACGACACGGATCGCAAACTCGATATCCTCGCCCACAAAACCGGGACGGACGGAGTGCACTTCGAGCACCAGACCTGACAGATTGCGGAAGGTGTAGAGGATGGTGATCAGGAACATCGAACCCAGCAGAAAGGCGATCGCATACACCAGACTCGACTGGTAGTTGATGGCCAGAAGAACCATGAGCACCAACAAGGCAGAAAACGCAAATCCAACCTTGCTCGGAAAAATGAAAATATTGCGTTGGGTGAGCGTTATGTTTGACGACGGCGGTATTCGCTTGTCGAGCCACTCGCCAAACCGATTCGACAAGATCGTCGCCATGGAAACTAACCTTGATTCGACAGTAATCGGTACCGCTTCCGACGCACAACGCGTCTGACGCAGGGGGGAGGCGTCGGGCCGCTCGCCCCACTGCAGCAGTGGTCTCGGACGGCGATAGCATTCGCGATCAGGAGATCGCTCCCACAGGGCGCGCATTTACTCGACGTCTCATGACTGGATCTGCCAACTTCATGGGTTGTGACCTTACGGTTTGATTTCCGCTGCAATACCGACCTTCTCTCCTGTCAATTCGCCAGTCAATCGTTCCGCAATTCTTAAATACCCTGCGCAGCATTTTCGGTTGCGTAATTGTTGTCCAATTGAGGCTAAACGACGTCTACGCTGGCCAGCAACCTCTGGGCCAGTGCACCACCGCCATGCCCGGCAAAATCAGCCGCTTCCCGCAAACGATGTTCGACCACGCCTGGCAATACCGCCTGAACATCTTCAGGCACCACGTGTGAACGATTGTTGATGAGTGCCCAGGCTCGCGCCACATGCAACAAAGCAAGTGCGCCACGCGGCGACAGTCCAAAAGCAAAGGCGCCACCAAGCCGAGTGTGGCCAACCAGTCGCTGCACATACTCAAGCAACGGTTCGGATACTTTCACGGCGTCCACTGCAGCCTGGATTGCCGCAAGCCTTGCAAGATCAAGCACCGGATCGAGACTGGCCAGGCGAGCACGTTGATCGCCGCCGCGAAGTAGTTCTCGCTCTGCATCCGGATCCGGGTAACCCAGCGTGATGCGCATGAGAAAACGATCGAGCTGAGACTCCGGCAACGGGAACGTGCCACCTTGTGTCACCGGGTTTTGAGTGGCGATCACGAAAAAAGGCTCCGGCAAGGGGCGCGTCTGACCCTCGATGGTCACCTGACGCTCCTCCATGGCCTCAAGCAACGCACTCTGACTCTTTGGTGTTGCCCGGTTGATTTCGTCCGCCAGGACAACCTGCGCAAACAGTGGGCCGGGGATAAATCGCAACCCCCCCGTCTCCCGATCAAAAATCGATGAACCGATGATGTCCGAGGGCAGTACGTCAGAGGTGAATTGCACACGGTGATACGACAGGCCGAGCACCCGAGCCAAGGCTTGAGAGAGAAGGGTCTTACCCATCCCGGGGAGGTCCTCGATCAACAGGTGGCCACGTGCAAACAGACATGCCAGTGCCAGACGGACTTGCGTGTTCTTGCCGAGGAGAATGCCATTGAGTGCTGCGGTCGCGGCCACGATGTCATCGTGGACCCGGCCCCGTTCAGGCGTGATTGTGAAGCTCTGGGAAGCTGTTATCCCACTTCTGGTCGGTGTCACTGCGATGTTTGCTAGCGTCGTTTCGTCGCAACGATAGCCGTTTGAGATAAGAGTCGTCTATGTCGCCTGTCACGTAATTGCCGTCGAACACCGAACATTCGAAATGCTGAATTTCAGGGTTGCCTTCGCGGGCGGCTTTCACCAGGTCTTCAAGCCGCTGATAGATCAGCCAGTCCGCGCCGATTTCCCGGGCGATGGCGTCACTGTCTCCGATCATCGCTACAAATTCGTCGGCAGCAGCCAGGTCGATGCCATAAACGTTCGGGTACTTCACAATCGGTGCAGCAGAAGCAACGTAGACCTTTTTTGCTCCCGCATCACGCGCCATCTGCACGATTCGCGCAATCGTCGTGCCGCGCACGATGGAGTCATCCACCAGCAGCACGGTCTTGTCCTTGAACTCAAGTGGAATGCTGTTGAACTTGTGGCGAACGCTCCGTTTGCGCTCTTGTTGACCAGGCATGATAAACGTGCGCGGGATATAGCGATTCTTCACAAACCCTTCGCGAAATTTGGTATCCAGACGTTGCGCCAGAGGCATCGCACAGGTGCGGGAGGTTTCCGGAATGGGAATGACGACATCGATATCGTGTTTGCCATCAGGGTAACGCTCAAGGATCTGTTCAGCGAGGTACTCACCCATCCGCAGGCGCGCCTTGTAGACGGATACTCCATCCATGATCGAGTCCGGCCGGGCGAAATAGACATGTTCGAATATGCACGGCACCAGTCGCGTGCGTTCAGCGCAGATCTGCCGATACAGTTCACCCGTGGCTGTGATCAACACCGCTTCACCCGGCGCGACATCGCCGACCAGCTCGAATCCGAGCAGATCGAGCGCTACGCTTTCTGAAGCCAGCATGTACTCCGGACCTTCAGCATGATGACGTCGACCGAGCACCAGGGGACGAATGCCGAGCGGATCGCGAAAACCAATCACGCCAACCCCGACGATGCTGGACACCACCGCATAGGCTCCCTGGCAGCGACGATGAACGCTGGAAACCGCCCGGAAGATATCTGTCGCGGTGGGGTGCAGATGCTTGATCTGGAACAGTTCGTGCGCAAAAACATTGAGCAGGACTTCGGAATCGCTGTCGGTGTTGATGTGCCGCAAGTCATCACGGAAAACTTCGGCACGCAGCCGGTCAGCATTGGTCAGATTGCCGTTATGGCCTAGCGCAATACCGTACGGCGAGTTGACGTACATAGGCTGCGCTTCGGCGCTCGACGATGAGCCTGCGGTGGGATATCGCACATGTCCGATACCGTAGTTGCCGCGCAGCCGCTGCATGTGTCTCTCCTGGAACACATCACGCACCAGGCCATTGTCCTTGCGCAAGTTAACTCTCGCGCCATCCATGGTGACGATGCCGGCAGCATCCTGGCCGCGGTGTTGCAGGACAGTCAGGGCATCATAGAGATCCTGATTGACATTCGAACGGGCGACGATACCGACGATTCCGCACACGATCAGGTAATCCTTATAAGGATGTATTGCGCATCCGCAGGGTTCACTGGCTAAGTTTCCAGATGAATCCGCGGGTCTGGCCGATCAGAACGAGGACATCATCCTCCATCATCAGCAAATGTTCACGCAGTTGTGATGTGCGCCACCACTGCGTTTCGACCGCAAAGGGCCGAATCGCGATCAGGAGCACGATGCAAACCACAACTCCACGACCGGCTCCGAACAAAAAGCCCAACAACCGATCAGTGCCCGTCAGGCCGGTGCTGACGACGAGTTTGGCGACGCCCCACTGAATCAAAGATCCAGCAATCAGTGTCAGCGTGAAAACCCCGACAAAACCGATAACCAGGCCGACAGTATCGGATCGCACCAGTCCCCCGACGACGTCATTGCCTGCTGTTGAGCCCTGGGTGAACGGAAACCACTCAGTGAAGGTCGGTCCAAAGGCCAGCGCAAGCAACACCGCCAACACCCAGGTGACTAGTGACAGCACTTCTTTCAGCAACCCTCGTATCAATCCCATGAAGGCCGAGATCAGAACCGCAGCCAACAGCATCATGTCGAAACCGGTTAGCGATTCCATCATGTTGAAAACGCCGTGACACGGGCGTCCGGCGCCTGCCCACCCGCAAGCTTGCGACGGATCGTTTCGGCTTCGGAGCCGTCCAGATAAGGGCCGACTGCGACTCGAATCATCACCTTGCCGTCTTTTTTCACCGCAGAAATGAAGGCGTCGTAACCGGCATCGCGCAAATCTTGTCTGAGTGCAAGAGCACGTTCTTCGGACGAAAAACTGCCGACCTGCACGGCCCATCGTTCGGTGTCACTGTCTGGTCTGGACAAGACCGGCTCGCCTACCTGGGTTCCGTGCTCGGTGCTGAACAGGTCTTCGTCGACTGACGACTCAAGTTCAGCAATCTTCTCGACGTAGGGGTTCTCGGCCAGTACAGGCGGTGCGGCCACAGGCGGAAGTTCGATCCTCGAATCTCGGTCGACTTCCGGTATCGCTTCGATCTCGACCGTCGGCAAACCATCACCATCGAACAACATCGGCAGCACGATAACGAGAATCGCCAGCAGGAAGATTGAGCCGGTAATGCGAAAGCGTTTCGTGTCCTCGTTCACGCAGCAGCCCGTCAGATGGAAGTTGAAGATTGATCGAAGGCAATGACGCCCAGCACTTCGCGTGCAGCAGCCACCACAGCAAACGATCCAAAGACGAGAATAACACCGTCTAGCGGTACCCGGCTCACTGCTTCCTGAATTGCGGCCTCAACAGAACCGGCAAGATCGATGCGTGCCCCCCCCGCCGCCCGGATCGCAGCCGCCGTCACGCCTGCATCCTGGCCGCGTGGCCCATCCGTGCTGACGGCGATCCAGGCTGGCACCCGCGCCACGAAAGGCGCGGCAATACCCTGGGAGTCTTTTTCAATCAGATTGCCCATGATCAGCAATTTTGGTGCGAGTTCCAGTAACCGCAATCGACTGGCAAGGAACTGCGCTCCTTCCGGATTATGAGCGATATCAAGAATGAACCGACGGCCCTGGTAGTCGATGTTTTCCATGCGACCCGGCAGGAACGCCCGGCCAACTGCGGCCCGAACAGCGTCCCGTTTCACGTCAAACAACGCAGCGCAAGCCATCACCGCCAGGCCCATATTGTGGGGGGCTAACCGAGTGGCGAGTGGCACACCATCGATGGCCTGCGCCTGTTGATCCCAGACACCACCCCTCAGTTTGATCGTCATCCAGCGTGGATCGTCAGCCACACTGAATTGCTCTGCGCTGGCGACCACCTGACAATCAAGTTCAGCTGCTTTCTTGATCACGCTGGCTGGCATGTCACGCCCCAGAACCACGCGTTGTCGACGACGGAACACCCCAGCCTTTTCCCGACCGATAAGCTCGCGGGTATCACCAAGGTACTCCTGATGATCAAGGCCAATACTGGTCACTACGGCGACCTGCGCATCCACGACATTGAATGCATCCAGGCGGCCACCGAGACCGACCTCCAGCACTGTGAACTCCACCTGGGCCACCCGCCAACACCACAGCGACACCAGCGTGGCATATTCGAAATAGGTTAGAGGCGTATCTCCCCTGCCCGCCTCTACCGCGCCAAAGCCTTCACACAAAGCCGCATCGTCCAGCGGCATGCCGTCGATACGAACACGCTCATTGAAAACATGCAGGTGTGGGCTGTAGCCAGCACCGACACGACGACCGTGCGCCAGCAATATTTGCTCGCAGCCAACGGTCACAGAGCCTTTCCCATTCGTACCGGCAACGATGATCGACGGAATCGTCCATGGCAGCAGGCCCATCCGTGACCCCACCAACTGCACACGTTCCAAGCCCATCACGATGCTGCGCGGATGCACCGCCTCGGCATACGTCAGCCACTCGGTCAGCGAACGGTTCAACGATCAATCGCCTGCCTGAATTCGGCTACTTTAGCCGTGAGCGCGGCGGCGATTGCCGCGGGGCCGCCAACCGTTTCCGCCATGATCCGAACCAGCGCGGTGCCAACAACCACGCCATCCGCGATCGCCGCCACCTGCGCTGCCGTAGCGCCGTCCTTGATACCAAAGCCCACACAAATCGGCAGTTCGGTCTGCTGTTTGATCGCTGCCACCTTCTCTCGCACCTCATCGACAGCCAAGTGACTGGCGCCGGTAATGCCTTTGAAAGACACGTAGTAGAGAAAGCCACTCGCCGCTGCGGCGATAGTGCCGATTCGGTGCGAGGTAGTCGTCGGTGCAACCAGAAAAACCAGGTCCAGATGATCACCCGCATGATCATGACGGAATTCCACCGACTCTTCGGGCGGCAGGTTGACCATGATCAGCGCGTCAACGCCGGCAGCCTGAGCACGCGCGGCGAAGCCGGACTGCGAGGTCACCGTATTGAGATAGCCCATCAGCACGATCGGTGTCACCGGATCTCGCGTACGAAAGTCAGCCACCGCCGACAGTACATCGACGAAGCGGGTGCCTGCGGCTAACGCGCGTTCCGACGCGGCCTGAATCACCGGACCGTCCGCTTCAGGGTCTGAAAACGGGATGCCGAGTTCAATGACATCCGCTCCTCCGGTTACCAGCGCATGCATCGCCGGAACCGTCACGGAGATATGCGGATCCCCGGCAGTAATGAAAGTCACCAGTGCCTTACGCGCACCAAGCCCACGCATGCGTGCTTCGAGTCGGGTTGGCTGCTTCACAGTGTGATTCCATCGAGGGCAGCGACAGTGGGTATGTCCTTGTCACCGCGCCCGGAGAGATTGACGATGATGATGGTGTCTTTTGGCATCAATGGTGCTTCACGCAACACCCAGGCAATGGCATGGCTGGACTCGAGTGCGGGCAGAATACCTTCCGTTCGATTCAACAGCCGAAACGCAGTCAGTGCTTCATCGTCGGTCGCTGCTGCATACTCTGCGCGACCGATGTCTTTCAGGTACGCATGTTCCGGGCCGACGCCAGGATAATCGAGCCCGGCAGAGATGCTGTGCGTTGCGATGATCTGGCCATCGTCATCCTGCATCAGATAAGTCCGGTTGCCATGCAGAACGCCTACCCGGCCATCATTCAGCGGCGCCGCGTGCTGACCCGAAGCGAGCCCATGCCCGGCCGCTTCCACGCCAACCATACGTACGCCGACATCGTCGATGAAAGGATAGAAGAGGCCAACGGCGTTTGAGCCGCCGCCGACACACGCCACCAACACATCGGGCAATCGGCCCGTTGCGGCAAGGATCTGCGAGCGTGCTTCACGACCGATGACTGACTGGAAATCCCGGACCATCATCGGGAAAGGATGCGGCCCCGCCACCGTGCCGATGATGTAATGCGTGGTGTCAACGTTGGTGACCCAGTCCCGAAGCGCTTCATTCAATGCGTCCTTCAACGTCTTCGTCCCGGACTGAACTGGAATCACGCGCGCTCCGAGCAGTTTCATCCGATACACATTCGGACTCTGCCGCTCGACATCCGCCTGACCCATGTAGACGTCACATTCCAGACCCAGACGCGCCGCGATCGTGGCCGTCGCGACACCGTGCTGGCCGGCACCGGTCTCGGCAATCACTCGCGGTTTGCCCATTCGTTTGGCGAGTAGCGCTTGTCCGATGGTGTTATTGACCTTGTGCGCGCCAGTGTGGTTCAGATCCTCCCGCTTCAGATAGATCTGCGCTCCACCAAGTTGCCGGGTCAGTCGCTCCGCGAAATACAGCGGCGAGGGTCGACCAACGTAGTCGGCCAGATCCCGATCCAGTTCGCGCAGGAAATCGCCGTCCGTGCGCATCCGGTGATACAGATCGGTCAGCTCATCCAGGGCTGCGGTCAATGTCTCGGCGACAAAACGACCACCATAAATGCCGAAGTGGCCATCCTCGGACGGCTGATTGTAGTTGCTACCGGTGCTACCGTTGCTGCCGCTCGGCGGCCTGGTCTGATTCACACTATTCCCCACTGAGGTCACCACTCGGGTCACCGGTTTGGTCCACGGATCTCACGGCAGCAACGAATTTGCTGCATTTTTGCAGATCTTTCAGTCCTTTGTGCGGTCCTTCAACACCACCGCTGACATCAACCGCCCACGGCTTCAACGTCCTCACGGCAAAAGCGACATTGTCAGCATCAAGCCCGCCGGCCAGCATCAGCGGCAGCTGGCACTGCTGCGGCCAGCGATCCCAATCGAATCGTTGGCCGGTACCGCCGGCTTGACCCGGCACGAAGCTGTCGAGCTGCAACGCCCGGGCATCGAAATAGGACTGAGCGATCGCGACGACATCCGTTTGAGGACGCATGCGTATCGCCTTCACATAGGGCTGCGCAAACTCACGGCAGTATTCGGGTGCTTCTTCGCCCTGGAACTGCAGAACATCGAGATCGATCGAACTGAGCACCAGTTCCACATGCTGCCGGGTTGCATCCACAAACAGCCCCCACGTCTCGGCACGGCCACCGATCGCGTCAATCAATTCGCGGGCGAGAGACGCGGAAACACACCGCGGACTGACCAGCGCAAAGTTGAGCCCGATGATGTCCACGTCCAGCTCGGCAATGCGGGCGGCATCTTCCGGATGCGTGACCCCACAGATCTTGATCAACGTTCGCGGCACATTCTCTCTCCACCATCTCTCGGCGGACAGGTTTTGCATCCGGGAACCTGTCCGCGCAAATTCAACAGTAGTCCTTACTGCTTACCCATCATCGCGGCCAAAGCGACCCCCATCTCGCCGGTGATCCGTTTGGCAACGGGCTGCACACTGGCGGCATTCCAGTAAGTTGCCAGCACATCGAATCCCGTGAACGCGGGCGTGCGACCGAACATCGGCATGATCGCGTTGATAAAAAAGAAGCCGGTGACCAATGCACAATCAGCCAGCGTCAGCGTGTTGCCGACAGCAAACCCACCACCCTGATACTGACCATCTTTCAATAGTTGCTCGCAGATCGCGAGACCTTCATCCAGCGACACCAGTCCCTGACTGACGACATCCGCATCGCGCGTCGTTGGGTTCAGCTGGCCGTACAGCGGTGACATCCGTGGATAGAGATACAGATCAACAAAACGCGACAGCAATCTCACCTGCGCCCGACCTTCAGGATCAGCCGGTCGCAGCGGCACGGATGGGAAGACGTCCTCGATGTACTCACAAATCACTTCGCTTTCTGGAATGACTCGTTTACCGGTATCCAGCGCCGGGATCTTGCCGGTAGGGTTGATCGCCTTGTACAACGCGCTGCCGGTTCCACCTGGCGCTGAGACCAGCTCAATGCCCTTGCCAACCAGATCCTTGGCGTAGACCTGCATGCGTACACGTGCAGCAAAGGGCGACAGCTCACCTTGATAAAGTTTCATTGCAGACTCCGGTTGCGGACTTGAAAAAAATCGGGCGCTGATGATATCCCATCATCTCAAGTTACCGGCCACCCAAACTCCGCTTGACGCTAAATCCACTCGGCGTCATGCGGGATAACCGACAACCAAAAAGACGCGTAGAAAAATTGATCAGAGCCGATCGAGTGAGTGTCTGTGCTGCAGTATCGGGGGTAGTCGACCTGGCGGCCAGCCGGATACCTGATCCTGCAAATCGAATAGAAAGTGGGCTGGATACTGAACTTCCACCAAGTACAGACCGTCCGGGGGAGCGGTTCGTCCAAGACCATTTCGGTCACGCCCCTTGAGGGCCAACTGCAAGTCGAATGCACGCCACTCTCCGCGACCCACCCGGCTCAACGCGCCGGCAATATTGCGCATCATGCGCAGCAGGAATGCGTTGGCCGCAACATCGATGACGACATACGGCCCAAAGCGACGAACCATCACATGATCAACCCGTCGAAACGGTGTCGGCGATTGACAAGCAGCCGCGCGCAGCGTCGTGAAGTCATGTTCACCAACCAGGCACTGGGCTGCGGCATGCATGGCGGCATCATCCAGGACATCTGTCGGGGTTACCCGTTTGCGGGCGAGCGGATCAGCCTCACCTTCCTGGAAAACATACAGGTAACGCCTTCCGGTCGCCGCAAACCGTGCATGAAATTTATCCGACACTCGGCGTACCCACTGGACACGGACCGATGACGGAAGATGGGAGTTCAGACCTTTGCGCCAAGCGTCCGCCGAGCGCTCATACGGGGTAACGAAGCTGATGACCTGACTCGTTGCATGTACGCCGGTGTCGGTCCGACCAGCTGCAGCAAACTGCGAGACATCGGCTTGCACCTTTCGTAGCGCAGATTCAATGGCGTTCTGCACAGCCAGACCATTCGCCTGGGATTGGAAACCCTGAAATGCATCACCCGCATAGGCGATGCCCAGCGCCAGTGGGTAACTCAGGATGCCAGACTTTCGAGCAAAGAACGGGCGAGATCCTTCTGCGCTTGATTCCCTTCGCTCAGGACTTCGTTGAGGATGTCCTGTGCACCTTCTGCATCGCCCATCTCGATGTATGCCTGCGCAAGATCAAGCTTGGTTTCAGCAGCGTCTTCAGTATCCCCGAAATCAAATCCGTCATCGCTGTCAGCGACGTCGTTGTCCAGATCATCTTCGAAGGCTCGACCGGAGCGAACCCCACCATCCAGCTTGGGACGCGTAAACGACAGGATCTCGGCGCTGTGGGGTGCAAATTTAGAATCTGGGCTCTTGTCGTCTTCCACTTCGTCCAGCGACGCCAGCAGATCATCAAGATCTTCCAGACCCTGATCACCGTCCAGGCTCATTTCATCTGACAGTGATTCCGCCGTGTCGAGCAGCGGTACATCGTCGTCGACCCGCTTGAATTGGAAGTCTTCTGGTGTGCTTGGCCGATCAGTCACTGCTTGCGCAGAAACACGCGGAGCAGCAGGCGTGTCATCCAGCTCAGCCAGCAGGTCGTCAAGATCGAGGTCATCGGCCAGGTCATCCGTTCGGGGCTCGACGGCCGCATTACGATGACTTGCAGAGATCGCTGAAGCTGGGGTTTCATCTGCGTCAAACTCAATGCCCAGATCGCCGCCCAGCACGTCGTTGCGGCTCGAAGGGACATCATCCGAGGCGATGGCGGTGTAGTCGCCGTCGAGATCCAGATCGTCCGTGGCCCGCTGGCCAGCAGGATTTATTGCGCGTTCATCAGCGAGTTTGTCCTGGATGCTTGCTGCCTGCGCAGGAGCGATGCGATTGGAAGCGGCAGAATCGGTGGCTACCTCAGAGAGAGGCTCATCGTCTTCAATTTCAAGACTGAACTCTTCGTTGTCCTGTTCAACACCGGGTTCTGCCAGAAGATCATCGATGGCCAGATCATCGTCACCTTTGGGGAGAGGCGTCGAATCATCAACATCATCACCTTCATCGTCGCCTTCATCCTCACCTTCATCGTCACCAAGAAGATCATCACGTTCTTCAGCTGCGCCGACAAAACCCTCCTCAAGTTCTCGGGCTGCCAGCAGGATATCCTGATCATCGCAACGATTGATCAGCTCACGAATGTGCTTGTCGAAGGTCTCACTATCGTTTGCGGTCACAGCGACTTCGAGCAACTTCAACCTGACATCGTGGCGGTCGGCGTCTTCTTCCAGTGCACCAAGCAACAAACCGATCGCATGCGGATAACGGCCATATGCCGCATAGATGTCTGCTTCACCGATGACATCACCCGTCTGGCGAGCCGGCGAACCACCGGCACCCATTTCCGATTCGGCAGAGGCCGCATGCAATTGTTCGTCGTTGTCCTGGTCCAGATCATCGAGAAAATCGAACGTATCGGTGTCAGTGGTCGCGGACGTTGTACCACCGGCCGCAGCCAACGCACCGACAGGCGCAATCGCGGGAGCGACCGTTGTTGCAACAGAAGGATCGACGCGACTATCACGTGCCTGTGTTTCACCAATGGCGTCCCTGAATGCTGCATCCTGTGCAGACTGCTGACGCCTTCGAGCGAGCAAGAGAGCGGCCACCAGAACCAGTACCAGAAGCAACCCTGCGCCGATCATCATGATGTTCGACTGCCACCATGGCTTGGCAGGTTGATTCTGGTCCGAGCTCGGCTGGCCGCCCCGTTCCGCGAGCTGATTCTTCAGGGTTTCGAGTTCTGCCGTGAGCTCCGCAAGCCTGGTATCTTTGACTTCCAGTTTTCGATCACGCTCGGCGATCTCGGCTTCAGCGAGTGCTTTCTCTCGATCCGTCTGATATCCAAGCTCCTGGATCTCTCGCTTCAGTCGATCAACTTCTTCCTGCACCCCAGTTTCACTGACATTGGCCGCAGGAGATTGGGATGCGCTCGCAGATTCAGCGTCTGCCTCGAGGGTCAGACGGCCCTTGGCACCCACAGGCGCAGTGTCTGCCTCTTCACCGGTTGTTGCGACTGAAGGCGTTGCATCGATCTGCGCCGCGAGGGAATTGTCCGTCTCAACCGGGGCAGGTCCAGGATCATCCGCCGTTGTTACGTCTTCGATTGGAGTCGATTCAGTCTCGACAACGGGGGCCGGCTCTTGGTTTCGCCAGGCTGCGGTTTGAGACGCAACCTGGGCAGCAGCTTCCGCCGCAGTCATCGCACGGGCGCTATCAGCATCCGGCATCCTCAGCCGATAACCGGCCTTCATCAGATTGATGTTGTTGTTGATGAACGCTTCAGGGTTGGTCTGCTGAATCGCCAGCATGTACTGATTCAGTTTGATGTCGCTCGCCGGGAGATGCCGCTCAGCGATCCGCCACAGGGTCTGACCCGTTGTGAGAACCCCATCACCGGGAACTTCGGATGGGGACGCATGGTCGGCGCTGGTGCGTGCTGTGTCAGTGCCCGAGGATCCCGCTGCTACCTCTGGCTCCCGGACCGGCTCCCGGACATCGGCCGTGTAAGGCGTTACTTGCGGCAACGTCTGCCGCGAAGGAGTCATGACTGTCGCCGGCGCGGGATCGGATGTAGCTGGCGGCGATATCCCCGCCTGGTAAGTCGGTGGATCGAGCAGGATGGTGAATTCCTTGAGCATGCGGCCTTTCGGCCACAGCACTTCAACGATGAAGTTCAGATAAGGCTCGGTGACCGGCTGTCGGCTGGTAATCCGGATACGTGGACCTCGACCATCCGAAAACACTTCGAATCGCATATCGGTGAGATAGAAGAATCGCTCGACACCAGCACGTTCAAAATCTTCTGGTGTACCCAGCGAGACGAGTACCTCCTCTGGACCGAGCTCACCCGCTTCCACCAGCGGAATTTCAGCGCTGAGACGCTGGTTGAGGTGCGAGTTGAGTTCGATTTCCCCAACCCCGAGCGCCTGCGCGCCGGCCATCCAGCCAGCAAACAAGGCGATAGAGAACAACAAAAATCCCCGTTTCATGACATGACCTCTCATTGGAAGCCCGATGGCAATTTGGCAAGCATGACTAATGGCAGGCTGCGACTGTCGCAAGCCTCATCCGCCATACCCCGACGACGAGGTTACTGATCAACGGAGCAACAGTCGGCTCGACTGATTGCTCGATAACAACGTTGCTGTGCATCTTTACCGTTATCCCTTTCACTGCGTGCACCGCCATTTCAGTTACACGCGAGCGAGGCTCACGCGCACTGCCATGGCGAATTGATTCCGCATCGGACCTTCATCGATGACAGTCCGGAGTTCCAGCACTCACCTGCTTCGTCTGCTAGCACCGTCGACCAGTGACCTACCCCATTGGGAAGCCTGTCGAACAGTAACTTGGAACCGGTTCGCAGAATCGGGAGCAAGTATCACTTTTTTCGTCCAAATCTGAAACGAAAGTTTGCCGTCGAAATGCGGAATTTACGTCTTCGCCCTTCGGTGACCCTTAGACATGACCCGCTGCCACCAGCGCCTCGGCGATCTGCACACTGTTGAGTGCGGCGCCCTTGCGCACGTTGTCGGAGACGACCCACATCGATAGCCCATTAGGGTGGGAAAGATCCTTGCGTAATCGACCCACAAATACCGGATCGGTTCCGGCTGAATCCATCGCTGGCGTCGCATAGCCATTGTTTTCCATGAAGGTAACGCCCGGCGCATTGCGCAACAGTGCAGACGCATCAGCCACCGAGATCGGCTTGCGGGTTTCGAAGTGAACCGCCTCCGAGTGGCCAAAAAAGACCGGCACCCTCACACACGTAGGGTTAACCTGAATGGAGTCGTCCTCAAATATCTTGCGTGTCTCGTAGACCATCTTCATTTCTTCTTTGGTGTAGCCATTCTCCAGGAAGTCGGAAATCTGCGGGATAACGTTGAAAGCGATTTGCACTGGCATCACTTTGACCTCAACCGGCTTGGTGTTGAGGATATTGGCAGTCTGCCCTGCGAGTTCACGCACACCCGATGCCCCGGCGCCGGACACCGCCTGATAAGTTGCAACGTTGATTCGGGTTATGCCAACGGCGTCGTGGATCGGTTTGAGTGCAACCACCATCTGGATGGTTGAACAATTTGGATTGGCGATGATGTGACGTGCTTTGTACTCGGCCAGTCGGTGCAGATTCACTTCCGGCACGATAAGCGGCACGTCCGCTTCCATCCGGAAGTGGGACGTATTGTCGACCACGATGCAGCCCGCTGCGCCCGCCTTCGGTGCATAGATTGCAGACACCGGCCCACCTGCAGAAAAGAGCCCGATCTGCACCTTGGCGAAATCGAACTGGTCGAGCCGTTCGACCATGACGTAGTGATCTCGGAACTGCAGACGCTTGCCTGCTGATCGTTCGCTGGCCAGAAGGTAGATCTTGCCGACCGGAAACTTCCTCTCCAGCAGAATTTCGAGCAGGGCTTCACCCACAGCGCCGGTGGCGCCGACTATCGCAACATCAACTGTTTTGGTCATATTCAATCACTTAAGGTATTGATTTATTTATCTAATTTATAGATTTTTCGAGAGCCATTCCGACGGCAACCGAGGGCCGCCTTGTAGGAGGGGTCTCCTGACCCCGAATGCCCGCATGCGACCCCCTTGTAGGAGGGGTCTCCTGACCCCGATATCTCCCACATCAGGGCCTAGTGAGCAGACCTTGTGGGGGGGCCGTCTTCAGCCGGGATCAATCGGGGTCAGGAGACCCCTCCTACAATGCCGCCAGCACCGCCTCGCCCATTTCCTTTGTGCCGACCGTTGGGCCGCCGCCACCGGCGATGTCTCGTGTTCGCACACCATCCGCCAGAACCTTCGCCACTGCCCGCTCGATACGATCGGCGGCTGGACCAGAATTCAGGGTATATCGGAAAGCCATGGCGACAGAGAGGATGGTAGCCAGCGGATTGGCGAGATTTTGTCCCGCGATGTCCGGCGCCGTTCCATGTACGGGCTCATACAGCCCTTTGCCAGACGACGCCAGCGACGCGGAAGGCAGCATGCCCAGACTGCCGGTCAGCATCGCAGCCACGTCGGACAGGATGTCGCCAAACATGTTGCCGGTAACGATCACGTCAAACTGCTTTGGCGCCCGCACCAGCTGCATGCCGGCATTGTCGACATACATGTGCGACAGCTCGATTTTGGGGAATTCCTCCTGGTGCACTTTGGTCACCACATCCCGCCATAGTTGGGTAACTTCAAGCACGTTGGCCTTGTCCACCGAGCAGACTCTGCCACTGCGCTTCTCCGCAAGCTGGAAACCTACGCGCGCAATCCGCACGATTTCGTGTTCACGGTAAATATCGGTATTGAAGCCAACCCGTTCGCCGTTTTCAATTCGCTCCCCGCGCGGCTCGCCGAAGTAGATGCCGCCCGTCAGCTCCCGAAGGATCAGGATATCGAGATCTGCGACCAGTTCCGGCTTCAGCGACGAGGCCGCCGCGAGTGGTGCAAAAAGCAGCGCCGGCCGAAGATTGGCAAACAACTCAAGCTCCGCTCGCAAGCGAAGCAACCCGCGCTCGGGTCGCTGGAGCATCGGCAGTCCATCCCACTTTGGTCCCCCGACACCACCAAACAGCACCACGTCAGCGACTTTCGCGGCCGCCAGTGTCTCGTCTGGCAATGACGTCCCATGTTTATCGATGGCCACTCCACCCACCAGACCGTAATCAAACGACAGAGTCATGCCGGCATCTCGGGCGACGACCTTCATCACCGCAACCGCACTGTCCATGACCTCAACGCCAATCCCGTCGCCGGGCAGCACCAATACCTTGTTTGTCATAGTCCCACCTCTCGAGCACCCGGCAACCAGGGCATGCGTGCGTAGTGCGCAGTTTCGAAGGCTTCGATTCTCTCCCTGGCGGCCAGAGTGAG
>JAYSTS010000008.1:0-8439 GCA_043719475.1 Gammaproteobacteria bacterium | reverse complement strand
GCGCAGGAAAAGGAGCCGGTACAGAAAACGACGGGTTATGCGTGGTACGCGCTGGCGGTGCTCTTTGTCGTCTACGTTTTCAATTTCATCGACCGCTCGATCGTCAACATTCTCGCCGAGTCCATCAAAAAGGACCTTGGTCTTGCAGACTGGCAAGTCGCGCTTCTCGGGGCTGGCTTGCCGTTTGCGATTTTCTACACGGCTCTTGGGGTGCCGATTGCGCGCATGGCCGATCGCCACAATCGACGCAACATCCTCGCCGTTTGCCTCGCCATCTGGAGTGCGATGACCGCGCTGTGTGGCCTAACGGGAAGCTTCTTTCAGTTGCTGGCTGCCCGAATTGGTGTGGCCATTGGCGAAGCTGGTGGCAGCCCACCTTCGCATTCGATGATCTCCGATTATTTTGCGCAGGATCGGCGTGCTACCGCCCTGGGTATCTACGCACTCGGTATACCGGTAGGTACCATGTTGGGCTACCTGTTTGGCGGTTGGCTGACCGAGAATTTCAGTTGGCGAGAAGCGTTCATCATTGTTGGCCTGCCGGGTTTGTTGATGGCGGTCTTCGTGCGATTTGGTATTCGTGAACCGGTGCGCTCGTATTCACAGAAGGCGGTCGAAGCCAAGGCGGAGGAGCCGCCAGTCCGAGAGGTATTCAAGGCACTGTGGGCACGACGAAGTTTTCGTTTCATGGCCCTGGGTGGTGCGCTGCATGCGTTGGTCGGTTACGGCGTCGGTCCGTACGTACCGATGATGTTCCAGCGCATTCACGGGATGAGCCCTGGTGATATCGGTGTGGCGCTCTTCTATCTCGGATTCGCTGGCATTCTTGGCACCGTCAGCGGTGGTTACTTTGCAGACCGACTCGGCAAGAAGGACGTGCGCTGGTATGTCTGGCTGCCGGGTATCGCAACGCTTGCGTCCATTCCTTTTTCGGTGACGTTCTACATGTTGCCCGATCCGATCATGGCCTTCTGGGTTGGTGCCATACCTGGGTTTCTTGGCTCCTACTATCTCGGCCCAACGTTTGCGCTGGCACAGGGGATGGTCGGGCCGCGCATGCGGGCACTGACTGCGTCGATCCTATTGCTGATTCTCAATTTGATCAGCATGGGATTTGGGCCACTGATCGTCGGAGTGACTTCGGATCTGTTGAAGGCTTATACGGACCTGGGCGTGTATTCGATCCGGTGGGCGCTAGTGAGCGTGCTGGTGTTCAATATCCTGTCGACCGTATTTTATCTGCTGGCGGCGAAGGATCTGAAATCAGACCTCGCACGCGCGCACGAGCTCAGCTGAACGCCGCCACCGCGAGACCCTGTGTTCGCGGCATTCTCCCTTTCTACTCCCATTCCGCAAGACGCTTTGTTACAGCCCATACAGGTCGGCTCGATCCAGCGCGTTCTGCACAATGCGGATACTCGCCGCGTCCACCATCACGCCATCGACGTTGATCGCGCCAAGTCCCTGAGCCAGTGCGTCGTCGTAGGCAGCCTTCTGCTTGCGTGCCGAAGCGATGACCTCAGCCGTTGGTGAAAACACCGCCTGCGCGATCTCCACCTGACTTGGGTGAATGGCCCATTTGCCAATCATGCCGAGGATGTAGGATCGTTCGGCTTCCTTTCGGTATCCTTCCGGATTGCGGAAGTTCGCGTACGGACCGTCGACCGGATCGATGCGATTGGCGCGACAGGCGATGGTCATCTTGTAACGTGGATAGTGCCAGAGATCGGGTGGGTATCCTCCCGTACTGCCCACTTCACCGAGCTGCATCTGCTGACTGGCCGAGTAGTCACCCATGCCGAAGATCAGACACTCCAGTCGATCACTTGAGGCCGCGATTTCTTCAACATGCATCATGCCCTCCACTTCTTCGATGAGGCATTCGATGCCGATGCGTCGCTTGAGGCCGAGCTTTTTCTCCAGTTGGTCCAGCAACAAATGCACAAACGCGACATCACTGGCCTTCTTGGCCTTGGTGAGCATGATGGTGTCCAGTTTGTCACCAGCACCGGTGACCACTTCAATGATGTCATCGTGACACCACTGCGTTTCGACATCGTTGATGCGAACACACAGCGTTTTTGGTCGCCACTGGTGTCGTTGCAGTGCTTCAACAATCATTCCACGCGCACCCGGTTTGGCCGATGGTGCGACGGCGTCTTCAAGATCAAGAAAAACGTGGTCCAGTTCCAGATCTGCTGCCTTGGCCATCATCTTTTCGCTGGAGCCCGGTACCGATAGCTGACAACGACGTGCGCGTTTTGGTTGTGTAGACATGTTTTTGATTCCTTATGCTGGACTATGTGCGGGACTAGTTGATTCTTCGTTTGATGAGAACGCGACGCTCGCCTTCGAATACAGTCTCATCCTTCTGGTTAACGCCCCAGTGGCGAAAGTGCACCACACCAGCGTTCGCATGGGTTGCCGAAGCCGACTTGCCAAGGACTTCGGTGTACGCATACAGCGTATCGCCGTGAAAGACCGGTGACTTGAGGCGGATCTTGTCCAGCATCAGTTCAGCTACGGCATTTTCACCGGTATCCTGCATGGTCAGGCCGATGACGATGGCGATGGTGACACCGCCAAATACCACACGTTCGGTCCAGCCGCGGCCACCCACACCACCCTGTTTCATCAGATCGTCGTTGAAGTGACCCTCTGCGGTGTTCAGGACCTGCAGTGTGATGCCGACGTTGTCCTGTTCGGTGACCGTCTTGCCACGGGCGTGCCGATACACCGCGCCGACGGCGAAGTCCTCGAACCAGTTGTCGCTTGCGGTGAGACTCATGCTGAACGACTCCGCTTGCGAACCAGGTTGGTTCTTGTGTAATCCAGCACTTTGTTGCCATGCTGATTGAAACCCTCCGAGTGCCAGCTGACGATGCCGAGTGCGGCCTGGCCTTTTGATTCACGCGCACTGACCACGGTGCTGCGGGCCGTCAACGTGTCACCCACGTAAACCGCTTCGAGGAACTGACAGTTGTCCACACCCAGAAACGGACCACCGCCTTCTGACAAGTCTTCAACCGTGAGCCCGAATACGGTGTTGAAGACGAGCAGTGGGTTGACCACCGTGCGTGGGTGTCCCTGACTGCGTGCGTACACTTCGTTGAAATAGAGGGGACAGAAAGACAGCGTCTGAGTGCTGAAAGCTGCGTTGTCACCGTCGGTGATCGTGCGCCCCCAGTGATGCTCGAATACACGACCTTCGATGAAATCTTCGAATCGATTGCCTTTTGGCCACAACTTCGCGCGGGTTTTGAAATCGGTATCGCTCATGCCTGACCTCGTAACAAAACAAAGAGAGGATCCAGATTGGATTGTGTATCAAGCGTACGACAAAACTGCTCTATGGCGTTGGCCCGGTCACGACCCGTCAGCGGATCAGCCAGGGCATGAAACTTGGCGGAGAGTTTTTGCCACTGAAGGTCGAGGTCGGTGAGCGGGATGGCGACGTTGAAATCTTCCTCCAGCCATTCGCCGGCAACACGCATTCGAACGCGCGATTCTGCACGGGGTTGTTCCCAGGCGCTGACCGTGATGCGGTCGCGCAGAGTCGTAAGCTCCGGGCGCTGGGTCAGAGCATCCGTATACGAATCGATTCCGGCGGTGTCTTCACCGGCCATCGCCATCGCTGCGGTGAATCGCAGGCTGAACTTTGCTTCCAGTCCAGATGCAGGCGCCTGGATATTGCAGACGCCGAAGTGACCTTCGTTGACGCTGATTTCAACGGCGTCGATGTCTCGTGCAGCCAGTTGATGTCGCTGCATCAGTGTTCGTGTCGCTTCAATGCTCGAGTGGGTCAGATAGCAGGCTGCGTGGTATTTGAAGCAAATTCCAGGGACGTAGGTATCACGCACCACAGCCTCGTCGAATCGCGCCAGATCCAGCCCCTGCGATTGTGTCGCGGCAAAACCCTGACCGACCTCGAGAATATTGGTTCGGCTTTCAAAACCACGCTTGGCGAGACGTGCTGCAGACAAGCCGGTTTGTGCGGCGTGCCCGGCGTGCAGTGGTTTGACCATGGTGCCAAACTGCGACTTCAGACCGCTGGCCTGTGTGCCAGCGATACCGAGTGCACGTGCGGTCGCTTGTGAGTCGAGCTGGTACAACCGTGCTGCAGCGGCGGCCGCGCCAAAACTGCCAAGTGTGCCCGTGGCATGGAAACCCCGCGCGTAGTGCGAAGCACCCAACGCTCGGCCGAGGATACACTCCGTATCAACTCCTGCGACAAAGGCGTTGATGAGGTCAGGGCCGGAGCTGTTGCAGACTTCCGCCAGAGCCAGGACAACCGGCGCAACTGGTACCGTTGGGTGCCCTGTCATGTCGGTGTGAACGTCGTCGTAGTCGTGCGCGTGTCCAGCGGCGCCATTGACCAGTGCTGCCTGATCGAGTGTCGCGCGTTCCAGTTCGGAAAAAATGCTGGACTGGGGGTGGCCGCCGGCCTCACGAATGTCGGCCAGCAGAATCCGTGTGAGCGGTTCGCGCATACCGGCAAGCGTGACGCCGATATAGTCGAGCAGACATTGTTTGGCGACGGTGATCGTTTTGCGCGGCAGGGCTTCGAAACGACTGGTGGCGATACGTTCCGCCAGTCGCAGCGTTGCTCCGGGCTTCAAGATGGATACCTGGTGTTGGCACCGAAGGTGTGATCCATGGTTTCTCCCTCCCTTTTTCGAATCTCGCTGAATCATAACCCGAAGCCTGCCGAAGTATTGCCCTCCCTCTCGGTGAACGGCATGATCCAGGCTTCCTTTGCCCCCTATGGCTCGCCAATGACTATCCAGTCTTTTTGTTCGGTTCAATCGCGCGAAGCCGCCGAAGCTTTGGCCGGAACGGCGGATCGTGTGGATGTCTGGCTGATGCTTGAATATCGAGGGGTCTGGCGCCCGAAAGTCGCGACCGACCACGACCTTGATGCAGCCACCAGGACATGGCTCGATGCGTTGCTGGCTGAATATCGCGTTAATGGTCTAGCCGCTCGCTTGCAGATGATCAAACAGCGTTCATCCGGCGAGCTTCGACTCTTCACGATTCAGAACAATGTCACCAAGGTCCGATCGGCTCCGGACTATGCATCATTGATCACCGCTTCGGATCAAGCCGCAGAGGGCGTGAACTATTTTGTCTGCACTCATGGGCAGCGAGATCTCTGTTGTGCCGAGTTCGGCTTGCCGGTATATCGCGCGCTGCGCGAACGTGTCCAGGATCGTGTCTGGCAGACCAGTCACCTTGGTGGCCATCGTTTTGCGGCCAACGTGCTGGTGGCGCCGAACGCGACGCTCTACGGCAGAGTGACGCCGCAGGACTTGGATGCGCTGCTGTTAGCCACAGAGAACGGCTTGCTGCATCGGCCGCTCGCGCGTGGTCGAACCTGTTATGCACCCGAAGTACAGGCGGCTGAAATCCTCAGTGGGCTGGATACATCGCTGGAATCTGTGGAGCGACTTGGCGAGCAGCAATGGCGCGTTCGTTTTGTGACAGGAACGGTTGGTGTTGTGGCAAGAGGCATCATCTCGATGGCCAGTTGTGGGGATGAACGAGGCAAGCCGTCCCTGGAATACGTACTGACCCAGGTCCCGAATGGCTGATTACCGATGCCGGGCTGTGCTTCAGCCTTGGGCATCAGCGCGATTGACTCCCCAGCGATTGACTGCCCCAGCGATTGACGAAGGTGATCTCGGCCGCCTTCTGTCGCTCGGCCTTCTTCAATGTCACGCCCTTCATGTAACCCACTGGCAGCATGACCAGATGCATGCACCCGGTGGGCATTGCGAGTATGTCGGCCACTTGCTGCTGGCGGGCAGCCAACAAGCTGGTCCACGTGGCACCGATGTGGCGCGCCCGTAACGCCAGCATCAGCGACCATGCCGCAGGCAACAGGGATCCGTAATAACCGATCTGCTGACTGACTTCCGCACCTGGTGGTGGCGTTGTTGCACAGACAAAGATCATCGCGGGTATTTCGTGAAGGCGGCTGACCAGTGCCTTTTGTGTGGCCTTGATCTGGATGCCTCGGAGTGCCGCAAATTCATTGAGGACGGACGCATAGAGTGAAGAGAGTTGGGCCTTGGACGCCGGGTCCGTCACGACGACAAAACGCCAGTTCTCCCCGGCCGCCCCGGTGGGTGCTTGAGCTGCGATGTCGATGCAGTCCAGTAGAACTTCCATCTCGATGGGGCGTTCGAAGTCGAGGTTTCGCCGGATCGAGCGCGCGGTAGACAGCACCCAGTCGATGCTGGGTAGATGAAGTTCGTCGTTCAGTTCGTTCATGTGGGCAGGTTAACGCACCTGCACCAGGTTCACCACGCGCTCGGGCGTGTACGACGCGGAGTTCGAGTGCATTTAGTCGGTTTATGGAGTCGGACTATGATCGCCGCCACGCGTGGGAGGTTGCTGGCTGGCAGTGCGGCGACTACAGGGCACCGACAAAATCCCTGAGCGGAACCGCTGTTGCATGGTCAGATAGCGCATACCGTCTTGTACCCGGATACACGACAATCAATTCGTCCAGGTGCAAATCTTCCAGCGCAATACGCATTGACGGCGTCATGGTCGGTGCGTCCGTGCGCTTACACTCGACACCGATACGCCGACCGTTCTTGAACAGTAGTAAGTCAAGCTCAGCGCCGTTGTGAGTGGCCCAATAATAGGCGTCATCTGGATTGAGCGCTTTCAGCACTTCCTCAACTGCGTAGCCTTCCCAGGACGCACCGACTTTAGGATGGTGCTCCAAATCCCGTCGCGTGGTGATGCCCAGCAGCGCGTGCAGTAGCCCTGAATCGCGTATGTATATTTTTGGCGCCTTCACCTGCCGCTTGCCGAGGTTTTCAAACCAGGGCGGCAATTGCCGCAGCATGTACACGCCCGTCATGAGATCCAGATGACGGCGTACTGTCGACTCATTGACGGCTAGTGCACGCGCCAGTTCTGCGCCATTCCAGGTCTGGCCGTGGTAGTGCGCAACCATGCTCCAGAAACGCCGCAACGCGACCGCTGGTATGGTCACCCCAAGCTGTGGCATGTCTCGCTCGACGAAGGTCTGCAGAAACTGCCGCCTCCATGCCAGCGAATCACTTTCACTCCGCGCAATGAAGGACAACGGAAATCCACCGCGTCGCCAATGCTGGTCCTGTGCCGCGGCGCCGAGATCTGCCAATCGAAACCCCTCGAGCGAAATTAATTCCAAACGTCCAGCGAGTGATTCAGATGACTGTTGCAGCAACGCCGGCACCACACTGCCAAGAATCAGGAAGCGAGCCTGCAGGGGCTTGCGGTCTGCCAACACGCGAAGCAGCGGAAACAAGTCGGGGCGGCGCTGAATCTCGTCGATTACGACCAAGCCTTTGAGCGGACGCAACGCGGTCTCTGGCGTGGTCAGCCGGGCCAAGCTCTCGGGATCTTCGAGGTCGAAATAGTTAAGCGAGTTCGGTGCTACAAACTCGCGCGCGAGCGTGGATTTTCCACATTGACGCGGCCCCAGAAGGGCGACCACACGACTACGGCGCAGCGCACGGCGAATTCTCTCGAGGTCGGTTTTACGCTTTATCATGATTATATTAGACCATGAATATCCCGTATACGATACGGGTTTTTCATGGTCATGAATAATGTTCCCTACAGCACCATATTGATGCTATGAGCACGCGGGTATCGGCGAGAGGTATCGGCAAGAGGTGTTGGCGAGACTCAGACGAACGATTGTCGGCTCATTGACTTCGCACTGATGTTGAGGGAGTTGTCGTACGCTCAGCGGGGCGAAACGAGAGTTAAGGAATTGGGACGCGCCAATACTTCCGGCGTGTCTTGAGAGATTGTGTTTGACATTCTTGGCGCCGGCAAATCGATGACCTAACATCCCATTGCCTCTTACAAAAGGTCGTAACCATGTGCCGAAACATCAAAACGCTGTTCAATTTCGAACCTCCAGCAACTGATCGGGAAGTCCGGGATGCATCGCTTCAATTCATACGAAAACTTAGCGGGTTCAACGTGCCGTCCAAAGCGAACGAAGTCGCGTTCGAATTAGCGGTAGAGCGGGTAGCTGCAGTTGCACAGGAACTGCTCGCCCAGCTGGTCACCACCGTTGAACCAAAGAGCAGGGAAATTGAAGCAGCGCGCGCGAAAGAACGCTCGGCGCTACGTTTTGGACCGAGACCTTAGCATCAAAAAATCTACTACAAATCGTTGAATATGCGCTGGTGCCGCTTGTCATCCTCATTTCGGTACCACTGGCACTGGTTGGCATCACCGCCAGGTCCGCTGATGCTGGCGAGAAACTCCGCCTCGCCGGATGCGGGCTTGAAGCGATTTCAGCTGTTGCAGCTGTTGCCGTCAGAAGATGCTGCAAGGACAGTCGAATACCACACACCTTAGTTTGCACCGCACTCCTGCGCCCGATTGAAGGTGTGGGTTGCGAAACGTGTGTTCTTATGTCTG
>JAYSTS010000070.1:0-3182 GCA_043719475.1 Gammaproteobacteria bacterium | reverse complement strand
AACCGGTAGCGGGTTGAGAAAGGAAGCCGGTGATCGTTTTCAGTGCCGGGTCTTCGGCGTCGAGATCCTTCGAGCGAACAGGTCTAACGGGTTGGGGGCGACCCCTTCTGGGTGTCCGGGAAGGCCGTGTCCGGGAAGGCCGTGTCCGGGAAAGCCGTGTCCAGAAAAGCCCTGTCCAGAAAAGTCGCCATCTCACCAAGCAGTTCCCGCCGGTGCGACGCAATGCCCAGAAAGTGATCTGCCTGTTCCTGCTCGATGTATCGGTACGGTTTGCCTGCTGACTTCAGGGCTTCAACCAGTGTTCTGGACTGTTCCACCAGCACGTTGGTGTCCCTGTCACCGTGCAGTATCAACACGGGTACCTTGAATTGGGCTACTTGGTACAACGGTGAGTTGGCGGCCTGAACATCTGCGTCAGATGGCATGTGGGCATAACCGTAGCCGGGTCGCCCAAACTGATAGAGTCTGAAGTTTCGCAACACCGTTGGCAGGTCTGTGACGGGCGCGTAGCTCACGGCACATTGAATCTGATCCGGCGTCTTGTAGGCCGCAACCAAAGCCGCATAACCACCGTAGCTCAGTCCCACCGTGCATGCTTTTGTTGGATGTGCGACACCTTCGCGGCGCAGCCACTTGAGGCCATCCAGCAGGTCATCCTGCATCTTGAGGCCCCATTGTTCCTTGCCGGCTTGCATGAATGTCTTGCCAAAGCCGAACGAACCACGGAATTGTGGTTGCAGTACAACGTACCCGCGCTGCGCAAGGTAGGCCGCAATGATGTCGAAGCCACTGTCCCTGGCGATCGGGCCGCCGTGTGGTAACAGGATCGCAGGCAGATTCCTGGCGCCGGTTTGTGGCAGTGTCAGACGCGCTGGGATGTTGAGGCCGTCGCGAGCGGCGTAACTGGTCCAGGTTGAAACCGGCAGGCTTTCAGCAGCGATTTTTGGATACTCTGAACCGATGCGCATCAGCTTCTTCACTGGCCGATCATAGAAGTACCAGGTCGCGGGCTGGCCTTGCGGCGCCTGCATCACCGTGAATCGCTGCCAGGCATCATCGTGGCTCCACGGCACGGCGGGCTGGCCGCCGAGAGCGGCGCGCAGTTCTGCGTCCAATGCCTTCGCGTCATCGGTGATCGGGATGTAACGCATACTGTCGTCAAGGGTGATCAACGCCTGCAAGATGCCGTCCCGCGATATGGCCGCGCCGTCGAAGTCGAATCGATCATCGCGGTAAATAGTCCGCGTGACCGTACTGGTGCGGGTATCAAACTCAACGACGCCGCGGCGATCATCTTGCAGGTTGGCGGCGAGGTAAACACTATCGCTTTGGCCTGCAGTACCGGCTAACGCCAGTGGTTCGGGCAGGGGGCCTTCGTTCAGACTCTTGATGTCGACGGAGCGCCAGCCACTGCCGTCACGCATGATCGCACGACGGCCCAGTCCACCGCGCACCACTCCAGCATCGTCAGCAAACCAGATACCAATGCCATCCCGGGCTTTGAGCACACGGGTTTTTGTGCCGTCATTGATATCGACTTTCCAGACGTCTGGCCACAGCAAAATGTTTGACGTGACCACCGAATGGCGCAAGGCGCGAATCGCCTTGGGATCGATCTGGGGTATCAGAATATGATCGCGATCGTGCGGCAGCAGCGAGATGAAAGCACCGCGGTTGAACTCTCCCAACAGTAACGGACCGCCTTCGCTGAGTTGCACCAGTTTGCTGCCATCGTGGTTCACGGCAAATGATGCGGAACTCTGAAAAGTTGTATCGCTGGTTCCTCCCCGTAACAGTTTGGCAGCGGTGCGGACCTGACACACCAGACGAATTTCGTTGGCCCATCGACAGAAGTTGATCTGGTACCGTGCCGGATCTGCGGCCAGTGCGATGTTTGATCGTTGGGTGGTGAGGTCGATGATGGTCAATCCGTTGAGCTGGCCAACCGGCCGCAGCGCGGCGATGCGTCGACCATCCGGAGAGATCTGTAGATCGGTGAGTGCTGGGAGCGCGGCGTAAGCTTCAAGTACAGGGTCTGCTGGCTGCTGCTGATCCGCATGCACCTTTGCGAACCAGGGCGCGAACCAGGGGGCAAGTAGCGCTGCCGTGCAGAGCATCGGAAAGACCTGCAGCAGCTGCAGCAGCTGCAACAACTTCAGGTGTGTGGGCCTGGACATGTGCGGTCTCCCTACCGTCGGCGTTGTCCCAGCCATTTCAATCCGGCTCGCGATTGACTGCAAGCCCTGTGACTGGTAATCCAACCATTTGTTAATCCACTTGAGCTGGATAATGATTATCGGACCAGGATCGGGGAACGATGTGTCGGTCTTCAGCAATCAGGATGTCTGTCGATCGATCACGGAGGTTTTGATGTCGAGATTCACGCGACGGAGTAGATACACAGCAGTTGCGATCGTGATCGGATTTTCAGGGATCGGCTCACCTGCGGCAGATGGGCCGGCTACCGACGAAGTCATGGAAGAAATCGTGGTCACAGGGACCTGCATCCGGGGTTCGCGGGAAGACTCGGCACTGCCCGTATCGGTGTTCAGCAGTGAGACGCTGGCCGAACAAGGCAGTCCCAACTTCGTTGAGCTGGTGCAGCGCGTGCCTGCGGTCAGCGGCTTCAGCATCGGCGAGTCGAACCGCTTTCTGGGCGGTGCCCCGCAGGGCACCGCAACGATCAACCTGCGTGGACTCGGCCATCCCAGAACGCTGGTTCTCATGAACGGCGAGCGGCTTCCGACGGTTAGTGCGAATAACCTCGATTACGTCGACATCAACCAGGTTCCCACGGCAGCGCTTGCACGCATGGAGGTGCTGCGCGATGGTGGCGCCGCCATCTATGGCTCGGACGCAGTTGTCGGCGCCGTTAACCTCATTTCGACAAAAAATTACGCTACCGAAAATGCTGCGTAGGGTATTTGAGAGCTGCGGAACGATTGACTGGAGAGAAGGTCGGTATTGCAGCGGAAATCAAACCGTAAGGTCACTGCCAATGAAGTTGGCAGATTCAGTAGTGAGACGTCGAGTAAAAGTGCTCTGGACGATCCGATCAGAGGTGAATGCCGATTGGCCGGTCCGCAACAGTGTGTGTGAACATTCTGTGAGAGATCCCGATCGCGAACCGTTGGTTTGTGGCTTTGTGGGAGCGATCTCCTGATCGCGATCTGGGAGATATC
>JAYSTS010000069.1:0-7283 GCA_043719475.1 Gammaproteobacteria bacterium | reverse complement strand
TCTCGATGAAGAAACACCCGACTGGAGAGCCGTATGCGGGAAAACCGCACGTACGGTTCGGAGGGAGGGGAGAGGCTGCTCTTCCCTACCCCTATCACACTCGTGTGCTTCGGCTGCATTGTTGGCGTTCTCTGACCGCGAGACAGTAATCTCTTGTAGGAGGGGTCTCCTGACCCCGATCTCTTGTTCGCGATCAGGAGTCCGCTCCTACAACGTCTGCGTGCTTCGGCTGCATTGTGGGAGATGACCGCGAATGACGATCGGTCGTTCGATCAGCATTGGATGTGCAGACATCAGTTGCAACAGTTCATCGTGGCTGAGTGCATCAACGTCCACGTTTGTCTGTTGGGGTTCGGATCGACGGATGAGTGAGCGTGGTTCTAGCGCCAGCTGGACCAGCAGTGTTGTCAACTCGGCGATTGGTGGAGGTGTCTCCAGATACAAGAACCCTGGGATCGATACCCTGGTCCTGCAACAATCGTAGTGCTGCCCGACTCTCGGAGCAGCCTGGATTGTGATAGATCGTGAACACCTGACTTCAGCCTATAATCCGCGCGACTTCAGTTCATTCGAGATGACACACCGGCGATGACCAAGGCAGCTGATGACCCGGCGTCCACACACACGGTGATGTTGAAGGCGTTACTCGCGCGAGTGCGCTGGTACCTGGAGCAGGTAGTACAGCAGTTCCATCTTCATGATTGTCTCGCTCGAGCTGGGACCCTCACCTACACGACCTTGTTTGCCATCGTCCCAATGATGACCGTCACCTATGTCGTGCTCTCATTGTTTCCCGAGTTCGCGACGGTCGGTGAACAGGTCCAGACCTACGTCTTTCGCAATTTCGTACCCGGCAGCGGTGAAGTGGTTTATGAAAAACTGACCGAGTTCTCGGCGAATACACGCAGTCTGACCTGGCTGTCCTTTGCCTTCCTGTTCGTGACGGCATTCATGATGCTGGTGACGATGGAGACGACCTTCAACGCGATCTGGCAAGTCCCGCAAGCGCGTCGCGGTGTGCATCGCATCCTCACCTACTGGACGGTGTTGACGCTGACACCAACGCTCATCGTTGGTGGCGTGTTGATCAGTGTGTATGTACAAGCCTTGCCGATCCTGCTTGAACTGAATGACTTCGGACTCGGCTCGATATTGCTGGCGCAGTTGCCCAAGCTACTATCTGTCGTGGTCTTCACCGTGCTGTACTACGCGGTGCCCAATTACGATGTGCCGTTCAAGCATGCCTTTATCGGCGGCGTCATCACGACCATCGGCTTCCAGTTCACGATGTGGACCTTTGCCCAGTTGCTGCCGACCCTGTCCTTCAGTGTCATCTATGGTGCATTCGCTGCCATACCTGTGTTTCTCGTGTGGATCTATATCGTCTGGGTATTGGTCCTCTCGGGGGTGGTCATCGTTCGAACACTGTCACTCGATCGGGAACATGAACCGACACCAGAGCCTTTGATCATCAAGGCTGCGCGACTGCTGAGGCTCTTGCAGGTGCGTCACGATCTCGGTGAAGGAGCGAGTGCATCGGAGCTCGCTGATGCCGTACGTCTCAATACGCAAGAGCACGAACGCATCTACTCAGTCCTGCACAAACTCAAACTCATTCAGACCGGTGCAGATGAGCGCTTGTTTCTCGGCCGCAGTCTGACCAGCCTGTCGTTGTGGGATCTCTACCACGCCTTTCCGGAGGGGGTCGAGCTCGAAACGTTGCGCGCAGTTGACGACTTGCCCGGTGTGGTTGAACCGATTCGGGCCATCGTGCAGTTTGGTTCCAACGAGATGTCGATCGATCTTGCCGCGGCATTGGCATCTCACCCAGTGAGGAGATGAAGGTGAAATCGAATGGGATCAGAAGACTCACACCGACGAAAGTGGTCTTCGTGAAGAGGACGATGGCACTGCTCGTGTCCTTGATCGTGTTGTCTGGATGCGGAGGCGAGCAGCTTGCGTTGGTCGATGGCACACATACCCGTATCGACGACTGGAAGGGTCGCTGGGTAGTGATCAACTACTGGGCCGAGTGGTGTGCACCCTGTCGCGAGGAAATTCCCGAACTCAATCGTCTCTATGCGGAAGCGGGTGCGGCCGGACCACTCGTGGTGGGCGTCAACTACGACAATCTCAAACCTGCTGATCTGCAGCCATTGATCCAGCGCATGCAGATCGGATTTCCAGTGTTGCAGGATGACCCGATGCAACGCTTCGGCTACGAGCGTCCGGAGATATTACCGACGACGATATTGCTGAAGCCGGATCTGAGCGTTGGCAAAGTACTGCGTGGTCCACAGTCAGCAGAGTCGATTCGCAAGATCATTGAGGGTCTCTAGCCAGAGCTGTTCCGCAATATCTCCGGTCAGAATTCCTTCGCGGTCAGAGACCGCTCCAACAAAGCAGCCGAAGCACATGAGTGTGTGGGAGCGATCTCCTGATCGCGATCCCTTTCGTGGTCATCTCCCACAATGCCGCTGAAGCAAGCAGGCGTTGTAGATCTCCTGATCGCGAACAAGAGATCGGGGTCAGGAGACCCCTCCTACAAGAGATTCCCGTCTCGCGGTCAGAGACCGCTCCAACAATGCAGCCGAAGCACACGAGTGTGTGGGAGCGATCTCCTGATCGCGAACAAGCGATTACCGTCTCGCGGTCAAACGGAGATTACTTCAGCAGTGCGATGACGTCTGTCCCCGGAACATTGGCGGCGTACCCATCACGCCTGCGCTTGTATTCGAACAGGCCTTCCTTGAGCGACTTTTCGCCGATGACGATGCGATGCGGTAGACCGATTAGATCCGAGTCTGCGAACTTGACGCCGGGTCGTTCATCCCGATCATCCAGCAACACGCTGAACCCTTCTGCTTCAAGCTGATCGTGCAGTGCGGTTGCTGCGTTGCGAACGAGCTCGGACTTGGTGAAGTTGAGCGCGACCACATGAACGTCAAACGGCGCAACTGGCACCGGCCAGCAGATGCCGTGATCGTCGTGGTTCTGTTCGATGATGGCAGCGACGAGCCGCGTCACACCCATGCCGTAACAACCCATCAACGCGATGACCGCCTTGCCATCCGCATCGAGGATGCTCGCGTTCATCGGTTTGCTGTAGGTGGTGTCGAGCTGGAAGATGTGGCCCACTTCGATACCGCGCAGAAACTTCAACACACCTTGTCCATGAGGCGCCGCATCGCCTTCTTTGACGGTGCGGATATCGACGATGTGATGATCAGCGAGTTCGACATCGCGGTTCCAGTTTGCGCCGCAGTGATGAAAGCCATCTCGATTGGCGCCACAGGTGAAGTCTGCAAGCGCTGCAGCCTCGCGATCAACGAAGCATGGCATGTTCAGACCGATGGGTCCGATCGAACCAGCAGAGCAACCGACAGCACTGCGAATGGTTGCATCGTCTGCCAGGCGTAACGGTTGCAACAAACCCGGTAGTCTGCCGGCCTTAAGCTCGTTCAACTCGTCATCGCCACGCAGTACCAGCGCAACAGGGCCTGCTTCGCCAATGACGATGAGCGTCTTCACGATGCGATTCGATGGCAGCGTAAGGAACGCACTGACTTCGTCGATAGTGCGAACATCGGGAGTCGCGACGGTCGCGAGAACTTGTGTGGCCTCAGCGCGTTGCTGTGGTGCCGCTGACACGGCCTTCTCCAGGTTGGCGGCATATGGACCTTCACTGGCGTAGGCAATGACATCCTCGCCTGCACCGGCAAGCACGTGAAACTCGTGTGAGTTGTCACCACCGATGTTGCCGGTATCGGCTTCAACGGCGCGGAAGTCGAGATGCATGCGCGAGAGGATGCGTGTGTAGCAGGCATGCATCTCCTGGTATGTCGCATCGAAACTCGTCCGATCCAGATGGAAGGAGTAACCATCCTTCATGGTGAACTCGCGAGCGCGCATGACACCGAAGCGTGGTCGCACTTCATCTCTGAACTTGGTCTGGATCTGATAGAAGTTCACCGGCAGCTGTCGATAGCTCCTGATCTCTCGACGGAACAGGTCGGTAATCACTTCTTCATGGGTTGGACCGAGGCAGAAGTCGCGGGCGTGCCGATCCTTCAGGCGCAACATCTCCGGTCCCATCTTTTGCCAGCGACCCGTCTCCTGCCAGAGCTCTGCAGGTTGCACGACTGGCATGAGCACTTCCTGTGCACCACTTCGGTTTAATTCCTCGCGAATGATTGTCTCGACCTTGCGCAGCACACGCAGACCGAGTGGTAACCAGGTGTAGAGACCGGATGCGAGTGATCGAATCAGTCCGGCTCGCAACATGAGTCGATGGCTGACCACATCGGCGTCGGTTGGTTCTTCACGCAGAGTCGGCAGGAGGATTTGAGATTGGCGCATGGAAAATTGCTTCGTGTCGGATCGGGCGGCACTTTAGCAACACGTCTCTTGTTCGGCGAGTGATCGGCGAGTGAGTCGGCGAGTGAGTCGGCCTGTGACTCAGCGCGTGATCGGTCTGCGATTGGAATCGCGAGCAAAAAAAAAGGGCCGCAAGCGACCCTTTTTAAAGTTGATAGCGGCTAGCTAGCCAACCATCCCTTTCAGCTTTTTAAGCGCTGTAACGCGAACACGTACAGAAGCCGGCTTCGCGGAGATAGTGATCTCTTCACCCGTGGCCGGATTACGTCCTATACGCTTCTTCGTGGCTGGACGCTTTACCGAACGGATCTTCAACAGGCCTGGCAGGACGAACTCGCCCACGCCGCGCTTGCGAATATGCCGCTCGATCAGTGTCTCCATTTCCTCAAGGACAGCCTCGATCTGCTTCTTGGTCAGGCCAGTATTCGTGGCCATCTCAGTCAGCATGCCAGTCTTCGTCATCTTGGCGGAGATGGCGGGCTGTGCCTTCTTGGTTGCTGGAGCTGCTTTTTTCACTGGCTTGGTTGCCGTTTTTTTCGCGGCTGCCTTAGCTACTTTTTTTTTTGCCGCTTTCTTGGCGGGTGCTTTCTTGGCTGGAGCCTTCTTCGTCGCTACCTTTTTCTTGGCAGCGGCTTTTTTGGCAGGAGCCTTCTTCTTAGCAGCAGCCTTCTTCTTGGGAGCAGCTTTTTTCTTTGCTGCAGCCTTTTTGGCTGGGGCTTTCTTCGCGGCAGCTTTTTTGGCGGGTGCCTTCTTCTTAGCTGCTACCTTCTTGGCAGGGGCCTTCTTAGCAGGCGCCTTTTTCTTCGCAGGGGCTTTCTTCGCAGTTGCCATCACGATTCCTTTTTTGATTGGACGATTAGAGAAGTAACGGAAGGAAAAGACGAACCAGGGGAGGAGGATTGCCTCGGGGCTAATGCAGTAACGCTTGTCTCGATCATCTGACCTCACTGGTAGCGCCATCGAAGTGCGTCAGCATGGAGACCAGCCTTTTCATTGGCTACAGCGATCCTTTGCTACACACCCAGGTACTGATTACGACTACATTCATAACAACAGCCATAACAACAGCAGTACCCAGTGGCGCGCTTTATAGCCCATCCATTCTATAAAGCCAAGAAAAAGTGTAGTAAAGAACTGTATATTTGCAACGCTTTCTAAGAATATGCGGCGCGTTTGGCAAACTTCAGTTCGCTTGAAGGTACTCATGAGGTTGATGAAGAGCATCAACGAGTGTCTTCGATGTGTTGATAATCATGTGATGAAACCCATCATCACCACCTCAACCAACCTTGAACTGCCGTTCGCTGTACTTATCCTGCACGCGCTTTGGGTTTACGGAATCAGTCATGCCTATCTACGAATATCGATGCGACAACTGCGAACACGAGTTCGAAACCATTCGGAAATTCAGTGATGAACCACTGAAGACCTGTCCAGCCTGCAATCAAGACACGCTTCACAAGCAGGTCTCGGTGTCTGCCTTTCGACTGAAAGGTGGTGGCTGGTATGAAACAGACTTCAAGTCTGGAGACAAAAAACGAAACATCGAAGGTAACAGTGAGTCCACCACAACTCCGCCAACCGCAGCCAAGCCAGGGGCTAGCGGCCCAGTGGTTAGTGGAAAAGATGGTGCGAAGTCGAGTGACAGTTCGTCGTCGAGTGCCGGAAGCAGCGCCACGAGTGCGTCGACCAGCACGTCGTCGAGCACTCCATCCAGCACTTCGTCCAACTCTTCATCCAACTCTTCATCCGGCAATTCATCCAGCTCGTCATCCAAGAAGGGATCAGGTGGCGACACGGCATGATGTGCTGCAATCGCCAGCTTTTTTGTTATCCGGAGGCGACTTCTGCAGACGGTTGACCGTGCCATTGTTCAGGCCGGCCAGTGCGCGATCCCACCGCCTTCGATGTACCATCTCAAGCCCAGTTAACAGCCAGCCGATATAAGGTAGACAGATCATGCGCAGCCATTACTGCGGAATATTGAACAGCAGCCACGACGGCGCACAGGTCGCGCTCACCGGCTGGGTACACCGTCGTCGCGATCACGGCGGGGTTATCTTTCTGGATGTGCGAGACCGAACCGGCATCATTCAGGTGGTCTACGATCCTGATACGGTTGAAAGCTTCGCCATGGCCGAGCGTTTACGAAATGAGTTCGTGGTGTTGGTAACTGGACTCGTTCGGCCTCGCCCAGCAGGTTCAGTCAATGCAGACATGGCCACTGGTGAGGTCGAAGTGCTGGGTACGGCGTTGACCATCCTCAACCCTTCAGCGACACCACCCTTCCAACTCGATGAACACTCCAGTGCTGGCGAAGATGTTCGCCTGCGTTACCGATATCTTGATCTGCGCCGACCAGAGATGCAGCAGCGACTGCACTTGCGTGCGCGAGTCTCGAGCGTGGTGCGTTCGTATCTCGAAGACAACGGCTACTGGGAAGTTGAAACACCGACGTTGTCGAAGGCCACACCAGAAGGCGCGCGTGACTATCTGGTTCCGAGTCGAACCCATCCCGGACACTTCTTCGCGTTGCCACAATCACCGCAGATCTATAAGCAGCTGCTGATGATGTCGGGTTTTGATCGTTACTATCAAATCGCGCGCTGTTATCGCGATGAAGATCTGCGTCATGACCGCCAGCCCGAATTCACACAGATCGACATTGAAGCGAGTTTCATCAGTGCGCAGGACGTCATGCAGCTCGCTGAAGGCATGTTGCGCAAGCTATTCAGTCAGCTGATCAACGTGGAGCTGCCCGTGTTCCCGGTGTTGTCATGGGACGATGCAACACGTGACTACGGCAGTGACCGTCCTGATCTTCGTAATCCACTCAAGCTGATCGACATCGCCGACCTCATGCGCACCGTCGACTTCAAGGTATTTCAAGGTCCGGCGAACGATGC
>JAYSTS010000068.1:0-7284 GCA_043719475.1 Gammaproteobacteria bacterium | reverse complement strand
CATATAGGCCGCCGAGCCGATGACCACTCCAGTGGCGGTGAGCTTCCCGTCACCAATGATGAGTCTGGCAATGCCGAAATCCATCAACACTGCGCGTTTGTGGGAGTCCAGCATGATGTTATCGGGCTTGATGTCGCGATGAATCAGTCCCTGCTGATGGGCATAATCGAGTGCGCCAGCGATCTCCTTGACGAGTGCAACGGCAGCATCGGTGTCCATCGGTTCATGGTTGGCAATTGCCGCCTTCAGCGACTGCCCATCGACGTATTCCATGACCATGTAGAAACAGCCTTCGTGCTCACCGAAGTCATGTACCTGCACGATATTCGGATGACGCAGTCGAGCAACACTCCGTGCTTCCTTCTGGAAGCGCGCACGAAAATCGGCAGCCATTGAAAGCTCGGGACGGATGAACTTGATCGCCCGAAATACCTCCAGCCCGGTGTGATAGGCCTTGTACACCTCACCCATGCCACCGACACCGAGTGGTTCGGTAATCTGGTATGGACCTATGGTGTTGCCGACCTGATCAGCCATCGTTCTGCAATCTCCCCTGCCTTGTGAGTATCAGCATCTGACAACTGACTGGCAATCAAACCCTGGTTGGCGTGCCTTAATAGCGTGGGCTTCCACCGCAGGTATCCACGACCGAGTGACTCCCCCTGCGCACGTGTGGTACAGGGACTTGATCCCGCCTCGATGGGTCGATGCCCTTTTTTCGATAGTGCGTAAAATGAATTACCCGAATCAAGGGATGCATCGATGGCAATGACTGGGCTTCAACAGAATCGGATGATCCGGCGCGTGGCCATGCGCGAGCAGCTTTCGGTGCAGTGTCACTACCAACATCTGATTGATGCGCTTGAGGGAATGAGCGAACTGGCAGAGGGCGAAATCGACCAGGATTCAAGGGATCGCTTCAGCATGTTGTCCGTAATCGCGGACAAGCATTGGCGAGTGGTCGACAAGTACCTGCCATTGTTTCCAGCTAGCCCGGCACACCAATCCCCATCAGGCAGCGCACAATCAGCACTGCAGCGTGCGATTGGCCAGCTAGCGCAAGCGCATAGCACCAGAGCGCACACAGCCCACAATCGAACCTATGAGCGCAGAAGCTGGTCAACACGCGGTTGGCAGCGAATCATGATGATCACGGGCATGCAAGCATTGGTTGACGCGCAATTGGTGAACCTGCTGATGGCCAATCAGTCGTCGGGCCAATGAAATAGCGGGCTTCAGGCTAGTAGTGGGAATAGGTACACCAGGAGGTATACCCGCAACGGGAAAAGCCCTTTTCCACCAGGATCACGAAGGGGGGATACGACGATGGCCAGGGTCGCTGCTATGTGACCGGGTACGTGAATCGACTCACGAACTTCCGCTGGAATTTTTTTCTGGAATTTTTTTCGCCGCATAACACCTGGATGCCGTCTCCGAACCCGCGGGATGTGATGCGCTGCACTTTCTGATGGCCTCAACTTCGCTAGCTTCACTCCACACCTATCGTTCCGGATTCATCAACATGTCCCATCCGTTCCGTGCGATCCGCATATTGACCCTGGCGGGACTCCTGTCCGCTGCCGTTCCGACTACCTTCGCAGCTGATCGAGATACTGTTAAGACCGCTGTTGCTGCCGGTGTCGGTGGTGCGGTTGGCGCCGTGGTGGGTGAAGAGCTCGGTGGGCGCAAGGGTGCCATCGTTGGAGCCGCGACCGGCGCGGCTATCGGCGCAGCAGTGGTAACGGATAGCCACCATGACCATCACTCGGGAGAGCGCGTGATTGTGGTGACAGAGCCGGATCACCGGCACTATCGGAAACACTGCCCACCGGGGCAGGCAAAAAAAGGCCGCTGCTGATTGGGATTACATTTTTGAAAGATGACGGCAGTACATCAGTCACATATTGAACAGCTGGCGAAGGCTTGGCCTTGGCAATGACCCTCTGGCTGGGCACTATCAGATCAGAGGGTTCCACGGATGTGGAAAAGCGGGTCTTGGAGTCGTCGTTTATTGATACCAAGGCGGTCGATGCGATCCAGCTTTATGTTCGAGCGCGCTTCGATACTGGCAAATGCGTTTTTCCAGATCGTGGTGTGCCCCGAAGTGTAACTTTTACGAGATCCGGTCCGTGATCGTTGATTTCACTGACCTGAAGACTGATTCGTAATCAGTAGGTCCGCGGTTCGATTCCGCGTTCCGGCACCAAGTTCAAATGGGAGCCATTGCTTCTATTAGGACCTCAAAGGCAAGCAACCATGGATAGGGCTTCAAAACGTCGCACGACAGTTGCTATTGCCTTTGGCGTTTTGGGGTTCATTGCTGCACTGCTGTTTTACGGCAATCAGATCAATTATCTGTTGTTGGGCTTGTCGGTCACGCTAGTCATGGCGGGAATTGCCGTTGCTGGGCTGCGCGTGGAAGTCACGCCGTGGGCCACACTTTGGCTATGGATCGCAACGCTGGGTATCTGCTCTGCCTTTGCAGTAAGTCCTTCACCTGATTCGAGTTTCGCGGCTGTGTGGGTGCTTGGGTTGATCCCACTGGCTGCGCTATTTGCCATGGCGATAGGATCGGCGCGCACACAGTTGTGGGTGATTCTAGGTTCGATCGTACTGTTGCTCGCCGCGATTTCTGCGGTTCGACTCAGCCTGTATGGAACGCGACCTGAAGCGCCTTTGACCGACACGAATAGTTATGGCGCGTTGCTGTATGTAGTTCTGTTGATCCTCACGGGTCGAATTCTCGATTTGAAATGGGCGAAGGTGACTTCTCGAAGCTGGTACCCAGGATTGGTAGCGGTGACGGTGCTTACGTTTGTGATCGCCGGGACAATGTCCCGAGGGTGTGTCGTCATTGTTCTGGCTTCTGGGTTGTTCTGGCTCCTTTATGCGCTGCAACATCGTCTGGATCTACGTCCGCTGACAGGTGTAATTGGTGCAGGAGTTCTTGGGGTACTCTTCAATGATTTGGTTAGCGCGCAATACTCGATCGAGGGCGGCACTGAGGCCATTGCGGCGGGCGTCTCTGTTCGTGTGACGTTGCTGGAAGCTGCTCTGGCTATGTATCGAGACCATGGCATTTCAGGAATTGGTCTCTACGTTTTTCCGCTGTTGTACCGTCAGGTGAGAACGCAGTTGGACGACGATTCGGCAGGCCTGTTTGTGCACAACGATTATGTCCAGCTGTTAGTTGAAGGCGGTCCACTCCTGCTCGCACCACTCGTTGCGGTCGCTCTTTGGGTAGGTGTTGTCTTGTGGCGATCTCTGTTCAGAGAAGTGAGAGTCGTTACCTCTGAAGCCCCAGGAGCTGCGCTTGCGCTGGCAGCGCTGTTGTCTCACGCGATGATTAATTTTGTCTTATACACGCCGATCCTGGGTCTTCTGTTCGGCTTTCTGATTGGCTCTATCCTGAAACTCCCAGTTCTTGCAGGGCACAACACGCTGCGAACGCTTCCGGGAGTCACGCTCATCCCGGTTGGTCTGCTTGCGATTGTTGGATGTGGGTATCTTTGGCTCGATATTTCAACAGGGGTAAAACTCCAGGGGCAGCCAGGAATCCCGATCTTCTTGCAGCCAGCAATTGAGCAAAGGCAGCAACTCGCTTATGCCCGTCTTGCACAGAAGCTGAACGCAGAGCGTGGGCTGCCGTTTCTTGCGCAGGCCTTTATCCTGGACAAGGATCGTTCGCTGCTTGATGACGATGCCGAAATGACGATCTTGAAGTCATATCGCCGCGCCATCGAGGTAGATCCTTGGAACACTTTCGCTTGGTGGCAGTTTCGGGACTTCATACTCAGGACCAAATCGATACAAGAGCGTCTGAATTCAGATGAACAACCAGCAGTGATCACCCAGAACGTGTTGAGACTTGATCCGTTGTTTGTTCCCGCCATTGAAGGGCGCCTTGCGGAACTGGCGTCAACGGACGCTCACGAGACTCGACAGCGTCGTTTGGAATTTCTACGTTCACATGTCGGACCGCGACTCACATGGCTCGCGCGGCAGGACCACCCGGCAGCACTGCACTACGTAGACGTGTTGCTGCAATATCCGGAATCCACCACGAATCAAGCGTACTGGACTGAAATTAGGGAGCGAATCATCGCGGTGCAACCGCTGGTCCCGGAGCGATGGTTTGTAAAGACACCCAGCTGACTCAGGCGGGCGCAGGAGTCTTCAAGAGTCCAAGTGGCGTCATGTCGGCCTTGAGAAAGCCGAGATGGACAAAGGAGTAGCGGCCGCCGACTTCAAAGAAAAGATAGTCTTCCAGTTTGCCGCCGTGATCAGTGATCCACTGCCGTAAACCACCTGTTTGTTTGTCCAGAGTTTCAAGATCTTCTGTTGATATCGCTGCGTCGATGTCCAGGTGCATTGGCTCGAAAGGGACGTAAAGCTCATGAAATGTGCGCAATGGCTGCTCTGACTCGACAGCTGCGCGACGCAGATCGGAAGACTCGTATACGTCCTCAGGCAATTCCACTGTCACCCACTTCGGGCCTCGCTCAGAGAATCGACTGAGGTTGGGTGGTTTGATCCCCACACTCAAGTAGTCGTCGGCACTCATGCTGAAAAACATGTCGTCCACCAGGACCATGGCCAGCGGTCTTTCATTGTGAACGACCCAAATACCTGCTGACAGGCAAACCGCCTGAAACAAACCGATCAACGTGAGGTCCATTTTCAATCCAGGTTTGCCGTGTCGATACACAATGAAGGTAAGGAGTGGTCCGAGAACGAGATCAACCAGTGCGATCAGGCGTATGCCTTCCCAGCCACCATCGATGTCGAAGAAGATGCCGGGGTACCACCAGGTCAGAATAACCGCTGCCAAAAACAGAAAGATCACCAACGATATTCCGAAGTGGATCGCAAACGCCTGGAAACGTGACATGTTGAGTTACTGGAACCGCATGGACAGATCGAGAGGTTGTACCACTTTCGTGAGGTTCCCCACCGAGATGAAGTCCACACCTGTTTCGGCGTAATCGGTAATTGTGGCGTCTGTCACGCCACCAGACGTTTCCAGCGGGACACGGCCAGCGGTAGTTCGAACGGCGGTGCGTGTCAACTCCAGGTCGAAATTGTCGAGCATGATGATGTCGGCGCCTGCAGCGATCGCCTCGTTGAGTTGCGTTAGGTTCTCCACTTCGATTTCGAGTTTGAGGTTGGTCGAATAAGCCCGAGCCTTGTGAATTGCGGCGGTAATGCTGCCGGCTGCAGTGACATGGTTTTCTTTCAACAGAAAGGCGTCGAAGAGCCCCAGTCGGTGATTGACACCGCCACCACACCGCACGGCATATTTCTGCGCGAGGCGAAGACCGGGAACGGTTTTGCGTGTGTCGAGCAGTCGGGTCTGCGTATGCGCAATACGGGCGACGTATGAGCGGGTGAGGGTCGCTGTTCCCGACAGCAGCTGCGCAAAGTTGAGCATCGACCGTTCTGCGGTCAGCAACGATCGCGCGCGACCCTCGAGTTCAAAGCACAGTTGATTCGGTGTGACCGCATCACCATCAGCCACGTGCCAGATGATTCGAGCCTGCGGATCTACAGCGCGCAACGTCGCGTCAACCCATGGTCGACCACACCAGACACCGGGCTCGCGACAAATTACACGGGCGTGAGCAAGCTGGCCTGCATCTATCAAGGCGGCGGACACATCGCCGCTGCCGATATCCTCGAGCAGGGCGGCATTGACGTTGGCTTCGATTGCACTTTGCAGTTTGGCGTCGATCATCCGGGTGTCCGTTGGAGTTCTGTTCGAGGATCGCCTAGTGTAGCCACAGCAAAACCAGAGGATGTGGATTTTGCCTTGTTATTGTTTTCCTTTGGATGATGGCCGTCCAGACCGTGCCCTTCGGAGGTGTTTAGCTTGCAAGAATCAAGTTCGTTGGCGGTGACGGCTGGCCGGAGACATTGGCTTGACCGCGCTCGACGTGTTGAATCACCCAATTCGGACAACCGACCAGATGGCGCGTCGATCGAGTTGATTGTCCTGCATGGCATCTCCCTTCCAGCGGGACAGTTTGGTGGCAGGTTTGTCGAAGATCTGTTCATCAATCAACTGGATATAACCGCCCACCCCTCTTTTTCCTCTCTGGCAGGGGTGCGGGTTAGCGCGCATGTTTTCATCAACCGACGGGGACGAATCACACAGTTCGTACCGTTTGAGCGAAGGGCGTGGCATGCAGGTGTTTCGCAGTGGCGTGGACGCATTCGATGCAATGACTTTTCCATTGGCATTGAACTGGAAGGTACAGATGATCGGCCTTACACGAGTTCGCAGTACGCCGTACTAGCCCGCACCATCAAGACGTTGTTTGTGCGGTACCCGGAACTTGGCCGGGACACGGTGGTCGGACACAGTGAAATTGCACCTGGACGAAAGACGGATCCTGGGGCCCTTTTTGACTGGAAGCGCCTGTACGCAAGCCTCATCGATTGAGTTGGCAATTTTATGGACGAAGTGCCGACTTGGTCGGACGGACTAAACTGATCTGGACGTGGGTGGCGTGGGTGGAGAGTCGCTCTCTCGGCCGTGCGATGCATCAATTTCACCGGCCCACAGTGTATTGTGCCGGGTGAGGTGCATCGGCGGTTGGCAACATGGAGGAGACAGACGTTGAGTATCAAGCGTGAGTTGATTCGAGACATCGATTCCGGTGAAACCCAGGATTGGCTTGATGCTCTTGAGCACGTGCTGAAAACCCAAGGCATCGAACGAGCCAATTTTCTCCTGCAGCGCCTGTCGGCCCGAATGACCAAAACCGGCGCATCGTTGCCTTACACCATTACGACGCCTTACCGAAATACCATTCCTTCCAGTCAGGAAGCGATGATGCCGGGCGACTTGTTCATGGAACGGCGTATCCGCAGTCTCATTCGATGGAATGCACTGGCTCTGGTCGTTCGTGCCAATCGTCGGGAAGGTGAACTGGGAGGGCACATTTCATCCTTCGCGTCGTCAGCCACGTTGTACGACGTTGGCTTCAACTATTTTTTCCAGGGTGCGACTGCAGAATCAGCCGGCGACCTGATCTATTTTCAGGGGCATTGCTCGCCGGGCGTTTATGCGCGTTCCTATCTTGAAGGCCGACTCGAAGCAGAGCAGCTCGACAAGTTTCGAGAAGAAGTGGGTGGCAAAGGCCTGTCTTCTTACCCACATCCCTGGCTGATGCCGGATTACTGGCAATTCCCGACGGTATCGATGGGACTCGGGCCTTTGCAGGCCATTTACCAGGCGCATGTGATGAAGTATCTGGATGCTCGCGGCCTGGTGCCGATGGG
>JAYSTS010000067.1:0-3190 GCA_043719475.1 Gammaproteobacteria bacterium | reverse complement strand
CGGGTGACTTCATCGACAGTGGATACGACCGGTCTACCGCCGCCCGTCTGGACCAGACCTTCACTGACCTGCTTGATGAAGTGCTGTGGACCGACAATCTGCATCAGGGGTACGTGCGTGTTGTACTTACGCCCAGCCAGGCCGTGGCCGATTTCATCGCCGTGAGCACGGTCGAACAACCGAACTACACAACATCCGTGCTGAAGACTTTCAGAATCGGCAGGCGCGACGGATTAATTGATTACCTTGCCTGAATCAACCGGGATCGACGGGTCGGCTTTTCCGGGCGTCATGTCGCGGGTTTGTGCAAGCTCACTTCGAGTCTCACCCAAACCCAGATGTGTCTTCAGGAAATCGGCCATCGCGGAGTAGAACGCTCGTCGTTGCGCGCCACCGCTCAGGAAGTGATCACCACCGGGCTGTTCTATGTACTTGAATGACTTGTCCACCCGCTTCAACTGACCCGCCATATGCCGAGAGTGTTCCACATCCACCACCGTGTCGCGATCACCATGCACCAACAGGACGGGAATCGAAAACGCTGAGGCGTGCCGATAAGGCGAGTTCGCTTGCAGGTCCGCGCCGCTCTGGATGCGATCCCGGTTCCGATTGACCAGATCGAAGTCCTGAATGCGCCGCACGAGGCGATCGAGATCCGAAATACCGGCCAGACTAACTGCGCAACGCACACGATCGGCATACTTGTAGGCCGATACCAGTGCGGTGAATCCACCGTAGCTTGCCCCAACAACACAGATCCGGTCGGGATCGGCTATACCTTCCTTGACCATCCAGTCGATGCCGTCAACGAGGTCCTCCTGCATGCGTTTACCCCATTGTCGGTACCCCGCCTGCATGAAGAGCTCTCCATACCCTACCGAGCCCCTGAAGTTTGGTTTGAGCACGGCGATGCCGAGGTCATTGAGATACTGCACCCACGGATCAAATCGCGCGGAGTCACGGTCATAGGGGCCACCATGCGGTAGTACGACGGTGGGTAGCCGCTGCCCAGGTTTGTGTTTCGGAACGGCCAGATAACCAGGGATCTTCGAACCATCACGGCTCGGGTACTCAACAGGATCTATGTCAACAACGGCCTCATCCGTCAGATGCGGATAATCGCGACCAATTTCAATCACCTTGCCAGCTGCGCGGTCGACCAGGAAATAACCCGGCGAAATTCCGCCATAGGCATGGAACAGAAAGAGCGTGTAGTCGTCATCAACACTGATGAGCTGGTGATGCTGGCCTGGGACATGACGCTCGAGACTTCGAAATAGCGCGGCCAGCTCCTGATCAAACCACACCGTGTGGGGATGGTGCCGCATGTAACGAACCCCCACCGGCTCGCCGGTTTCCGGGTGTTGGACGAGACTACCAAAGACATCAAAATCCGGATCGGTATGGATAGCACCGAGCACCTCACCATCACTGTACCGAACACGATAGATACCGTGTCGGTCGCTTCGGTCGGTCATGTTCATGAAAATCTGCTGACCGTCGAGACTGAAGCCGAGCGGAGCAGGAGGAATTTCGCTGCTGAACACAGCATTGGTATAGGCCACAGGCATCGACTTCAGCCTGAACACCACTGGAATCGCCTGGTCACGAAATCCAACCCCCAGACGAACTCGACCTTCGAAGTCGGCATACCACTGACGGATCTGCGATCTGGCGGACCGCACCCGAACCAGAGAATTGTCATAAATGTTGAGTCGATAGACGGATGGACGATTGGGATTCTGGCGATTGAGTTGAACCAGAATGTGCGCGGGATCTTCAGGCAGCCAGGAGATCACCCGATCCTGGATCTGTGGACTGAAAGATGGTGCTCGACCAACCGTGTTCCGGGGTCTGGGGATCAATCGCAGTAAATCACTGCCGTCGAGGTCCACGGCCAACATCCGCGTGGCGGTGACAATACCCACCCGAGGCATCGGGTTGTAAGTTCTGGTGGAACAGACGATCCGTTCATCGTTCGCCCAACGACACCAGTTAAAAAGACCCTGTTCAGGCGCGCTCGCCAGTATCACCTGACGCTTGCCCGTACTGACCTTTTCAACAGCAAGGTCGTAAGACTCACCATTGCTCTGCAACAACAGGAGATGGCTGCCATCAGGTGACAGGCTCGCATCGTCCAGCGTCGGCAACTCGCCAAGGCCCGAGGCAAGAACGGCTTGCACCCAAAGACAGAGCCAAAGACAGAGAATGAACAACGAAAATCGCGACATGTCCTGCCCTCAGTGATCTGGCTACACCCAGGTAACCGCCTCATGACATCCAACCCGTCGACAACTCGACAAGCCCGCTTCGGCTAGGCTTAATGACTATTCCACACAACCCAGGAACCACTCGAACGCCATGGCCGACGCCACTCATCACCGTCTGATCGTACTGGGCTCTGGCCCGGCTGGATATACCGCTGCGTTATACGCTGCTCGTGCCAACCTTCGTCCGGTACTGATTACTGGGGTAGAAGTCGGCGGCCAGCTCACAACCACCACCGAAGTGGAAAACTGGCCAGGCGGTCACGCCCACCTCCAGGGGCCGGAGCTGATGCAGCAGATGGCAGAACATGTTGCCCGTTTTGATGCGACGATCCTGAACGATCATATCCACACGACCCAGCTCTCGAAAGAGCCTCGCAACACGCCCCATCGACTCGATGGCGATCAAGGTACCTACACCTGCGACGCGCTCATCATCGCCACCGGAGCGTCAGCACGCTATCTGGGACTGCCGTCGGAAGAGGCCTTCAAGGGCAAAGGGGTTAGCGCCTGTGCCACTTGTGACGGGTTTTTCTATCGCAAGCAGGAAGTCGCGGTCGTCGGCGGCGGGAATACCGCCGTAGAGGAGGCACTGTATCTGTCGAACATCGCCAGCAAGGTCTACTTCGTGCATCGGCGAGACACCCTGCGGTCCGAAAAAATTCTTCAGGATCGTCTCTTCGCCCGGAACAACGTGGAATTTGTCTGGAATCACCAACTGGATGAAGTGCTCGGCACAAAACTGGGCGTCAACGGTATGCGCGTGCGCTCAAACTCTGGCGGAACCCGCGAGATTCCGCTGAGTGGTGTTTTCATCGCCATCGGCCACACACCGAATACAGGTATTTTCACCGACCAGCTGGAAATGGCAAACGGATATCTGAAGGTGCGCAGTGGTATCGAAGGCAACGCCACCGCAACTA
>JAYSTS010000066.1:0-22138 GCA_043719475.1 Gammaproteobacteria bacterium | reverse complement strand
GAGCGTCGATGGTGCGATCGTCGCGAATGGCATCGGTCGGACAAACGCGCATGCAGGCCTTGCAGTTGCCGCAGTGATCAGTGTCTTCCGGGGTGTCGATGGGTAAAGGGAGATTGGTGAAGATCTCGCCGAGAAAAAACCAGGACCCGGCGTCACGATTCAGCACCAGACTATGCCTGCCGACCCAGCCGTGACCGGCCTTGACGGCAAGCGCACGTTCAAGCACAGGCGCCGAATCGGTGAAGACGCGATATCGATGATCCAGCGGTGCAATCGCATCGCTCAATAACCTCGCGAGTTTTGCCAATCGTTTGCGCATCACCTTGTGGTAGTCGCGGCCAAGGGCGTAACGGGCAATCTGGGCGCGCTCCGGATCGTCCTGTGTGGCTAATTCGGAGCTTCCATCAGGCAGGTAATTCATCCGAACGACCACCACCCGCGAGGTTCCAGGGTGCAGGAGTTCCGGGTGCAATCGCTTGTCGACGTTGCGCGCAAGATAGCCCATGTCGGCGTGGTTCCCCTCGGCCAGCCAGGCATGCAGTCGAGATTCGTGGGCGGACAGGTCGATGTCGGTGATACCGATGCCGTCAAAGCCAAGCGCACGCGCCCACCGAGTGAGCTGATCTTTCAGTCGATCGAGTGTTGCAGCATCCGGACTCGTCATCGCGTCAGTATACTGGCGGCTGCTCATCGGAAGTCGACCGTGATCCATCTCTATACCGCCGCCCAAAGTCGCGCTGCTGATGCACGCGCCATCACCGAACTCGGAGTCACTGGCTTCGAGCTGATGCTGCGGGCTGGCAGGTTTGCGTTGGATCGCCTGTTAGAGGCATGGCCTGCGGCGGCCTCGATATCGATCTATGCCGGCAAGGGAAACAACGCCGGCGATGGTTACGTGATGGCTGCTCTCGCCAGCGACCTGGGTCTGCAGGTCGAGATCATCCAGGTTGGCGAAGCCCCGGTCATTGGTGATGCGTCAATGGCGGTAAGTTTCGCCGCGCGACGCAAGGTCCCCGTGATTCCGTTTTCTGCCGACTACCTGGCCAGTGGCGTAAAAAGCGTGCAGGGCGTGCAGGGCGTGCAGGGCGTGAGGGGTGCGGTGCTGGTCGATGCGCTGCTCGGTACCGGTCAAGCCGGGCCGCCACGAGGCGACTTTGCGTTGGCTGTGGCTGCGCTCAATGCGAGTGGTCGCCCGCTTTTGGCGGTGGATATTCCAACAGGGCTGAACGCCGATACCGGCGGGCCGTGCGGGGAAGACGCGACACTTGTCGTTCGAGCGGATCTCACCGCGACCTTCATTACTCGCAAACTGGGCCAGTACACTGGCCTTGGCCGGCAAGTGTGTGGACGCGTCTGTTTTGATTCGCTGGGTGTTGATCCACGCTGGTGCGGCGTCGGGGTTCCGCTGGTGGATACTGTGCCAGCACGCGAGCCGCTATCCGTTCACGCCTACAAACATCAGCGCGGTCATGTGGTCATTGCGGGGGGCGATCTGTCGATGGGTGGCGCCGTACTTCTGGCCGGCGAGGCAGCACTGCGGGCAGGCGCGGGTATGGTCACCATCATCACCCGACCAGAACATCGGCCGGCAATTCTCGCCCGACGTCCGGAGCTCATGGTTATGGATGCCGAAGACGACGCTGCCGTAAAGTCCGTGCTGGGCAGGGTTACCTGTGTGGTGCTGGGCCCCGGGCTTGATCGACGTGAGTGGGGGCGCAATCTTTATCAGACCGTAACCGGTGTGACTCAAGCTCCGGTACTGCTGGATGCGGACGGTTTTCATCATTGGCTTGAAAGTTCCAGGACCTTCAGACCCGCGATTGCGACTCCCCATGTGGCGGAGGCGGCGCGATTGCTGGCGACTTCATCTGCCGCGGTTGCGCGTGATCGGCCTGCTGCAGCCAGTGCCCTTGTTCAGCGTGTCAGTGATGTGGTGGTGCTGAAGGGGGCGGGTTCACTTATCGCAGGCATAAGCGCACTCACTGTCTGCGGTGCAGGAAACCCCTCGATGGCCAGTGCAGGCATGGGTGACGTGTTGTGCGGCATCATCGCTGCGCAAATAGCGGATAGTCACTCTTCCTATGCTGCGGCGGTACGTGGTGTGGTCCTGCATTCCGTGGCCGGCGATCGTGCGGCGTTGTGCGGTTCGCCTCACAGTCTGTTGGCTAGCGATCTGATCGACGAATTGCGCTCGCTGTCATGAGATACGATTTACCGGACGAAGCGGCGACGTTGCGGCTGGGTGGCGAACTGGCGGCTTGCCTGCGCGATTGTTTCCAGCACGATGCCTGTGTCTATCTGCGTGGCGATCTGGGTGCCGGCAAAACGACCCTGACTCGCGGTATATTGCGCGCGCTTGGTTTTCAGGGCGCCGTCAAGAGTCCGACGTACACCCTGCTCGAACCTTACGAACTCGCGGCATGCACGGTGTTTCACCTGGACCTCTATCGACTGGCGAGAGCCGATGAGCTGGTTTTTGTCGGGCTCGACGAGACGCTGGACCTGCCAGGCATCAAACTCATTGAATGGCCGGAACGTGGCGAAGGATTTTTACCACCAGCCGACATCGACGTATGGCTGGAATTGGCAGGGGCGGGAGAAAGGGAAAGAGAAAGGGAAAAGGAAACGGAAAGGGAAGGGATAGAGACAGGCAGGGTGGCGAACATCGACGTACGTGGGCCAAGGGGATGAACTACCGAATCTGGGCGTGGACTCTTGCCCTCTTGCTGGTGCACCTACCGGTATCGGCCAATGTGCTACAGAACATTCGTGTGCACGAAGCACCGGATCACACCCGAGTGGTGTTCGATACCGTGGACGCTGTGCAGTTCACGCTGAAAAATGAAGCGAGCCCCGCGCGTCTGACCCTCGAGTTTGCCAATACCAGTCCGATCGCCGGGCTTGATACCGAGCTGGTTGCAGCTTCCCGTCAGCGAATCCGCAAGATGCAGGGCACATCGGTCAGCGGTGTGTACAAACTTGTCATCGACCTGACAGCAAAACACACGCCCAAGACATTTGTGCTGGCGCCAATCCCGCCATACGGCCATCGACTGGTGCTCGATCTCTTCACCGACGGGGTGGCGCCGGTTCGGCCAGCGGTACCGGTGAGTCCGACAGGGGCGCGAATCGTTCTGGTTGCGATCGATGCCGGACACGGCGGTGAAGATCCTGGTGCCATTGCTGCCAATCGTCGGCATGAAAAAGACATCGTCCTGCAGATTTCGCGCAAGGTGGCGTCGCGTATCGATGCGATCAGCGGGTTCAAGAGTCTGCTGGTCCGGGATGGTGACTACTACATCGCACTGCGTGATCGAGTGCAGATTGCCCGCGAGGCGCGAGCCGACCTGTTTGTGTCGATCCACGCCGATGCCTTCACTCGGGCCCACGTGAGTGGCGCTTCGGTGTTTACCTTGTCGGATCGTGGCGCCACTTCAGAAACGGCGCGCTGGCTCGCGGACAAAGAAAATCGCGCCGACCTGATCGGCGGCGTGGGTGAAGTGACGCTCGAAGACAAGGACCCGGTGCTTCGCTCGGTGTTGCTGGATCTGGCGATGGATGGCAATCGTTCAGCGAGTCTCGAGGCCGGCAAGTCGGTGTTGTCCAGCCTCGGCAGCACCACCCCTTTGCACAAGCGATTCGTCGAGCAGGCAGGCTTCATGGTGCTGAAGTCCCCTGACGTGCCATCGATTCTTGTGGAAACCGGCTTCCTGTCGAATCCAGCGGAGGCCCGTCGTTTGTCACAAGCGGATCACCAGAACAAGGTTGCTGCTGCAATCGTGCGAGGCATCAGGACTTTTCTGGAGAATTCACCACCACCAGGAACACTGCTTGCGAATCGGCGGGCAGCCGACCCGACCCGAGTGGCGGGAGCGCGCTACACCATTGTTCGAGGCGATACGCTCTCGCAGATTGCTGACCGCTATGGAGTAAGTCGGGAGAAGTTGCGCAAGGCAAACGCCCTGAAGTCCGATAATCACATTCGGATTGGCCAAGTCATCCTGATTCCGGCCAGTTGACCAGGTGCCGGTGAAACCAAAGCTCTTCATCCCCAGTTTGAGACCAGAGTGAGACCAGAGTGAGACCTGTGTGAGACCTATGTGAGAACTGCGCGATGACCCGACGAATTGACGTCCTGCCGACCGTTGTTGCCAACCAGATCGCCGCTGGCGAAGTCGTTGAGCGACCCGCGTCCATCGTCAAGGAGTTGGTTGAAAACAGTCTAGACGCCGGGGCCACGCGTATCGTCATTCAGACCGAAACCGGTGGGCTTGATCGCATCCTGGTGCGTGACGACGGTCATGGCATATCTGAAGACGATCTGCCGCGTGCGTTTGCTCGTCATGCCACCAGCAAGATCAGGACCGCAGAAGATCTGTTCCTGGTGAAAAGTCTCGGCTTTCGTGGCGAAGCCCTCGCCAGTATCGCCAGTGTTGCCAAGGTCGAGATCCAGTCGCGCACGGCGCAGATGACCATGGGCTGGTCGATGGCCATGAGCGGTGGTGTCACCGATTTCGAGCGACCGGTTGCTCATCCCATCGGGACGACGGTTGAAGTTCGTAATCTCTTTTTCAATACCCCGGCGCGTCGCAAGTTCATGAAGACAGAGCGAAGCGAAGCTCAGGCCATTGATACGGTGATCCGGCGACTGATTCTTGCCGAACCGGAGGTTGCCTTCGAATTCGCGCAGGGCGGCACACGGCTGCAGGTTGGTGCAGGTGGCATGGAAGCCAGGCTCGCTCGGGTACTGGGTCAGGGTTTTCTGGCCAGTCACATCGCCCTGGATGAACGTCGTGGGCCATATCGTCTGCACGGATGGGTTGGTTTGCCGACCTGGTCGCGCAGTCACGCCGACCATCAGTTCTTCTTTGTGAATCGCCGCGTGGTTCGCGACAAGCTGGTTGCCCATGCATTGCGGCAGGCGTATCGGGACGTACTCTATGGTGCGCGACATCCAGTCTTTGTTTTGTCATTGGATCTCGCGCCCGAACTGGTGGATGTCAATGTGCATCCCACCAAGGACGAAGTTCGATTCCGTGATGCTCGAGACGTTCACGATTTCATTTTCGGCATTCTCAACCGTTCGCTCAGAGATGTCAGACCGTCGCATCAGCAGACGACGCTACTACCCGCCGGACCGTCGACCGCCTTGTCAGCGTCGGCGGTAGTAGCCGGTACCGCGCAACTGACGGGGTTCGACGAAGCGATGCGGGCAAGGGTAACGAGCCCAGTGTTGCCGGTCGAGCATCGTTCGGTAGATCGCTTGCCATCGTTTTACCCGTCTCGTGCACCAATGATCACCGAACCACTCACAGTGCGAGAAACACCAGAGATTGATCGGGTGGGCACAGGTGTCCCCCCGCTTGGTTATGCCATCGGTCAGTTGCATGGCATTTATCTGCTGGCACAAAACGCCAGCGGTCTGGTGCTGGTGGATATTCATGCGGCACACGAACGAATCGTTTACGAGCGGATGAAGCGGCAACGCGGTTCCCAGGGCATTGTCGCTCAACGGTTGCTGGTGCCCGTTCTGGTAGACGTTTCAGAGCAGGAAGCAGAACTTGCGGAAACCTCCGCTGAACTTCTGTCGAGCATGGGTCTGGTCGTGGATCGTACCGGCCCCGGCGCGATCACCATTCGCGAAGTACCGCAGAGCCTCCAGGGCACAGATGCGCAAGCCCTGGTGAAGGATGTGCTAGCCGATCTGGCTGACCACGGTGGTTCGAACCTGATCGAAGCCCGCCAGCTTGAGCTGCTGGGCACCATGGCCTGTCATGGATCTGTACGCGCCAATCGGGCCATGAGTCTGGTGGAGCTGAACGCACTGCTGAGGGAAATGGAAGTGACCGAGAATGCCGGTCAATGCAATCACGGTCGACCAACCTGGCGGGAAATGTCCGTTAATGAACTGGACCGACTATTTCTTCGAGGTCGCTGATGGCCCAAAAAGGGCCGCTACTCGTTATCACAGGGGTAACCGCAACCGGCAAAACCGATCTGGCGCTGCGGCTCGCCGATCGATTCCCCGTTCATCTCATCAGCGTCGATTCCGCGATGGTTTATCGCGGGATGGATATCGGTACCGCCAAGCCATCGGTCGAGGAACAGCTTCGGCACCCTCACGCACTGATTGATATTCGCGATCCGGTTGCGGCCTACACCGTCGCCGACTTCGTGAACGACGCTGACCGGGAAGTGGCCTGGGCGTTTGCCAATGGTCGCGTGCCGATCCTGGTCGGCGGAACGATGATGTACCTGCGCGCCTTTCGCGAAGGTCTGGATGACATCCCTGCGTCTACGTCGTCCGTGCGAGCGCTTGTTGCGCAGCGTGCGATCCAGGTGGGCTGGCCCGCGTTGCACGCAGAACTCATGGTCGGTGATCCTGTGGCGGCAGCAGGCATTCATCCGAACAACCCGCAGCGATTGGCGCGAGCTCTGGAAGTGCTGCTGCTCACCGGCAGACCGCTATCCAGTTTTTGGGGCACTGCAAAAAGCGCGGCCGAAAGACATGCCTGTTGCGTCACTGAAGTGTGGCTCGACTGGCCCGAGCGGCAAACCGTTCATGATCGTATCGCGCAGCGACTGGATCACATGTTCACTACCGGATTTATCGATGAAGTTGTGCGGTTGCGCGCGCGTGAAGATTTGCATGTCGGATTGCCCGCTTTGCGTGCGGTCGGGTATCGACAAGTGTGGAATTACCTTGATAAAAAGCTCAACTTGGATCAAATGCGGTTAGACGTTCTTGCGGCCACGCGAGGACTGGCACGACGACAGTACACTTGGCTGCGTGCGTGGACACAATTGCATCGTCTGTCCGCAGCAGATCCTGCTAGCGCTTTCGAACAGGTCGCGCGGCTTGCATTCCACGGGACCTCTGGCCATAGTGCCGCCGAAATCGCCGGGCTTGCGGAAGACTGACATTCGGTGTAGCTGAAAACTGAATTGTGAGTTCATCACTGCGCTTCGTTAGATGTGAAGGTTCGCAGCAGCCCAACGGCGAAGAGAATTGCAAGAGTGCCAGGAGAGCAACATGTCAAAGGGGCAAAGCCTACAAGACCCTTATCTCAATGCCTTGCGGCGTGAGCGTATACCGGTGGCGATTTATCTGGTGAGTGGCATCAAGCTGCAGGGCCAGATTGAGTCGTTCGATCAATTCGTGATCCTGCTGCGTAACACCGTCAGTCAAATGATTTACAAACACGCCATTTCGACGGTCGTGCCATCACGCAATATCAAGCTGGTGGGGCTTCCGCACGACGATGACAGCAAAGAAGCGTCCGCTGAGTAGCGCTGTAGTCGATGCGTCCGTTGAAAAAACGGACGCTGGGGAAAGTTGATGCGTGAGGTTTTTAGTCTGCGTGTGTTTCGGGAACACCTTGTCCGGGTTTGTTGATCGCCCGACAGCCGGCAAACGCGCACTGCTCCTGCATGTCGATTTCAAGCAGCGACGACAGAACACGGGTGACGCCACCAGTCAGTTGAGCGAACTCGGGGAACTGTGTCGTGCGCTGTCTGTAGAAGTGTGTGGCACGCTCACCGCGCGTCGAGATGCGCCGCATCCGCGCTGGTTCATCGGTGAAGGCAAGGTCGACGAGGTCAAGGCCCAAGCGCTGGAGAAAGGCGCAGACCTGCTGGTAGTTGATCACGAGTTGTCCCCCAGTCAGCAGCGCAATCTGGAAAAGTCGCTCGAATTTGCTGTGCTGACCCGGACCGAAGTGATCCTGCACATCTTTCGCGCTCGCGCTCAAACCCATGAAGGCAAGTTGCAGGTTGAACTCGCTGAGCTTGAGCATGCGCAGTCCCGACTGGTGCGTGGTTGGACGCACCTGGATCGTCAGAAAGGCGGGATCGGCATGCGTGGTGGCGTGGGCGAAACCCAGATCGAACTCGACCAGCGCATGTTGAGTACCAAGATCAAGTCGATCAAGGTCCGCTTGGAGGAAGTCGGACAGCGGCGAGCCATGTCGCGCAAACGACGCCAGCGCAATCACGCGCCATCTATTTCGCTGGTCGGGTATACCAATGCCGGAAAATCGACACTGTTCAATCGGTTGACACAGTCCGATGCCTTTGTGCAGGACCAGGTGTTTGCAACGCTGGATCCAACGATGCGACGACTGCTCGTGCCTGGCGTCGGAGAGTGCATCGTCGCCGATACTGTGGGATTCATCGGCAATTTGCCGCACACCCTGGTCGAGGCGTTCAAGGCTACGCTCGAGGAAGTCGGCAATGCTGATCTGCTACTCCACATCGTCGATGCCAGTGACCCACGCAGTGCGGAAAAGATCAGCGCGGTCGAAAAGGTGCTCAGTGAGATTGGCGCTGCCGCTGTGCCGACTTTGACGGTCTGGAACAAGATTGACCGCCTCGAGTCGCCACGTCTGGAGTCTGGCATCGCCGTCAGTGCCGCAACCGGTGAGGGAGTCTCGTCTCTCATTGAGACCATCGGTAACACACTCGGCGTCGAACGACCTGCCGTGCGTCTCTTGCTCGCTCCCGAAGATGGTCAGACCCGAGCCTGGTTGTACGAACTGGGCGCAGTATTGAGTGAAGAGGTTCGTGAAGACGGATCCGTCTCGCTGACAATCGCAGCAGACCCCCAATTGCTTGGACGATTGAAACAGATGCATAAGGGAATTCTTGAGGAACTGACAGTTCGCGCGGTCTCTTCCTGAGCGTCGAATATGCGCCGAATTTGCGTAATGGCCGGTCTGCTTCGTTCTGGGATAGAATCGGCCTCCTTATCGTAACCGGACTGAACAAGCATATGGCGTGGAATGAGCCCGGTGGCGGCAACCGTGATCCTTGGGGTGGCCGTGGTGGTGGTGGTGGTGACCAAGGTCCTCCAGATCTGGATGAGGCCTTTCGCAAACTTCAAGCTCAGTTGTCCGGCATCTTCGGTGGAGGCCGCTCAGGTGGAGGTGGCAGTGCCTCCGGACCTTCGGGTCGGATGTTCGTAATTGGTGGCGTGCTTCTGGTGGCACTCTATTTTGTCCTCGGTGTGTATCAGATCGACGAGCAGGAGCGCGGTGTCGTGTTCCGCTTTGGCGCTGTTCAGGACGAACCGGTAATGCCTGGTCTGCATTGGAACCCGCCCATCATTGACCGTGTCGAGAAGGTTAACGTCACGCGCGTTCAGGGCCATGAACATTCGGCGCTGATGCTTACCGAAGACGAAAACATCGTCGAAGTCAGCCTGACTGTGCAGTGGGTCATCAATGACCCGAAAAAATATGTGGTTGAGGTTCGCGATCCAAAACGCAGCCTGGAAAATGCAACGGAAAGCGCACTGCGTCATGTGGTTGGCGGCTCGGTCATGGACCAGGTGATCACCGATGGCCGAGAGGCTGTGGGGCTCGAGGTGCAGGAGCGGCTGCAGAATTATCTGGATCGGTACAATACCGGCATTCTCATCTCGAAGGTCAACATCGACTCCACGGCACCACCAAACCAGGTGCGAGATGCATTCGATGATGTGCAGAAAGCCAAAGAAGACGAACAGCGCGTGATCAACGAAGCCAATGCCGTCGCCGAGAGCGTGGTACCTCGATCCCGTGGGGGCGCGCAGAAGCAGATTGAACAGGCCAACGGCTATCGCGAGCAAGTCATCGCGAGAGCAGAAGGTGAAGCTGCGCGATTCGAAAAGCTGCTCACCGAGTATCAGTTGGCGAAGGGTGTGACGCGGGATCGCCTTTACATCGACGCGATGGAGAGCGTGCTTGGCTCAACCTCCAAGATCATGGTGGACGTAGGCGAGGGCAACAATCTGATGGTGTTGCCATTGGATCGTCTGCAAGCTGCAGCGGCGCTGCCGTATGTCAATCCTTCCTATGAAGGCACAACGCGTTCGGTGCCGGAGCCAGATGTCTCGGATAACAGCGCAAGTATTCCCCGAGATCGGGTGCTGAGATAGCCAGCGGTGCAAAGGAGTATTCATGAATAATCGCAATGTGTTGATTCTGGGTGCGGCAGGCTTTTTGCTCCTGTTTGCATATGCATCTTTGTTTGTCGTCAAGCAGACTGAGCGCGCTGTTCTGTTGCGGTTCGGAGCGGTCGTCCGTGCGGACATCCCGCCGGGCCTCTACTTCCGCTGGCCGATTGCTGAAGACGTGAAGCGCTTCGACGGCCGTATCCTGACGCTTGATTCCGAAGCCGAGCGTTATTACACGCTCGAGAAGAAGCCGGTCATCGTTGATTCCTTTGCCAAGTGGAAGATCGCTGACGTCTCTCGGTTTTACACAGCAACCTCCGGCGATGAAACGACTGCGATGCGGATTCTGGCGGAACGAGTCAAGGAAGGGCTGCGCAACCAGATCAGTCGGCGTGACATGCACGAAGTTGTCTCCGGCAAGCGTGATGAACTGATGGAAGAACTCACCGCATCGCTCGACAAGGTGATGCGCGAAGCAGCCGGCGTGCAGGTGATCGATGTTCGCGTCAAGCGGATCGATCTGCCGCAGGAAGTATCGAGTGAAGTGTATGCACGGATGTCTTCCGAGCGGGAAATCGAAGCCAAACGCTATCGGGCGCAAGGGGACGAGCTGGCGGCGGGTATTCGTGCCGACGCAGAACGTCAGACGCTGGTGATCGAAGCCAATGCCTATCGTGATTCGGAGCGCATTCGCGGTGAAGGTGATGCCAAGGCCGCGTCGATCTATGCGTCGGCATTCAATCGTGATCCGGAGTTCTATGCGTTCTACCGCAGTCTTAACGCCTACACCAAGATCTTTGCCGGCAAGGATGACGTGCTGGTGGTGGATCCTTCCAGCGACTTCTTCAAATATCTGAAGAAAAACGACGGCTGACTTCGCGACGAAGTTTCAAGAATCTTCCGGGCTAGGACGAGCGTGCGGTGAACGACAATAAATGGCGATTGCCGCATGGGGTTGATGAGCTCCTGCCTCCCAAGGCTGGGGCCCTTGAACGACTTCGGCGATCGGTACTGGATCTGTTCAAGGCTTGGGGCTACGAACACATCGAGCCTCCCCTCATTGAATATCTCGACTCATTGCTGGTTGGCAGTGGGCAGGACCTTGATCTGCAAACCCTGAAAGTTATCGACCAGCAATCGGGTCGAATGTTGGGGGTCCGTGCGGACATGACCTCACAAGCGGTGCGAATCGACTCCCACAGTCGCCGCAGCGAAGGTATCCAGCGATTCTGTTATGCAGGCCCGGTTGTCCATGCGAACCCTCGGGGCGCGCTGGATGCTCGTATTCAGTTCAAAGCGGGCGCAGAGCTGTTCGGCTCACCAGCGCCGACCGCCGATGCCGAGGTGGTTACGCTGATGCTTGCGGCTTTGGCCGTGGCGGGTGTAGTGAAGCCCGTATTGCTGCTGGGTCACATGGGCGTGTTCCGTGCTCTGGTCGAGCCGTTGCGGCTGCCAAGCGCGAGCGCGCGTCGGCTGTTCGAAGCCGTACAGAGAAAATCCGAAACCGATATCGGCGAGCTGGTACGTGAGTTAGGTGTGCCTGAGGTCCTGGTTCAATTGCCGGGGATGATGGGTGATGTTTCTTTGCTGGCGACTGCTCGTCAGACCTTTGCGTCCGCACCACCTGCAGTGCTGACCGCGCTTGCGGAACTGGGTGATGTAGCCGGGCAGGTCGCGGCGAGCAATCCGGATGTCGAGATTCGTTTTGATCTGTCAGAACTGTCGGGTTACGGGTATCACAACGGTCCGGTCTTCGCGGCGTACCAGAAAGATCAAGGCGCACCGGTGGCCCAGGGTGGTCGTTATGATGGTGTGGGTGCTCACTTTGGCAGAGCACGTCCAGCCACCGGCTTTGATATGAACCTGCACAGACTCGTGGTAGAAGAAGAGCCGGTCGAGGCAGTCTGGGTGTCCTGGAGCGAGCGGGTGGATGTCGCGCTCATGCAGCGTATCAAGGCGCTGCGGGCAGAAGGTCATGTGGTGGTCCAGGCAATGGGTCAAACTGAGACCGCGCCATCGCGATGTGTACGTGAACTTGTCAGATCAGGGGACGGCTGGGTGTTGAGGAATCGGCATGGGAAGTAATGTTGTCGTCATCGGAACGCAGTGGGGCGACGAAGGCAAAGGCAAGATCGTCGATCTGCTGACCGATGGGGTTGCTGCTGTGGTTCGTTTTCAAGGTGGCCATAACGCCGGCCATACGCTGGTCATCGAAGGTCAGAAAACCGTTCTGCACGTTGTGCCCAGTGGCATTCTGCGCGATGGCGTTGCGTGCATCATCGGCAACGGCGTGGTTCTTGAACCACATGCGCTGTTGAAGGAAGTGCAAAATCTCGAGGCGCGTGGTGTGCCTGTTCGCGAGCGTCTGAAGATCTCGCCTGCGTGCCCGCTGATCCTGCCATACCATGCAGCGCTTGATATCGCGCGCGAAGACGCACGGGGCAGTCAGAAGATTGGCACCACCGGTCGCGGCATTGGACCAGCTTACGAAGACAAGGTTGCGCGCCGCGGTGTGCGGTTGGGTGACATGTTTCACTGGCAGAGTTTTGCCGGCAAGCTGGCGGAGGTCATGGAGTACCACAACTTCATGCTGCTGAATTATTACAAGGTCAAGCCGGTCGAATTCCAGAAGACGCTGGATGATTGTGCGGCCATCTGTGAGCAGATCAAACCGATGGTCACCGACGTTGTGGCGTTGTTGCATGGCCTGCGTGAGGCCGGTGAGAACATTCTTTTTGAAGGCGCGCAGGGTGCGTTGCTCGATATCGATCTGGGGACTTATCCGTTTGTGACAAGTTCCAATACCACCGCCGGGGGCACTGCAGTGGGCAGTGGCTTTGGGCCCAAGTATCTCGACTATATCCTCGGCATTACCAAGGCATACGCGACCCGGGTCGGTTCAGGCCCGTTTCCGACTGAACTGTTCGATGATGTAGGACAGCGATTGGCGACCCGCGGTCATGAGTTTGGTTCAACCACGGGACGGCCGCGTCGTTGTGGCTGGTTCGATGCGGTAGCGCTTCGTCAGGCCGTGCAGATCAACAGCATATCGGGCCTATGTCTGACCAAACTCGACGTGCTCGACGGCCTGCAGGAAATTCGGATCTGTACCGGTTATGAGCGGCCTGAGCATGCCGAGTATCTGCCCAACTTCGGCAGCGAGTATTACGCAGAAATCACACCGATTTACGAAACACTCCCGGGTTGGCAGGAATCAACACTTGGCATCAAGCGTCTCGAAGCGCTGCCGGAAAATGCGCGCCGCTACATTCGCAAGGTTGAGGATGCAGTGGGTGCCAGCATCGACATCATTTCCACAGGGCCTGATCGAAGCGAGACGATCGTGCTCAAGGATCCATTCAATTGTTAGATCCGCATCTGCTGGAAATTCTGGTCTGCCCGGTCACCAAGGCGCCGCTGTTCTACAAGCGGGAACGGAACGAGTTGTGGTGCCGGCAGAGTGAACTGGCCTACCCGATCGTCGACGACATACCCATGATGGTGGAAGACGAAGCGCGTCCGCTTACCGCTGAAGAACTGCGTAGCCTGGAGCATGGGTGAACCAGGTTGTGATCAGTGGCGTGGGGCTTTGGCACCCGCCACATGTCATCACCAACGCTGAGCTGGTGGCCAGTTATAACGGCTGGGCAGAAAGCTTTAATCGGGAGCATGCTGCACAGATTGTGTCAGGGGCGCTTGAGGCCGTAGCCCTCTCCAGTGTCGAATTCATCGAAAAGGCATCCGGTGTCAAACAGCGTTATGCCTATGAAAAAGAGGGCATTCTCGACATCACACGCATGCGGCCGAATATCGCAGAGCGCGGCGAAGATGAACTCTCTCATCAAGCCGAGATGGCATTGGCTGCAGCCCGGCCAGCACTCACCGCAGCTAACAAACAACCGCACGACATCGACATGGTCATCGTCTCGTGCGCCTATACGCAACGAGCCTATCCCGCAATTGCCATCGAAGTACAGGCAGCATTGGGCATCGAAGGCTTCGGATTCGACATGCTGGCGGCCTGCTCGGCCGCAACGTTTGCGTTGCAGCGAGCGTACGACGCAATCGCAGCCGGTTCCGCACGCGCGGTACTCGTCATCAATCCAGAGCTGACTTCGCCGCAGGTCAACTACACGGATCGTGATGGACACTTCATCTTCGGGGATGTAGCGACGGCGGTTGTGCTGGAGAGTGCCCAGACCTGTACGTCACAGCATAGTTACGCTGTGCTGGGTACACGTGCACGTACTGTGTACTCCAATAATATTCGCTCCAACTTTGGCTATCTGTCGTTTGTCGATGATTCCGACCCCTATGGCCGAGACAAACTGTTCCATCAAAACGGCCGCAAAGTGTTCAAGGAAGTCTGTCCGATGGCGGCCGACCACCTATTGGCACAAGTTGAGTCGCTGGGCCTGAGCGTCTCTGACATTCGTCGTTGGTGGCTGCATCAGGCCAACATCAACATGAATCAGCTCATCGTGCGCAGGTTGTTGGGTGGCGACCCCACACCGGACGTCGCACCCATCGTTCTTGATGAATACGCCAACACGGCGTCTGCCGGGTCGCTGATTGCCTTTGCGCTGCATCATGAAGATCTGCAAGCCGATGATCTGGGCGTGATCTGTTCATTTGGTGCCGGTTATTCGATTGGCTCCCTCGTACTGCGAAAGCGTTAGCGTCCGTGCCTGACCGCGAAAACACTCATGCCCGTCGCATGCTGCTGTCCTCGTTGGTGGTGGTTGGTATGGGCTTTACCGTGTTGTTTCCCGTTCTGGCTCCGCTTGGTCGCGAGATGGGACTCAACGAACTGCAGATTACGGCAATCATTGCCGCCTCGTCGTTGACGGTTTTTCTCTCAAGCCCCTTCTGGGGACGACTGTCCGACAAGTACGGGCGCAAGCGCATCATGCTGACGGGAATTTTTGGTTTTACAGCGGGCACGGTGCTTTTTAATTCAACGCTGCACGCGGGCCAGGTCGGTTGGATTACCGGGACGACGCTGTTCGTGAGCCTGATTTTGACCCGAATGATGCATGCAGGTGTGATGTCCGCGACGATGCCGGCGGCGAATGCCTACATGTCGGATGTGACCAGTATAACCAATCGAACGAAGGGGATGGGCGCGGCCGGTGCGGCCAACAACATCGGTGCCATCCTGGGGCCTGCCGTAGCGGTTTTCGCAGTAGTTTCATTGATCGCGCCACTATGGATCATGGCGGGTCTAGCACTTCTTAACGGCTTTTTTGTGTGGCGATTTTTGCCGGAACTGCCGCGTCATTCACCCAGCGTCATGCCACCTCGAATGAAATATGGGGACCCTCGCATTCTGCCATTCATCATAGTTGGCGTGACCATGTTCATGGGTAATGCACTGGTGCAACAGACCATGGGGTTTCGTTTTCAGGACGCTCTTGGTCTCACCGGCGCACAAACCGCGCAGACCATGGGCGTCGCCATGATGGCGTCTGCGGTGTGTTCATTGATTGCGCAGGGCGTCATCGTGCAACGCCTCGAAATTACCCCGTTTGGTTTGTTGCGTCTTGCACTGCCACTGTTGATTCTGGCGTTTGTCATCATGGCGCTGGTCGAAGATCGTTGGGCACTCACCGGTGCGCTTATGATCCAGGGTTTTGGCATGGGCCTCGCTGGGCCGGGCTTCATGGCAGGTGCATCGCTTGCAGTGTCACAACAAGAACAAGGTGCGGTTGCCGGTGTTGCCGGCTCCTGCGGCCCTCTCGGCTTTACCATCGGACCACTTCTGGGGGGACTGCTGTACCACATCTCGCCAACACTTCCGTACGCGACTGCAGCGGTGATCTATGTGATTCTGCTCGCCTGCATGCCCTGGCTTGGTCGACGGGTTGCGGTACACCAGAATCAATAGTCCGGGCGAGTACTGGCGGGAGTCCCTATGTATTACGACACACGGTTACATCAGGCGGATTGTCCGTATTGCGGAGAGTCCATCGAACTCGTGATCGATCCAAGCGAGCCGGAGCAGGTCTATATCGAAGACTGTTCTGTCTGCTGTCGTCCCATCTTCATGACGGTGACCGTCAATGAAGATGAGATTACCGTCTATCTGCAATCAGAGGACGAGGGTTGAGAACGTGCCGATAAAACCGGGCGCTTAAACTTCTCGCGCGAAGCTGGCGATGGCTTGAGCTGTGTCCCGGCTCACATCAGGGCAGGCAATGGCAAAGATCTCGGTACCGTGAATCGTACCCAGCATGGTTCTGGCTCGCGCCGGCACCCCCGCCTTGAGTAACAAGCGATAGAACGCAATGCCTTCATCACGCAGCGGGTCACACTCATTGACACTGATGACTGTTGGCACCAGCCCTTTGACATCGTCTTCCGTCGCAAAACCCGGCCATGCCAGAGGGTCGCGGCGATTGAATGCCTCGATGCCGTACGCCATCGCACCGTTGTTGTTGTGTAGGTCCAGCAGGATTCCGTTGTTTTCAACCGACGACGGGTAACGTTCGTCTGGCCAGCGACCGGCGATATAAGGACACAACGCATACATGCCCTTGATCAATCCCTGATCTCCATCACGCTTGAGTTTCAGGCCGGTGGCCAGTGTGAGGTTGCCCCCACCACTCTCACCAGCCAGGATGATGCGGTCCTGATTGATACCCAGTAGCGATGCCTGCTGATGTACCCAATGCACGCCAGACACACAGTCGTTGAGGCCCGCTGGAAATGGCTTGACCTCCGGTGATGACGACGGCGTCAGGCAATTCCTGAAGTCGATCATGGCGACGGCGACACCTTGGTTGGCAATGAAACGCCCCCAGGCTCGATACATACCGTCGAAACAGGACATGGTCTGCATGCCACCGCCATGGAAGTAGACGACGCAAGGCGGATTGACTGCGCCCTTTGGACGCATGAACAACACCTGGATGGTGTTGTTATCTGGGCTCGACTTAAATTCGTGAGTCGTGATGTCGAGGCCGCTGGACGGCGCGATCTGTTCGTTGTCCATCATCTTGAACATGGCTTGCATGCCTTCGCGGCGAGCCAGTGCCTCTGGGGTGTTGGTTGCCGCGATCAGAGTCTCCCGATCCGCCACGTCACCCGGGTTGCCGGTTGGCAAACCACCCATGACCGCCTTGATTCGAGGGTCGATGCGCGCGTCATTCTGAATCTTGCTCATTCGAAGTCTTCGTTGTGATCTGAACTACTCTGTAGCAGAGTCCTCACGGTAAACGCAACGCTTCCTTGCGGGTCATCGGGACCAACCTACAGGAGTTATTCCAATGAGCGGTTTGGCAGGCAGACTGAAAGACCCCGCGCTGCTGCGCACCCAGGCCTTCATCAATGGGGCATGGGTCGACGCCGACTCTGGAGCGACGGTGCTCATTCAGAATCCAGCAACGGGCGAGACCATCGCGGCAGTTGCGCGCTGTGGAACGGCCGAAACCAGACGAGCGATCCTGGCCGCTGAGCGTGCTCAGGTGGACTGGCGAAAACTCACAGCCAAGGCGCGCAGCGATCTGTTGCGACGATGGTTCAATCTGATGATGGCCAATCAGGATGATCTGGCTGAAATTCTGACTGCAGAAATGGGTAAACCGCTGGCCGAGGCGCGCGGTGAGATCGCCTATGGCGCGGGCTACGTTGAGTGGTTTGCAGAGGAAGCCAGGCGGGTTTACGGCGACGTCATTCCTGCAGCAGCGCCAAACCAGAGGATCATCGTTACCAAACAACCGGTTGGTGTGGTGGCTTGCATCACACCATGGAACTTTCCGAATGCGATGCTGACCCGTAAGGTCGCGCCTGCGTTGGCGGCCGGTTGCACCGTGGTGTGCAAACCCGCGAATGCGACGCCACTGTCGGCCTATGCCATCGCCGAACTTGCCGCGCGTGCGGGAATTCCGAACGGTGTGATCAATGTGGTCACCGGCAACACAGCCCAGATCGGCGCCGAGCTGACGAGCAATCCCATCGTTCGAAAATTGACGTTCACTGGCTCCACTCCCGTAGGCAAAACGTTGATGGCGGAGTGCGCACAGACGGTGAAGCGCACATCGATGGAATTGGGTGGGAATGCACCCTTCATCGTGTTTGAAGACGCGGATCTCGACGCCGCTGTGGCCGGTGCCATGGCGTCGAAGTTCCGTAATGCCGGGCAGACCTGTGTATGCACCAATCGCATTCTCGTGCAGGACAGCGTACACGATGCGTTTGCAGCGAAGCTGGCTGCGGCGGTAGGCGAGTTGAAGCTTGGCAACGGTACAGATGCGGGCATCACCATCGGTCCGTTGATCGATGAAGGCGCGGCCAACACCGTGCTCGAGTTTGTTGCCGACGCGGTGAAACTCGGCGCAACGGTGGTCACTGGTGGAAGACGCTCGTCGCTGGGAGCCTGTTTTGTTGAGCCCACCATACTCACCAATGTCACGACGCAGATGAAAGTTTTCCAGGAAGAGATCTTCGGACCCGTCGCGCCGCTGATTCGATTCAAGGATGAGGCGGAGGCGATAGCCATGGCCAATGACACGCCTTTTGGTCTGGCCTGTTATTTTTATGCTCGCGACATCGGCCGCGTCTGGCGTGTCAGCGAAGCGCTTGAATATGGCATCGTCGGCATCAATGAGGGACTGGTTTCAAACCCTGCGGCACCCTTCGGTGGCATCAAGGAATCCGGCCAGGGTCACGAGGGCTCGAAGTACGGGCTTGATGACTACACCGAACTGAAATACCTGTGCATGGGTGGGATCTGACAATACGGCCCACGCGCTGAGGAAGCTTGTGTGGCACTGGCTCGGCTGGCCGGGCTGCTCTATCCTCGCCGCTTCCAGCGTGCGAGGAGGTTTCCGTGTCAGCGATCAAAGCCAGCCTGTTGATTGTTCTGCTTGGTTTCTCTCTTGGACCATCGTTCGGCTTGGCCGCGCGCGCGCCCTATGTGCCCCCGGAGCTGACGCCCTGGGTTGATTGGGTGCTCGACGCACACCCTGATGTGAACTGCCCCCGTGATGGCAGCAGTGGTCAGAGCGCTGGCTGTGTCTGGATCAGCCGTCTTGATGTCAAAGTCGGCCAAGGTCTCGAATTTGCCATGGATGTACGCGTCTGGGCCGAAGGACCGGTGCTGCTGCCAGGCAGTGCGGAACTGCGACCCATGTCGGTTGAGGCGGATGATCGAAGTGTCCCCGTTCTCGGCGGTCCCCAGCCGCGCGTCATTCTCGCCCCGGGTGACTACAGAGTTACTGGCGCGGTCGAGTGGACTCGACGTCCTGCATCACTGCCAGTTCCGGCTCAATTCGGTTTACTGTCCCTGCAGATGGATGGGGCTGCAGTTATGCAGCCGCTGATACGCAACGGTGAGCTCGTGCTCTCTCAATCCCAGGTTGATGTCTCGAATCGTGACGCCGACACCCTCACGCTTGATGTCTTCCGGTTGATCGAAGATGACTATCCGCTGCGTATGACAACGCAGGCAACGCTCAACGTTTCCGGACGACCGCGCCTGGTATCCATGGGGCGCGCCTTGCTCGAAGGATTTGTGCTCACGCACTTTGACACCGAACTGCCAGCGCGCGTCAATGAAGCAGGTAATCTGGAAGTGCAGGTCACCGCTGGCCAGCACGTCATCACGTTAGGCTCTCGAACCCTTGGCGAACCCACATCCTTAAGCATGAGTCGGGTCGGCGACACCTGGCCCGAACAGGAAATCTGGGGTTTTGTGCCAGATCGAAATCTGCGTCTCGTGGAAGCCGGTGGTGCTCCGGGTATGGATCTCTCCCAGGTGAGCTGGCCATTTAACTCCCAGGCACAGGGTTTCCTCGTCTCCAAGGATCAGCCGGTCACATTGACCGAAATGCAGCGAGGTAATCCCAATCCGCCGCCGGACACTATCACTGTGCAGCGGGATCTCTGGGTCAACTTTGCCGGTGATGGATTCATTGTCAAGGATGTGCTCAGTGCACAGATCCAGCAATCCAAGCGGCTGTCTGCCGGTTATTCGCTCGGACGGATCGAGATTGATGGTCAGGCGGAACTGGTGAATACGGTCGACGGCAGTGCACCCGGTATCGAGCTGCAACAAGGCAACTACAACATCGAGTCAGTCAGCGCTGTACCACGTGGTGACGATCAGCTTGCCAATGGCTGGCTGGTTGATGCGCAGTCTCTGGGTGCGACCTTGCATCTGCCGCCGGGGTGGCGACTGCTGTGGGCTGAGGGTGTTGATAGCGCGCCGGATTCGTGGCTTCAGCGATGGTCGTTGTGGAACATCTTCGTGTTGGTGTTTGCTGTGGTACTGGCGTTCCGGTTTCTGCGCGCGATGTTTGCCGTGTTGGCACTGTCCGGTTTGCTGCTGTTGTTGCCGACCCACGAAGGGCTCGCCGTAAGTTGGTTGATCGCCATTGGTGCGGTCGCGGTGGCCCGACGGTTTCCAGAAGGCCGCCTGGTGGCGATTGGCCGCACCGTGACCTGGGTATGGCTGGCGCTCACTTCACTTGTGACCCTGGATATGGCGGTAACCTCCGCACAACAGACCGTGTATCCGCAACTCGAAGAACACAACGAATACGGTTTCGACAGGAGTGAACAAGAGAGCTATGACGGGATTGTCAGTGATGCCGCAATGCCTTCGGCGGCTCCGGCAGAAATGGACCAACGGCAGAATGCGATCGAAAAAGTTGTGGTTACCGGTGGATTAAGCCGACAGTCCTACCAAAACAAGTACCAGGAAGGTGTGCAGATTCAGACCGGTCCAGGTCTGCCGCAATGGCATTGGAACACCAGTACGTTGTCCTGGAGCGGCCCGGTCGCGGCCACCCAGACCATGTCACTGATGCTGGCTTCGCCGGGTTGGGTGCGTCTTGGCCATGCGCTGACCGCGCTGATTTCCGTGTTCGTCATGGCACTGTTGTTCTTGTCGTTGCTTCGCAGTGACGCTGTGCGCGCCCGTACGCCACGTGCAGTTCTTGCCTGGTTGCCGTCGGTGACGCTGCTGGTGCTGTTTCTGCCAGGCTTCGTCGATGCGGCTCAGACGCCGTCAGCCGAGATTCTGAAGACACTCGAAGAGCGCCTCACCGCCACGCCGGCATGTTTTCCGGAATGCGCAAGTATCGAAGTACTCACAGTTGATCTTGAAAATGGCAAGGTACGACTTGAGATGGTCGTGCATGCTCAGTCGCTGGTCGCGCTAGCCATACCCACCAGTTCGGTCTGGCATCCATCCACTGTCGATCTGAATGGAATTGCCGCTGATGTGTCTCGTCAGAACGACGTTCTGCAGGTTGCAGTCCCAGCAGGCGTACATCGTGTGCTGATTGCTGGAAGTGTGGCGCATCTGGAGCGATTCGAGCTTGGATTGCCGTCCTTGCCCGGACGAATCGTCCTGGAAAATCAGGCTGACTGGCAAGTATCCGGTGTTGTTGAAGGCCACGCGGTAGGCGGATCGCTGGGATTCGAACGTCAACGACGCGCTGAGGAATCTGCGGCCGAGCAGACCCTGCAACAAGACAATGCACCGGCGTTTGTGGAGGTCCAGCGCACGATCTCGTTTGATCTCGACTGGGTGGTTCGAACCCGCGTGATTCGCCTTGCGCCTGCGGTTGGCAGCTTCACGGTTACGGTTCCCATGCTCGAAGACGAATCCATCCTGGACGGCCGATTCCCGGCTCAGAACAAGTCAGTGGACGTCGTGTTTGGCGCCAGCGAGTCAGAACATGAATATTCCAGTGTCCTCAAGCGGTCATCGCCAGTGGTGCTGAAGGCCGCCACCGCTGCGGATCGACGTGAACGCTGGACGCTGATCTCCTCGAATCTGTGGCATGTTGCTCACGAAGGAGTGCCTTCGGTGTTGGACACATCCAGCGAAGGGCTCAGCTTTCGACCGCGTAATGGCGAAACGTTGACCGTATCGGTTGTACCCACTGAACCTGTTCCAGGCCGCACTTCAACGGTTGAGCGCGTGCGTCACGTTGTCACTCCCGGCGATCGGCTGGCGACGCATGTACTTGAAATGGACCTGCGGTCGAGCCAGGGCGGCTCATATGCACTCACATTGCCGGATGCTGCCAGCACCGTGACCGGTGTGGCCATCAATGGCGCATCAGCACCGATCCCGCTCAAGGATAGTCAGCTGGCCTTGCCGGTGCTGCCAGGCTCCACGAGCTATGTCATCAATTGGAACACCGCAGAAAGCATTGGTGTTCGCTACCACGCAACACCCCCCAGCTTTGT
>JAYSTS010000065.1:0-22335 GCA_043719475.1 Gammaproteobacteria bacterium | reverse complement strand
CCGCTATGGACCGCTGTCTTGATCAGCGTGATCACACTGGATCTGGTCTCCTGGATGTGGCATCTGGCCAATCACCATGTTCCATGGTTGTGGCGATTGCATCGGGTGCATCATGCGGACCGGGCATTTCAAGTGACCACCGCGCTGCGCTTTCATCCAGGGGAATTGCTGCTCTCCCTGCCTGTTCGTCTTGCGGCGATCGCATTGATCGGCATTCCAGTTGAAGGTGTTCTGATTTTCGAGATTGTGTTTGGGGCGATGAATCTGTTCGTGCATGCAAATTACAGCCTGCCGGAATGGCTTGATCGAACAACCGGGAGCGTTCTGGTCACACCATCCCTGCATCGTCTTCACCATGCGCGTTCTGCAACGATGGTGAACAGGAATTTCGGCACGATCTTCTCGGTATTTGATCGGGTGCTGGGTACCATCGCGCGATCTCCTGCAGCTTCTCAATTCGGGACCGGGATTGTTGACCCGGATGGTGATCAGCAGATGTCTTTGTTTGTGGCGCTTAAGTCACCGTTCACGCCTCGTGTTTCATAGCTTGTGGAAGTCGAGTTCAGCTGGATCACGCGCCATATGAATCTTGTTATCGGGTGCCTGATTTCCTTCAGGCCTTCACTCGCGACATCTTTGTTTCAAACCAGATCAATCGATCAGGCTGCCGGATCACGCCGGATCTGCGAATAGGTGTACTGCCCACATCCCAGACATCGGTGTTGTGTTCGATCTGGCCTTCGATGTTTGCGGTGTAGTCGAGAATCATGGTGTGTTCCGACAGGTAGATCATGCCATCCCCCCCATCGCCTGTGAGTGGCGCACATCCGGTGGTGCCCAGGGATAACTCGGCCTGGTGCATGCGTCCGTCGCCATAACGAATGAGGACGCCCGCCGGTTGCTCTTCGATGTGAACCTCACCTTCCAGCACGCCTTTTCGGCCATCGGCAAGGAACCAGAGGCCGAGTTCGTTGTAGGTTCCCGCCAGTGACTTCATGTCGGTTGCTCAGGAAATGAGAACGCAAGATTACCATTGGTATCTGTCGTTCCATGTGATTACGAAGTTGCATCAGAATCGTGCGCACGGGAATTTGTACTTCAGTGGGAGGCCAAATTGTCACGCGTGATGTGATCCCGGCGGATGTATCGAGTGGCCAGTCCGGTTAAAGTGCGCCGCCGTCCAACCGCTCCGTACACCACGATTTGGTTGGGTTCACTGTTTTCAGGAAGTCATCGTCATGCAACAACTTGACCAGTCCCCGGTGGGACCGGAAGAAATCGATTCACTCGGGCACCTGAATGTCCGCTTCTACCTGGCACGGGTTGATCGAGCCAATCGTGTACTGCTGAACGCGCTGGGTCTCGGCGCTTCGGTTCTCGAAACACGGCGCGCTGTGCTGCGTCGCATGGATACTTACTGCAAGTTTCGTCGAGAGCAATTCGAAGGCGCGCAGCTGACTGTTCACGGTGGTGTGCTCGAGGCGTCGGGATCTCAGGTTCGTTGTTACTTCGAGATCCGCAATGCGGCGCGTGACGAGATTGCGGCGACGTTTTTGACTGGCACGGTCATGGCAGATCGCAGCAGCCGTCAGGCGCTTGAGCTGCCCTTTTCGGCAAGGCAGGTCAACGAGCAATACGGTGTACAGATACCGGCCTATGCGCAGCCTCGATCGCTGTCACTTGATCCACCACGCATCGACGTGCCGTTCACGACACTGATGGAACGCATCGGCGAATCGGTTGAATTCGGCATGACCGGGCGTCGTGAAGGCACGATCGAAGCCTCCGACTGTGGCCCCGAAGGGGTGTTGCGTGACGATGTGGAACTCATGTTCGTCATGTTCCGCAAGCAGATGGAACAGATGGAACAGATGGAACAGCTGGATGCGAAGGCATTCGGACCACCGATTCAGCACACCGACGAAGGACACCGGTTCGCGTGGGCGATGCTTGAAACACGCAATATCGAAGTGGCCCGACCACGCGCAGGTGATGCGGTGGTCTGGATCGGTGCCGATGTCGGCATCGCTGAAAAATCGCGGCAATCCCGCCGCTGGGCGTTCGTGAAGAACACCGGTCAACTGCTTAGCATCCATGACTCGGTCGGTATAGCCATGGATCTGGATGCGCGTCGGGCAATCGTTATACCACGTTCCATTCGCGAAACCATGGATCGGCACTACTTGCCGGAGTTTGCGTGACGAGGTCCGTTGTAGGAGCGATCTCCTGATCGCGATCAGGAATGCGGGGTCGGGAGACCCCTCCTACAGGGGCATGCGGCTACCTCGTTTGTAGATCTCCTGATCGCGAACGCTATCGCGGTCAGAGACCTACAAGATGCACGCTTGCGCCTTTCTGCGCCCGTTGGATCAATAATAAACGTCGTCGAGATAAGCCGGCCGCCGCAATGATGTCTTTGTCGCAACCAGCCAGTGCAAGCACAACAGCGATGATGACAAAACAGATTTTCTTCCTGCCGGCACGCTTCGACACAGTAGCGAAAATTTACGCGCTGTCAGGAGAGCCAGTCGAATCGAGTCGTGATACCGGCTGTACCAAATCCAACAGGTTGCCATACAGATCCTGAAACACGGCGACCGTGCCGAAGGTCTCTACAGAGCGATCGCGCACAAAGACGACACATTTGTTTTTGTAGTTTGAGTAGTCTCGATCGAAGTCGTCAGTGTACAGGCATGTTACACAGACGGTCCGGCGATCGGCGGCCCAGAGACATCAGCCGGATCCCCGATGCCTGACCCCGGGTAAGTTGGTCCCGGGCAAGTTGACGAAGTAGATGGGTCGGCCATCCGGATCGCGCAGCAGTGCACCAATACCACCATCGTCGCCCGTGGTGGGCTCCTTCTCGAATTTCAGGCCCTTGCTCTTCAGGTCGTTGGCGATGGCCGCAACGTCCCCCTGCCAGAAAATGAGCTGTGTTTCCGGAGGGTCCAGGAAGCCCTGGTAGAGGCAGATGCGGCAGTCTCCTTTCTGCAGCGTCACGACACGTCCTTCGAAGCCCGTATCCATGACTTCGAAGCCGAGCGCTTCATAAAAGCTGCGCGTGCGACCAATGTCCTTGACGTCCAGGCTCACTTCAAACCAGCCAAGTTCCATGCGATGTCTCCACGACCAGTTGGCTTGATTCGGGTATCGATTATGCGACCGTGTTTTACTGACGCAAACAGATCTTGCTCCGCTCACTGTCGAGTTTCCAAAGGTTGTCGACAAATCCCGCCCCGTGCCTACAAAGAGATGAATGCCCTTGATGAGCTGCGCTGGGCGAATTCTCGGGATTGCGCAGAGGTTCACGAGTCAGTCTATGGTTTGAGAAAGTCCCTCGGGCTATCCTGAGAGCTTGCTGACTCGAACCCTGCGCTGAGCCTTCACTCGGCCAGAACTTGGCTAGGGGTTGGCCAGAGCTTGGCCACAAGTTGGTAATGGGAGTTGACCGCGCCGCCTTCAAACGCACTGGATTTGGCGTACGCAATCAAAGGATCGTCAGATGGATGTGAGAGGAAAAAAGCTCGTCGTGGTTGGTGGAGCAGGCTTGATCGGCTCCCACACCATCGATCACCTCCTCAAAGAGGATGTCAAAGAGATTCTGGTCTACGACAACATGGTGCGTGGCAGCCGCGAGAATCTGCACGACGCGATGAAGGACCCACGCGTGCGTTTTTATGATGTCGGTGGCGACATCCTGCAAACCGATATACTTCAGTCGGCTTTCGATGGCGCTGACGGAGTCTTTCATTTTGCTGCGCTTTGGCTGCTGCAGTGCCACGAGTATCCCCGCAGTGCGTTTGACGTCAACGTGCGTGGCACCTTCAATGTGATGGAAGCCTGTGTCGCCAAAGGCGTGCAAAGGCTCGTCTACTCATCGTCAGCTTCGGTGTATGGTGATGCCGTGCACGAACCGATGGAAGAAGATCACCCCTTCAACAACAAGAACTTCTACGGTGCAACCAAGATTGCCAGTGAAGCCATGTTGCGGGCATTCCATCACCGGTATGGTTTGAATTACGTTGGTCTGCGTTACATGAACGTCTACGGTCCGCGCCAGGACTATCAGGGCGCCTATATCGCTGTCTTCATGAAAATGCTGGATGCCATCGACAAGGGATTGAGTCCCACCATTCTGGGAGATGGCTCCGAAGCCTTTGACTTCGTTGCGGTGGAAGACTGCGGGCTCGCCAATGTGTGCGCCATGAAGGCTTCAAGCTTAGATGCGTTTTATAACGTAGGTACAGGCAAACGAACCTCGCTAAAACAACTCGCTGAATTGCTGCTCGATATTACCGGTTGCAACAGACCGATCCTGTATACCCCTAACAGCCAGGCTACTCTGGTGCGTAATCGTGTCGGGTCGCCAAAAAAAGCCCGTGCCGAGATCGGCTTTGAATCAACTCTGGATCTGCGAGAAGGCCTCAGGCGGTTGATTGAATGGCGGGCTACGCACAAGTCGGAAGTGGCTGCCCGTCGTCGGGTGGTCGGTCTGACCGCATGACGACCAACAAGGGGATTATTAACGTCCCGATCGCGCGCACCAGTCTCACCGAGACTGAAATCCAGAGTGTCCTTGGTCCACTGCGTAGCGGCTGGTTGGTGCAGGGTCCGAAGGTTCGTGAGTTCGAGGAGAAGTGGAGCGCATTCACCGGTGCCCGGCACTCCATCGCAGTAACCTCTTGTACCACCGCGCTGCATTTATCGCTGGCTGCGCTTGGCCTGCAACCGGGCGATGAGGTTATCGTGCCGGCATTCACGTGGATTGCCAGCGCCAACGTGGTTGAACATCTGGGTGGCAAGGTCATCTTCTGCGACATCGACCTGAACACCTTCAACATCGATGTCGAACAGCTACAACAGCGAATCTCCACAAGAACCAAAGCCATCATTCCGGTTCACCTGTTCGGTCTGGCCGCCGAAATGACGGTTATCAATCAAATCGCGAAAGCGCACGATCTATTCGTTGTCGAAGACGCAGCCTGTGGGTTTGGCAGCCGTTACCACGGAACGCATGTCGGCACGCTGGGTGACACAGGTTGTTTCAGCTTTCACCCACGCAAGGCCATCACCACCGGTGAAGGTGGCATGATCACCACCAGTGATGACGCCCTGGCTGAGAAGCTGCGCCGATTGCGAGACCATGGCGCTGCGATGACGGACCTGCAGCGCCACCTGGGCGCGCGGCCCTACCTGCTGGCAGATCATCCGGAAGCCGGTTACAACCAGCGTATGACCGACATTCAGGCCGCGCTCGGCTCGGCTCAGATGGACAGAGCGCAGCAGATTGTGGAGGAGCGACAGCGCCTTGCCGGAATCTATGATGACGCGTTCGCTGGTTTGTGGTGGTTGCGGACGCCTGCGCACCGAGCAGGTCTGGAACATGGTTATCAGAGTTATCCATGCTTGTTTGAGCCTGCGCCTGTGACATCAGGGTCGGTTGTGCGCATCAACCAGAAGCGCAATGAATGGATGGACCAGTTGCAGACCGCCGGCGTGTCGACCCGTCCCGCAACCCATGCGGTACACATGCTCAGTTATTACCGGGAAAAGTATGGTCATCAGCCCGCTGACTTCCCCAATGCTTATGCCGCCAACCACTGCAGTATTTCGTTGCCACTGTTTAACGGCATGACGGAAGCGGAGCAGGCATTTGTCATTCAGAGTGTTCTCGACGATCGGCGGTGATGAGCCGAGGTGGTGGTCTAACCTCTGTTGGACAATATCTACGCAATCGAAAATGCTGCGCAGGGGTATTTAAGAGCTTCGGAACGATTGACTGGAGAGAGGGTCGGCATTGCAGCAGAAATCAAACCGTAATGTCACAACCAATGAGGTTGGCAGATTCAGTAGTGGGACGTCGAGTAAAAACGACTTGTGGGAGATCTCCTGTGGGAGCGGTCTCCTGACCGCGATTTCATTCACCCGGATCGCGGTCAGGAGACCGCTCCCACCAGGAGACCACCCACCAGGAGACCACCCACCAGGAGACCACCCACCAGGAGACCACAAAGTCACGATACCCAATGTCTGTGGGAGCGATCTCCTGATCGCGATTTTTGTAACGGTCCATGCTGAAAATCGGCACAGGATGAATCGTCAACTGCGCTTACGTTGTGCGTCTGCAGCGTTACCGATTATTGTCGAATCAAGGAGCGCATCGATTTCATGTGTGGCATCGTCGGCCTGATTCACCCTGAGGGATCTTCTGTCCCCCTGGCCATCTTGCAAAAGATGACGGACGCCGTTGCTCATCGCGGACCTGATGGTCACGGCCACTGGGTCGAAAACAACGTCGGCATCGGCCACCGTCGCCTCGCCATCATTGATTTGAGCCCCAGCGGTCAGCAGCCGATGATCAGCGCCGATCAACGTTTTGTCCTGACCTACAACGGAGAGATCTACAACTTTCGCGAACTACGGGCGGAACTTGAGGCCCTCGGCCATCACTTTCGCAGCATGACCGACAGCGAAGTGGTACTGAATGCGTTGGTGCAGTGGGGTACCTCAGCGCTGCTCAGATTCAATGGCATGTTTGCCTTCGGACTATGGGATCGGCGGGAAGGGTCGCTTCTGTTAGCGCGCGACCGTTATGGCATCAAACCGCTTTATTATGCTCAGCACGGTGATGGGTTCGCCTTTGCTTCAGAACAAAAGGCCATCACTGCTCAGCCCAGCTTCAGCCGCAGGCTTAACAAACAAGCGTTGCTCGAGTACTTCACTTTCCAGAACATCTTCACTGATCAGACTTTGCTTGAAGACATCAAGTTGCTGCCCGCTGGACACTATGCCCGGTTCTATCCGTCACGTTCCAGGCTAGACGTACAACGATATTGGGACTATCGGTTTCGCGAACCCGATCAGCCTGGAAATCGCGCGGAGTACCTCGAAGAACTCGACCGGCTCTTTCGCCAGGCAGTCAATCGACAGCTCATCGGGGATGTGGAACTGGGCAGCTACCTCAGTGGCGGCATGGACAGTGGCTCGATTACCGCCATTGCCGCGATGTCCTTTCCGAACCTCAAGAGTTTCACCTGTGGTTTCGATCTCAGCTCCGCATCGGGCATCGAGCTTTCTTTCGACGAACGACCGAAAGCTGAATTCATGTCTGCTCGCTTCAAGACCGAACACTATGAAATGGTGCTCAAAGCAGGCGACATGGAGCGGTGTCTGCCCAGTGTTGCCCGGCATCTGGAAGAACCCAGGGTAGGCCAGAGCTACCCGAACTATTACGCTGCAAAACTTGCGAGCAAGTTTGTGAAAGTGGTGCTCTCCGGCTGCGGCGGAGACGAACTGTTTGGTGGCTATCCGTGGCGGTACTACCGAGCTGCTGGCAGCCAGAATTTTGAGCACTATGTTGATCAGTACTATTCTTATTGGCAGCGAATGCTAAAGGGCAGCGAGATCACACAGCTGTTTGCCCCGGTGCAACGGGAAGTTGAAGCCGTAAACACCCGTGACATTTTTCGCGATGTCTTCACAAGTCATGACAATGTGCTCGATCGTCCCGAGGACTACATCAATCACAGCCTCTATTTCGAAGCCAAGACCTTTCTGCACGGCCTGTTCGTGGTGGAAGACAAGCTCAGCATGGCGCACGGGCTGGAAAGTCGAGTGCCCTTCATGGACAACGACCTGGTGGACTTTGCGATGCAATGTCCGGTCGGCCTCAAGCTGAACAATCTTGCCGACGTATTGAAGATCAACGAAAACGATCATCGCGACAAACGAACGGTTTACTTCCAGAAAACCAACGACGGTAAACAGATTCTGCGGGACATGATGAACCGCTATATCCCTGCGGACATTACCATCGCCGAGAAGCAGGGCTTTTCTTCGCCTGATGCCAGTTGGTTCAAGGGTGAAAGCATCGATTTTGTGAAGCGCACGCTGCTCGACAGCAATGCACGCATCTATGACGTGCTCGATCGGCAGGCGGTTGCGCCCTTGGTCGAACAACACCTGCGCGGTGAAGAAAATCGGCGATTGCTGATCTGGTCACTGCTGAACGTCGAAGCGTGGATGAACGAAGTACAGCCTGCCAATTGAACCCATAACCACAGAGCGGATAGAGAGAACTGCATTGACTGACAAAACTTCACAATCGCAGCGACAGACCGAAGAGACCTTCGGCTTCAAATGGAAAAAACGGGACACCTATGAGTCCCCGGCTGTTCAACAGGAATGGAAACGCTGGCTGTTCGAGAAGTACTTCGATGGTGATCACTCTCGCCTCGACCAGCTTCTTGCATCGGTCCCTGGTCCTAAGAACATTCTGGACGCCGGATGTGGAAGTGGTGGATCAGGATTGCTGCTGTTTGGCGATCACCTGAAACAACATCATTATCTTGGGGTGGATATCTCCGAGGCCGCCAAGGTTGCGGAGCAGCGGTTTGCCGAACACGGCCTGCCGGGGCGGTTCGAGCAGTGCGATCTGAACTCGATACCTGAGCACTATGGGCCGTTCGATGTGATCTTTTCCGAGGGTGTATTGCACCACACGGATAGTGTTGAAAAAGCCATCGGACAATTGTCCCGACGGTTGAAAGAAGGTGGGAAATTCCTGTTCTACGTGTATGTGAAAAAGGCACCGATCCGGGAGTTCACCGACGATCATGTCCGCGCGTCGATCTCGTCGATGGACAATGAAGAGGCCTGGAAGGCGCTGGAATCCCTGACCAGACTTGGCAAGACCCTGGGCGACCTGAATATCGAAATCGAGATCGATGAGGCCATTCCGTTCCTCGGTATCGAGAAAGGGAAATTCAATCTGCAGCGGTTGTTCTACTACAAGATCTGCAAGGCGTACTACCGTCCGGACTACAGCATCGATGAAATGAACCACATCAACTTCGACTGGTTTCGTCCGCAGAATTGTTTCCGGCATACACCAGAAGAAGTGGAGACCTTCTGCAGCCGAGCGGGCCTCACCATAGAACGCCTGCACGTTGAGGAGTCTGGCATCACGGTGATTGCAAGGAAGTGAACCTGTAGTGAACATTGTCTTCATTGGCGCCAGCACGTTCGGTCTGCGTTGCCTGGATGTTTGCCTCGAAGTACCAGACATCCGCGTGGTTGGCATTGTCACCGCGCCACAGACCTTTGCCATTTCCTATCGACCATCCGGCGTGACCAACGTACTGCATGCAGACTTTGTGACGGTAGCCAAGGCAAGGCAGATTCCCGTTGAAGCGTTGCAGGGATCGATGAATGACGCCGCCTTGTTCGATGTGGTAACCACGTGGAAGCCGGACACCTTTGTTGTCGCGGGTTGGTACCACATGATTCCGAAGCGGTGGCAAGCGCTGGCCCCCGCGTACGGATTGCATGCTTCGTTGCTGCCGGATTACAGCGGCGGTGCACCGCTGGGCTGGGCCATGATCAACGGCGAAACCCACACAGGAATCACGCTGTTTCAGATGGACGATGGTGTGGACTCCGGGCCAATTGCGGCGCAGGCCGAAGAAGCCATACATCCTGATGACACCATAGCCTCGCTGTATTCGCGCATCGAAGAGCGCGGACTGGAATTGCTGCGCCAAACACTGCCAGCGTTGGCGAGAGGTAAGCTTCCGCTCAGAGTACAGGATGAAACCAGGCGCAGAATCTTCCCGCAGCGTGGACCGGAAGATGGCCGAATCGACTGGACCCAGGACACCGCTTTTATTGATCGTTTCATTCGTGCACAGACTCGGCACTATCCCGGTGCATTCACAACGCTGAATGACAAACCCTTGATCATCTGGGCGGCACAACCGCTGACGCGCGAACACAACGTTGAGTTTGGGTGTGTTGAGCAATCAGGCGACGGTCAATACACAGTCGCGTGCCGAGGTGGTGCAATCCGCCGGCTAGAGCTCGCTTACGACGCGAAAACCTGGTTCGAACCTGATCTTGTTATGCTTCTTGGGGAGGGCGGACAGCGACTAGGTAGTCTTCCGACATGAGTCTCCTGCTGGACCCAGACATTGACAAGGTTGATCTGCGGATCTGTTCTCGCTGCATCTACGACGAGCGAGTATCGGCGATTCATTTTGACGCCGAAGGCATTTGCAACTACTGCCGGCAGGTTGAAGAGCTTGTCAGTCATTACGGTACGGGCCAGGCCAAGGGCGAAGCACTGTTTGCCGAACTCCTTGCCGATATCAAGCGAACCGGGGAAGGCAAACAATACGACTGTATTGTCGGCGTCAGCGGTGGCACCGATTCTTCGTACCTGGTTTATCTGGCCAAACACTGGGGCCTGCGCCCTCTGGCCGTGCACTACGACAACACGTGGAATTCAGCCATCGCCACCATGAACATCCAGAAGGTGTTGAAGTGCCTGGATGTTGATCTGTACACCCATGTGGTTGCGAACAAGGAAGCAGACGACATTTTCCGGGCCTTCTTTCTTTCCGGTGTTCCGGAAATCGAGGCTTCGACCGATCTGGGTTATGCCTACTTGCTCCGGCAGGTTGCAGCGAAATTCGCTATCAAGACCATCCTCGAAGGTCATTCGTTTGTCGCGGAAGGCATCACTCCACTAGGACGCAACTACTTTGATGGGCGTTACATTGAAGCCATCCATAGTCGCTTCGGCCGGGGCCGGATGAAGACGTACCCGTTGATGACGTTTTCACGATTTCTCAAGTCGGCCATTTTTGATCAAACGAAGTTCATAAGACCGTTCTGGTACATCCGATATTCGAAAGAGAGTGCCAGAGAGTTTCTCAGGACCAACTATGGGTGGCAGTACTACGGCGGACATCATCTGGAAAACCGGATGACATCGTTCTGTCACAGCGTCTATCTTCCACAAAAGTACGGCAGTGACATGCGCAACAACACACTGTCTGCGCTGGCTCGCAATGGTGAGATGTCTCGTGGGCAGGCGTGGGCCGAGTACAACACGCCACCACTGATCGAAGAAGAGTTGGTGGGTTACTTCAAGAAACGCCTTGGTCTGAGTGAAACGTTATACGACGAGGTGATGCAATCGCCACCAAAAAACTGGACCGATTTCCCCACCTACAAAAAGCGTTTTGAACGACTGCGTCCATTGTTCTTTGTCCTGGCCAAGGCCAATCTTGTGCCCATGAGCTTCTACCTGAAATACTGTTTCCCAAGCAGACTGCCGACATCATAACCATCGTCAACTACGGCATGGGCAATCTAGGCTCCATGCTCAATATGTTCAAGCGCATCGGTGTGAAGGCATCCATCGAGGCCGATCCCGAGGCGATTCGCCGTGCAGAAAAGCTGGTGTTGCCCGGCGTGGGTGCATTCGATGCGGCGATGGCGCGGATCAATGGTGTACCTGGCGTGCTGGAAGTGCTGCGCAACAAGGCGCTCACGGAGTGCATTCCGGTGTTGGGTGTTTGTCTTGGCATGCAACTGCTTACGCGGTCGAGTGAAGAGGGTGTTCTCGCTGGTCTGGATTGGATACCGGGCATCACCCAACGATTCCCTAAGCAGGACGGACTCAAGGTGCCGCACATGGGTTGGAATATCGCCCGTCCAACCACGCCGAGTGCGCTCACCCAGGGAATGTCGGGCCAGTCACGTTACTACTTTGTGCATACCTACTGCGTGCAGGTGGATGATCCCCAGCATTCCCTGATGCGGTCCCATTACGGCCTCGACTTCGAAGCAGCCATTGGTCGCGATAACATCTATGGCGTGCAGTTTCATCCGGAAAAAAGCCACCGGTTTGGCATGCAGATTCTCCGGAACTTTGCCGCGTTATGAACGCACTGCGTACTCGAGTCATACCGGTGCTGCTGCTGCGTAATGAGAGCCTGGTCAAGACGGTGCGCTTCGGAAAATTCAGTTATGTAGGCGACCCGTGCAACACGGTTCGCATCTTCAATGAACTCGAAGTCGACGAGCTGATGTTTCTCGATATCACCGCCAGTCGCGAAGGCCGGGGCCCTAACCTGAAGTTGTTGGCCGACATTGCCGATGAGTGTTTTATGCCCCTTGGGTATGGCGGCGGCGTGCGTTCACTCGTGCAGGCCAAATCAGTGTTCGACATCGGCTTTGAAAAAATCTGTATCAACACGGCTGCGATCGATCATCCGGACTTGCTGACGGAGCTTGCTCGCCAGTACGGCAGCCAGGCGGTGGTGGCGTCGATCGATGTGAAGGCTGGTCTGTGGGGAGGCGCGACGGTGCGGACGCTGGCCGGTCGTCGAAACACTCGACGCGATCCGGTTTCGTGGGCTGAGGAAGTGGAACGTCGCGGCGCCGGTGAAATTCTGCTGACCTCGGTCGATCGCGAAGGGTCCTGGGCTGGTTTTGATCTGGAACTGATCAGACACGTCGCCGATGCGGTGTCGATTCCGGTGATTGCACACGGCGGTGCGGGCACCTTGCAGGACATTGGCGCAGTCGTGAAACAAGCCCATGCATCGGCGGTGGCGTTGGGCAGCATGGTGGTGTTTCAGCGCAAGGGCATGGGTGTTCTGGTGAATTTTCCGGATCCAGAACCACTCGAAGCAGTGCTGGGATGAAAATTGCACTGATTGGCAACATGAATAACGCCAACTTCGCGATCATGCGTTACTTCCGGGACATGGGCGCAGATGCGCATCTGTTGTTGTATGCCAACGACGGTCAAAGATCTCTGAGTCACTTCAAACCCGAAAGTGACACCTGGAACATGGAGAGGTGGCAGCCCTATATACACCAGACGCTGATCCCCAACGCGCTCGTTACGGCGCTTGAGTTTCCCTATTCCTGGTTGATGGCGTCCCGCTCCATGTTTAGATCGTGGCTCGGATTGCAGGATGGCTGGGCGCACCCGATATCGAAGGCGCTGATTCGAAGGACATATGGCGAGTACGACCGGCTGATGGCATCCGGGATCACGCCGGCCAATCTCGCCAGGGCGGGGATGTCACTGGATCTCTTTTTCCCCTATGCGACCGGCGTGGAATTCCTTCGCTCCGGTGAGTTTGTTCAGCGATTTGACGGCATGCTGGGCATCAATCGCCTGGTGGGCGAGCACATCGCTCGCCTGCAGTCAGCCGGAATTCGTGCGGCAAAGCATGTTCTGAATGCCGAGATGGGTCTCACGCACGATGTCCTGATCGACATTGGCGTCGAACCCATCAAGCTTGCGATACCGGCTGTGTATGTCGAGGAGAACATGCCGGAAGCGCCACCTTCGAAGGTATTACTCGACGCAAACAAGGTAATGGTTGATTCCAGCTTCACGATCCTGCACCAGGCGCGCCTGTTCTGGACTAACCCTGGCCATTACTCGCCTGAGTCGTGGATCAAGGAGGACAAGCACAATGACTGGCTGGTCCGCTCCTTTGCCTCGCTCATCAAGGAACGGCCGGAGCTCAAACCGCGTCTGCTGATCGTTGAGTATGGAACGGATGTTGAGACCACGAAGCAGCTGATCAAGGAGTTGGGCATCAATGCGTACGTTCACTGGTTACCGAAGATGGACCGTCGGGAATTGATGTGGCTACTCTCACGAGTCGATATCGGGGTGGGTGAGTTTTACGATGTTCCAAGGCTTCTCTGGGGCGGAACGGGTTGGGAAGCACTCGCCAGTGGCAAACCACTGTTGCAGGGGTTCAATTTTGCGGTCGGGGAGTACGAACAGATCTTCGGACATCCACCCCCGCCGATGCTGCCGGTTCGTACGCGGGACGACATTCTCCGGCACTTGCTGGACATGGCAGACCATCCAGAAAAAGTGGAAGCGATCGGGCGTGACGCAAATACCTGGTTCAACCGCTACAACGGTGTCAGTCTGGCGCGGTTATGGCTGGATTTGTTGCAAGCTGCGGATCGGGACATCCCGTGAGACGGAGCGCCGTCTGCGCCTGCATGGGCATACGAAACCTGTGCTGCATCAGCGTGTCCACCGATGAGTGAGGTGAACGACACCACGCCGTCCGGCCTTTCGCAGAGTGGCCGTCTTGGCTTTCTGCTGAAAGACACCGCGCTCTATGGTGGCGCGGCAGCGGTCAGCTCGTTGTTGGCGCTCATTACCTTTCCACTGCTCGCACGGCATTTTTCGCTGCTTGATTACGGTGTGCTCGACTATTTCCTGGTGCTGGCCAGCTTCATGGCCATCACGTTCGTGTTTGGCCAGGATTCCGCGGTGGCGCGCTACTTCTATGAGCGTGAAGACACCGTTGAGCGGCGTCAGTTGATATCGCAGTCTCTGCTGTTTCAATTTTCCGGTCTGGCCGTGCTGTTGCCTCTGCTCTGGATGGGCGCGGACTGGATCGCCGGTTTCCTGATCGACACGCCGGACAGCGTGCGTCTGTTCAGAATCGTGCTGTTGCAACTGCCTTTCCTGTTGCTGATCAGTTTCACGCAGGGGCTTCTGAAGTGGACATTTGCGCGCAATCAATACCTGGTCATGGCCATTGGTTTTGCCGTGCTGCAGACAACTTCCCTGGCCGTGGCTGTTCTTGTATTCAATGTGGGACTGGAAGGCGTATTGCTCGTGGGTTTGAGCACCAACACTGTCTTTGGTGTGCTGGGTTTGTTCTTCATACGGAAGTGGTTGGTACTACCGCGCAATACCGAACGACTACGAGAGATGTTGCCCTATGCGGTTCCTATCGGCATCGTCTGCGTGGTGGGCGCTTTTTCTCCCACACTAGAGCGCACGCTGATCGTTGACCTGATCGGCATCGAGTCGCTCGGTCTGTACGCCGTCGCTACCAAGATCGCAATACTGACCGGGTTGATGGTCAGTGCGTTTCAAACGGCGTGGGGACCATTTTTTCTGTCGCTGCACAAACAGGCCAACGCGGCCGTGACCTTCAATCTTGTGTTGAAACTCTTCACGTTTCTCATGTGTTTGTTGGTGCTGACACTCACGTTATTGGCGAAGCCGCTCATTCTCTTACTGGCCTCTGATCGTTATGTTGATGCCGCTGTCGTCGTGTTCCCGCTGGCGATGGGTCTCGCTATTCAAGCTGTCGGCTGGATCACGGATATTGGTATTGGACTCTCCATGCGAAGCTACCTGAGCCTGTATGCCTATGCTGCGGCTTTGGCATGCACGGTCATCACAATTGTCGTACTCGCCCCCCTGCTGGGTCTGTTCGGTGTCGGGGTTGGCGTCATGTGCGGGTTTCTCGTCAGGGCCGTGGTGGGGTCCTGGCTTTCTCAGCGGTCTTATCCGTTGCCATGGAATTACGCGTCAACGGTAACCGTCATGAGCATGACGATTGTGGTGGGATTGATGGCGACCTGGATCGGTCAGCATTGGGGCGCGCCAGCGCAGGCAGTGACACTCGTCGTCTGTATCGCGGGATTGTTGGTGCTTGGGTGGAACGGAATGCTCACCGCAACAGAGCGCCTGCAAGTTAGAAACTACATCGGAGCCAGGTCTGGTTAACTTCAATTAAACAAAAATTACGCAACCGAAAATGCTGCGCAGGGGTATTTGAGAGCTTCTTAACGATTGACTGCAGAGAAGGTCGGATTGCAGCGGAAATCAAACCGTAAGGTCACAACCAGTGAAGTTGGCAGATTCAGTCATGAGACGTCGAGTAAAAGCGCCCTGTGGGAGCGATCTTGCGATCGCGAACCGTTGGTTCCATGACTTTGTGGGAGCGATCTCCTGATCGCGATCTTCGACGTTCCCAACAATCGCGGTCAGGAGACCGCTCAAGCACCCGTGTGTGTCAGGCCCGAGAGAGTTCCATGTACCCGGCGGCGGGTTCGTAACCAACGAATGTCTTGCCGAGATCTTCGTAGTGTCGGTACGAAATCAACGCATGGTTGGCCGCCTGGTGCGCGTCACGCAGCTGTCGTTCGAGCGGGCTGTCCATTCGGCTCCCGGTGGTACCGGCGGTGTTGTTGATCATGTCGACAATCGTTCTGCATGACTGCGCGGCGTGTGCACACGCCAAAAGTGCTGGCCAGAAGTACTCCCATTCCGGAGCCAGACGTCCGCCGTTCGACGGGAGTGGGCCGAGGTGGGCCTCCAGTCGATCCTGTGTGTCCATGACGAATGCCCGAGCCGCCATCAAGGTGGCCTGCGCTTCGCCAATACGATACTGCACCAGAGGTTGATCCTTCAACATCGCCCCGGCACCCCAGGGCGTTTTCGCTTGAGCGAGTTCGATGAAGGAATCGATAGCGCCACGGCAGACACCCAGCGCAACCGCTGCCTTGTTATAGATCGCATGCGTCGGATTTCGGTAGGTCGGATTTTCCCAGATTTCAGATGGTGCCAACGAGCGGAAGGGGAGGAGGTGTTCGGGCCGCACGTAACAGTCCGTCATACGCACATCGTGGCTGCCGGAGCCGCGCATGCCTGCGGTGTCCCAGGTGTCCACGATTTCAAACTCGCCGCGCGGAATCATGAAGGAGGCTTCCGCAGGTTTGCCGGTGTTCTCATCGACCGTTGACGCGCCCATGAGGAAGTTCCAGTTCGCGTTGTGACAACCGCTCGCGAATGAACCCTGGTAGTTCAGCCGCCAGCCGTCCCCATCCCTGCGCGCTTTTCGCCCTGGGTTAGGGCCATTTGCGGGGCCATGTCCGGAACAGACGAGTGCGTCCCAGTCGTTGAATATCGTGTGTGCAAGTTTTGGGTCCATGCGACGAATGACGAGGGCGTTGATTTCGGATGAAATCTGCGTGCACCAACCCACCGAACCATCGATGGCGGAAGCCGCTTCAATGATCTCGATCTGTTGGCGTGCACGAAGGTTCTCACCACCCAGCTCCATGGGCAGGGCATAACGGTACAACCCTTGATCCGCCATCAATTTGGAAGCCCACGCGGGTAGATGGCGCAGATGCTGGGCTTCATCGCCGGCGGCTTTCAATGATGCCTTCATCGCCGCGATGCGTTGCAGCATCGGTGTTTTCGAAATGACTTTCTGCCGTTCAATGATCGCGGGTTGAACCATCTGGACCGACTCCTGATAGGTAGCGTGAAGATCGTGATGCGCGGCGTTCGCAATTTGGAGGGTGGAAGTGACGAACCGCCGTGTTCCCGATTGCGAACGAGTGGACTCGATTTGTCAATGTAACGGGTGAGGGGAGTGCAACGCGTGAGAGGAGGCGAGCCGGGATCAAAAACGTTGGGTGAGCGAGTGCTGAATTGCTGGACGGAGAGAGATCAGGCCGAACCCATCCTCGATGATGTCAGCTCGAAGTTTTGTCCTGCCTGAGTTGATCCAAAAAACCTGTCTCGGCATTGACCCACCATTGATTGCCGTCTGGATCGACAGTGGTGAAGCTGTAAGCAACCCGGGTGGTTTCAGGGCCTTGGGTGATGGTGGCGCCTCCGCTCACCGCCTTTGCGTACACCGCTTTCACACGCTCGGGATCGTCAATTCGCAAAGACACGCCGGCCGGACCCGTGTTCTGGTTTGATTCGTGGCGAATGTTCAGGGAAATCCGCCCGCCGGGCCAATTCAATTCCGCATGTTCCACGACCCCTGAGTCTTCGACTGCGCGCCATGATTCGGTTAGTCCGAGCGTCTTGACTGCCCAATCGGCGATGCGGCTGACGTCATCTGACCAGATGAGCGGATAGACCTCTGCGGTGATTTGTATCGCTTCCATCTGCGGCATGGCTTCTTGCTCCACTTGATTCAGCCTTCGATGCGAATTTTCTGTCGTGCATCGGTATGTTAAGCGCCAGTGCCGAAAGCAGGATCGAAATGAATCTTGCCGCTCGGCATTGTGCCATCGATCAACTTGACCTGAAAAAACTCGATAGGCTCGCCAAGTGGGGCCAACTCTGGTGCCAGCACGAACCCAAAACGCGTGTAGTAGTCTGGATCGCCGGTGAGGATGCATCCTGCTGCACCCTCGTTCGCGAGCTTCGCCAATCCGGTCTCGATGAGCGTCGATCCGATCCCTTTTTTCTGGAACGAAGGCAACACGGAGACGGGCCCCAGTGCAAACCAGTCGCCAGATTTGTCCGAAGCCTTGGCGCGCGAAAACGCAATATGCCCCACGACCTGACCTTCCACTTCGGCCACCAGAGACAGGTAGAGTCGAGACTCCGCACGAAGTGTATCGATCAGTTCGTGCTCATCTCCCTCGGCGTAAGGCATGTGCTCAAAGGCGACGACCGTAATCTCGCGGATTACTCGTCTGTCAGCTTCGACTTCGGGCCGGATGCGAAGCCCGTTCCTCTCAGTGAACCGTTGTCCGACGTTGACGTCGAGCACGCGCATTCGCATCAGTTTTTTCCCTCATGGTGTTCGAATGGTCAACAACGTTCGGCCCTCACGCGCTCCTCACGCGCCCCTGGCCTCTCTCGGTTCGATTGGGGTAAGCACGGGTGCACGATCCTCGATCGCTTGCGCGGCGTCCAGTAGAAGCGCCTCACGAAATCGGGCGCCGATGAGTTGGACGCCTTGCGGCAGACCATCATCGCTGCCGACCGGCATAGCGCAGGAGGGCAATCCCAGGATATTGACGGACACGACCATCCGCATCGCCGTCGCGATCCGGTTGATGTGAGACACGTCCTCGTCAACGACCCATGCGGGCTCGCAACAAACAGGAGACAGGATCACCGGATGGGAGAGCATGAACTGCGACCATGCCGACGCGTGCCGGTAAACCGCTTCCCAAACGGCGCGCTGTCCTGCCTGATCGACGGGTTTGAATACGCCCTGTTCGAGGCAGGCCTTCACGAACATGGCCTCATCAGGTCCGGCGACAGGTGCCATACTTGGCCACATTCCACCGAGGTCTGCCCACATGGCGTCGAACCACAGCGCCGCCACCTCCGTGATTTGTGGCGGCTCGGCGTCCACCACCTCATATCCCGCATTGGCCAGCCAATCGGCGGCTCGGTCGATTCCCGCACGCACGTGTGGTGCGATTCCTGTACCGGCAGGGTTTCGAACCACGGCGACGCGAGTTGGTCCCTTGGTGGGTGACGCCTGCAAGGGCGCAGGAACCCAGCGAGGATCACACGCGTCCGGCGCGCTGATGATTTCAAGCGCCAGACGTAGATCGGCCACGCGACGCGCCATGGGCCCCTGACAGTTGGTCATCTGGATCGCCATCGGCTCCGGCCACGGCTGGGTCACGGCGCCGTTTGCGACGCGCCCACGCGAGGGCCGCAGGGCTGCGGTCCCACACATCTGCGACGGTACGCGCAACGAACCGCCCAGATCGTTGCCCAGACCGAGAGGGGTCATGCCGCTTGCGAGCGCCGCTGCCTCCCCACCCGATGAACCCCCCGCCGTACGGGTCGCATCCCACGGGTTGCGCGTACGGCCGCCGCGTCCGCTCACGCTGTCCCAGCGGAACGCGAAGTCCGGCAGGTTGGTTCGAGCTAACGGGATGGCGCCGGCTTCCCGCAGTCGCGCGACCATGGGCGCGTCGGCCGAAGCGATCTGCCCGGCAAACGCGGCAACACCCCATGTGGTTGCCGAGCCCGCCACATCGATGTTTTCCTTCACCGTGAACGGCACACCGGCCAGTGGTCCCGGAGATTTTCCGGCTGCAATTGCGCGATCAACAGCAATGGCTGCAGCACGGGCCTCGGCAGCCAATGTAACGGTCACCGCCTGCACTGCCGGGTTGACCGCTTCGATGCGAGCGAGATAGGCGTCGATCATCTCGGCCGACGTTACCTTTCTTGAAGCGATCATTGCGGCCAGCTCTGTGGCTCCCTTGGTACACAGTTCGTTCATGCTTTGCTCCCTTCAAATTCGCGAGTGTGGCTCGATACTGGATACGGCTATTTAATGGGGAACGTGTACCCATTGCCATGACCCTTGCCGAGATTTATTTTGAATCGGGTCGAACTTGCAGTTCGACTCCGTATCCATTGACTACCCAACGTTTGAAATCACCGGCCCTGAGCGGCTCCATCGCGCAGCATCCGGTGGATTGATGGGTTGGGCGTCGCTTCATTTTCTTGCAGAGTTTGCCTCGACAAGGAACAGAGTGTTGGTTGCCGTCAGGTTCAATGAATAGCGTGCGAAGTATTCTGGAACAACGGTTGGGTCGGGCTCTTGCCCATGCCCCCAAGCTTACTTCTCACTGTAGGAATCCCGCTCTCTAGCAACGACCGGAGCGAACCCATTTGCGATTCGAGGTATGGGGGCATCAGTCCGTTACTTAGACACATGCTGATCAGTGCTTTTGCAGTGTGGCTGGGTTTATTTGGCCACTCTCACATTTTGCAGATGGGCTTCATGGTGCTCTCGAACGCCTTCAGTCCATTGACGAGACACTCTTTGTGCCGCCCGTGTCGATGTGTTCATGTGCAGCAAAAAATCCTCGTTAGCGCCCTCGAAGCCATCCCCGCGCAAGACCGGGAGAGTGGGTTTCACCGCTTCGGCATGTAAGAAATTCGAGTCAAGCCGAATCAGTTCATTCGATTAAAATCGAAACCCAACGCCGTGTTCTTTGAAGCGCCCGTTCCGTTGATTCTTCAGCCAAGAAGAATTTGAACACCGACTCTGCGTCGGACTTTGGATACTTGACCAATTCAAACAAGCCGTACTCTCTGCACAAAGTCTGTTTGACGAACTCATATGCCTTCTCGGCAGAGTGCGTTCCGTAGTGATCTACACCAAATGCATCTTGAACGATGTGGACAATCTGAACACGCAATGGTTGAGGAAGCTCGTCATACACGTATATGTCAGGCAATTCACCACGTGCCCGACGCTGACGCTTCGAAAATAGATCGAAAATTCCCATGGGATTCCGATTCAGACGTCCAACATTTGAACTCAACCGACGCCATAGGCGGTCGTTTGGAGTGAGTTGTTAGGCGCGACGCAATGATTCCCCCGAGAATCGACCGATGAATAAGAACACTAAACCGCAAAGGGCGCCAAGGTAAATAAGTGTTTGAGATTGAACGGAGTTGAACGTGTAGAGCAGCTCGCCAGAGAGGTAAAGGTGAATTCCAGCGTGAACGACAAGAGACACCGCAAATAGGTTTCTTGAGCCGCTTTGAACACGGTGGCTTGGGTGATGGATCAACCAGACCATCAGTCCATATAGGGGAATGTGGAGCCAGACGAACCAAAACATCGCTCTTTCATCCGGCATCGAACGCAACACGTAGAGTAGCCGCCATTCGGACTGGACCATGGCATCAAGCTCATGGCTAAACAAAGCGCCCAGCCCGAGATAGAGAGCAAGAGGGCGGACTAGCGAATGAGAAATCGGCGGTGAGCTCATGACGCGCCTTGCGTATTCTCGACACGCGCGAAAACGTTACCAACTATCTGGCTTCGCAGAAGAGACCGAACAAAACGGCTGTCAAAGGATCGAGATGGAATGACTCTCCAACCTCCTACAACTTCTTTTCTGGCCGATGGCAATGCACGGTATTCAGCGCCTAACGTCGCAGCTCAGCGGCCGGCTGTGTGGGCGCGGCTTTTGCGGCAGCAAAAGGCGTGAACACAAAGCTGGTCCGCTGCAGCAGCAGCCTCCGTCGGCAGGCTAGGCTGCAAGTTCAACCTTAACCGTACGGCCAAGACGTGCCTCCAGGGTAATGAGCATTTCTAAGCTGAACTTCTCCCACTTGCCCCGCACCAGATCCGACACCCGAGACTGAGTGATGCCGAGACGGGCGGCAGCTTCTACCTGAGTCAGCTGCTCCTTCTCGATGTAGCCGCGAAGATCGCTCATCAGGTTCGCGCGCATCTCCAGTACTGCTGCTTCAGCCGGCTCAAACCCGAGATCAAGAAAGACGTTGCTCTGGGTTTTCTTACTTCGCTTTTTCATAGGCCTCTACTTCTTTGTAACGCGCCTTGGCGAGTTCAATGTCTGATTGACGAGTACGCTGAGTCTTTTTCTCAAAAGCATGAAGCACATAGATCGCCTTCTCGAACTTGGCGACGTAGATGATGCGCCACTCGCCTTCCCGATGTATTCGGATTTCCATGGCACCGGAACCGACGACCTTTATCGGCTTCCAATCCGAAGGTTCCTGTCCTACTTGGACGAAGTGGAGCTGAAACCCAGTGTCCCGGCGAGCTTCAGCAGGGAAGTTCCGAATGTCGTCTTGGCTGGAGTCCACGAACTTGATGGTCTTCACGACCGGCAATATATAAGTTCAAGGATATTCTAGCAAGGAGTTCGCGAGGACCTCTCTAAGGAGGCTAACGTCTGCGGTCAGCGGACCGATGGGTGGGGGCGACTTTTGCGCACAGCAAAAGGCGTGAATACATAGCTGGTCCGTTGGAGCAGCTGGTTAGGCGCGACGTGTGATGCGAATAAAGTGTTACCCATGTGCTTGGACCATTTTGTTACCGATGAGCCCGGACTGCGCAGTTATTCGGCATGAGATTTGCGTAGAGTATCAAGCAGCGTGTGACCGTCGGTACCGAACTTAATTATGGATCTGTAACCCCCAATTCTCCGAGA
>JAYSTS010000064.1:0-3231 GCA_043719475.1 Gammaproteobacteria bacterium | reverse complement strand
GACAATCATCACGTTTCAGGTGATCGATACGTCACCATTGGTAACGAAAACACGGAAGAGACACTCCACCCCAAACCCGTTCACTGCCAATCGCGACGACTTTTCCCTGAACACCGCCGTTGCCTGGCAGGTCTATCAGTGCGACCGGCTCGACTCTCGCTTCCCACACCTGGTCTGACATTCAATCCAGACGTTGAGATGTTCGGTGATTGGCGTTCTACCACACAGAACCTTGCACTCAGCCGGGTCCATGCTTCTCCATGCGCCAAGAAACTGGCGGCTGTCGGCAGTTCGCATGAAGCGGCGGACAGTGGTCTGCGACCCGGAGAGAGCACCAATAGAAACACCAGACGACGCCATTCAAATCGCCGCAGTGCACACCATAACCACCGAGGGTGCCGCCTCGGCGTTGGATGTCGACCCTGAAGTCGGACTGAGCGACCTGCAGATTGCTGAACGTCTGGCAAAGTGGGGGCTGAATGTGCTGCCGGTCACGCCGCAACGTTCACCGTGGAAGGTGCTGCTGGCGCAATTCAAAGGGATTATGGTCCTGACCCTGATAGGTGCCGCGCTGTTGGCCGCATCCGTCGGCAGCGTCAAAGATGCGTGCGTGATCCTCGTTGTGGTCGTCATCAATGCCGTGGTCGGCTTTTTCCAGGAATACCGCGCCGAACGCAGCCTTGACGCGTTGAAGTCCATGCTCCCCGTCAGCGCGACAGTGCGTCGTAACGGCGCCAGCGTGAAGATCAACGCCGAGGGAGTGGTTCCTGGCGACATTCTGCTGCTTGAGGCTGGCGACAGCGTGTCCGCTGACGGCAGACTTATGGTTGCCGCAAGTCTTGAAATCGATGAGTCGGCACTGACTGGTGAGTCGTTGCCTGCAGCCAAACAGTCAACGCTGCCAGTGGCGGCGGATGCACCAATCGGTGACCGCAGCAACATGGGTTATATGAACACCTTGCTGACACGAGGGCGTGCGGAATTGCTGGTGACCGCAACCGGTGCTCAGACTGAGATGGGACGTTTATCCCACGAGCTTGCGGCAACTCGTGAAGTGCCAACACCTTTGCAGGGTCAACTTGACCAACTGGCCAAACTTCTTGGCGTTATCGCGCTCGTGCTTGTGGCTTTGCTGTCGTTGATGCAATTCCTGAGTGGTGTCGGTTTTACCCACATCATGCTTAGCGCGATTGCGCTCGCGGTGGCAGCCATGCCGGAAGGCCTGCCGGTGGTTGTGACGGTGACGCTCGCGCTCGGCATGCACAAAATGGCCCGCCAGCACGCGATCGTGAAACGGCTGGCCAGCGTCGAGACTCTGGGTTGCACGACGGTCATCTGTGCTGACAAGACGGGTACGCTGACGCTCAACCAGATGACCGCCAGAACCTTCAGCTACGAGGGCCGACTGTTTGATGTGTCTGGCGAAGGTTATGGAACTCAGGGATCAATTGCCCATTCGGGTACGCCCGCGGTCACCTCCGAACTCGCTGCACTGCTGGTTCCTCTCGTGGCGTGTAATGACAGCCGAATTGAAGAAGGCAAGGTGATCGGTGATCCGATGGAGGCGGCCCTCCTGGTGCTGGCTGCGAAAGGCGGCGTGTTGCGTGACGCGGTCGAGCTTGCATTGCCGAGGGTGGCGGAATTGCCATTCGACTCCGTCAACAAGTTCATGGCGACTTTTCACCGCGAGGCAGATCAGGTGCGGGTGTTTGTTAAAGGCGCACCGGATGTGCTGCTGGAACGCTGCTCGAGCAAGCGCGTCGCCGGGGCGGAGTTGATTCTCGATGCGCCGGGTCGACAACAGATTGACGCCGACTACCACACGCTTGGTGAACAAGGCTTGCGAGGATTGTTGATTGCCACCCGCACATTGCCGGTCGGTAACTTCAATGCAGACGCCGATCTGTCATCCTGGGTCAGCGAGTTGTGCTTTGCGGGTCTGATCGGGTTGATGGACCCGCCACGCGCCGAAGCGCGGCAAGCGATTGCAGACGCCAGGTGTGCCGGTATCGCAGTAAAGATGATTACGGGTGATCATCAGGGCACTGCAACAGCCATTGCCAAGGAATTGGGCCTCACAGGTCGCACTATTTCGGGTACTGAGCTCGACCGCCTGAATGCACACCAGCTGGCAGACATCGTTGACGACACGGCCGTGTTCGCGCGCGTGTCACCGGGCCACAAGGTGGCCATTGTCAGGGCACTACAGGCAAAAGGGCATGTTGTGGCGATGACCGGTGATGGCGTTAACGATGCGCCCGCCCTGAAGCAGGCAGACATCGGCGTTGCCATGGGCCTCGCTGGCACTGCGGTGGCCAAAGAGGCCGCGACCATGGTGCTCACCGATGACAACTTCGCAACTATCGTGATCGCAGTGAGTCACGGGCGCACCCTCTACGACAACATCCTTAAGTTTGTACGCTTTCAGTTGTCAACGACGATTGGTGCCATCCTGACGGTGTTCACAGCGCAGTTGGTGGGTCTTCCAGACCCGTTCACGCCGCTGCAGATCCTGTGGGTCGCGATCATCATGGACGGACCACCAGCTGTCTCGCTCGCCCTTGATGCTGCTCGACCTGGGCTCATGGACGAACCTCCGCGCCCGCGCAACCAGCCGGTACTGCCGTTGCCGCGACTGGTGCGTCTGTTTGCCTACGGCACGACAATGATGGTCGGCACTTTGACCGTGCTGCACTACGGGTCGCAAAACGGGCCGCAGGACCGTGCATTGACCATGGCATTTGCGACCTTCGTTCTGTTCCAGCTCTTCAATGTGTTCAATGCCCGAGTTGAATCAGGGTCTGTCTTCAACGCGCAGTTTTTTGGCAACTGGATGTTGTGGCTCTCTTTGGGCAGCGTGCTTTTACTGCAAATACTGGCCACCCATTGGGAGCCCGCAACACATCTCTTTGGTACGACGGGCATGGCAGCGGTGGACTGGTTGGTTGCCGTATGCGTGGCGTCGTCGATCCTGTTACTGGAGGAGGCCCGCAAACTGAGCCAGCGCGGCTGGCGGCGATTGCGCCGTGAGCCTCGGCCCATGGTGTTGGCCACCACTCCGACCTGATCAACTTGCTGGCGCGAATTGCTAACGACTGCTGCTAAGGAGGAAACGTTAGCGAGGGCACACTGTTAACCCGAAGTTCTTTCGCCGAGAGAGCAAATATCCCTGCGGCATCAGTCGGTTAGGCTGAACCGAGGGGTAGGCGCCTGTCTACAAAGTGATCTTTT
>JAYSTS010000063.1:0-3257 GCA_043719475.1 Gammaproteobacteria bacterium | reverse complement strand
TCGGTGATCAGCAGGCACAACGCCGTACCGTGGCGACGCTGTGGGGAAGCCGTCCGACTCAACTGTTCGGATTGATGGCGCTCAGTGCTGGTGTCCTGCTCGCTTGTGTACCCATCAAGTTCGATGCCGATGGATTGGTCTACGCCAGTAGTCTGGCGCTGGCCGCAATCCTCGTGGTGACTGGTTTTGTCTGGTTCGTGACGTCCAAGCCTGGATATTCCGACAAGCTGGTTCGGATCGAGCAGTTGATCATGGTCATGCTGGTGATTGCTGGTGGCGCTGGCTTCCCGGACCATCCGCTGCCGTCGTTGTTGCCTTGAGCAACCCATCTTCGCTGATTGCCGCTGACCTGCGTGCCGTTCTGCGTGCGCGGGTGCTGGGTCCGGACGCCTGCGTGCCCTTTGCACAGGACTTTGGCCACCGCGAGTCGCGCTTGCCTGCTGCGGTGGTGTGTGCGCCCGAAGTTGGTGATGTAGAACAATTGCTGGATTTTGCACGATCCAGGGGCATCCCGGTGGTCGTGCGAGGCAGTGGCCACTCCTGCGCGGGGCAATCGCTGTCTACGGGCATTGTCATTGCCACCCACCGTGTTGGCCAGGTTGTTTGGTCCGCTGAAGCTTATTCCGATGAAGCTTATTCCGATGAAGATTGCGCCGGTGAAATGGTCGCGCGGATTCCGGCAGGTCTTCTGTGGAGCGAAGTAGAACGTCAATTGGCTCCGGTGCAACGGCAGATACCGATACTGGCCGATCATCTCGGGTTGTCGGTTGGCGGGACGTTGTCGGTGGGCTGTTATGGCGCCGACTCCCTGCGTTTTGGCGCACTGGTCCATCAGATCCGGCGGGTTCAACTGACGACGCCCGAGGGCATCACCTTGTGGTGTTCTGAGAACGAGCAAACCGAGCTGTTTGCAGGGGCGTTGGCCGGTCTGGGACGTTTTGGCATCGTGCATCAAGTGGAGATCAATACCGCACCTAAACAGCGATGGAGCGCCCTGCACAGTTATCGCGCGAATTCGCTGCGTGATCTGGCTGGGATGGCCATTGAAGCTGCTGGGGATGATTACCTTATCGATCTGTTCAAAGCCTTGTTTGCGAACGGCCGTTATGCAGCAACCTGTGGCAGTTACCACCCGTCGGCGATGGCAGCCATTAGGGCGCCATCGCCGTTGTCTCGCAAGGTGTATCTGCGCTGGATAACTCCGCGTTACCGGCAGTGGCGCAGCACGGCGGTGAAACTCTGGGTAGGCAGGTACGCCCGCATGCAGAACCTCTGGTCGGACTACCTGCTTGACGCGGCCGGTCTGGTTCGCTTCTGCGAGTACCTTGATGCGGCTGTGAGGGATCATGTTTTCGGAGATTCGCTAAAAGCGGTTTATCTCTTGCCGATCAAGCGTAGCCAGACCTCGCAAGCAGTGCTGGAAGGCAGTACACGGTTTACGGGTGCGATGGTCTATGGCATTGGCCTGTACACGATGGTGCATCCGTCGGATCTGGTTGGTTACGATCGAACCCGTTGTGTGCTTCGCGACATGCTGACACACGCGATTGGACTGGGTGGTGCGCCTTATCTTTATGGTCATCACGAACTGACAGCAGTGGAAGCGGGCAGTTTGTATGGAGATGCGTGGTTTCGGCTGCAGGCACTCAAAACGCGACTGGACCCCGATGATCTGTTCGGCAATGCCCTGATCAGGACCTGAGTTGTGGGATTGGACTGCTCATTGCGTATTGTCTATGGCGGCTTGCGTGCAGAGTAACAACCATGGCGGAAGTAACCTTGTAACAAACCTCTCGAATAGGCTGCCGCCGCGCGAACATGGCCCTGACGATTGCGCCGTGCCGCGCGCTCAATACCGAAAAAAGTCCAGTCCAGCCCCAACCGCATGGCCATGGATGGCAGTCGACACATGCGCTCGATGTAACGGGCCGATGGCAGAACATCCGAGGTGATGTCTTCACACTGGATGTTGTCGAAGGCCAGTGAGTGCAGGATGTCTTCGATACCCGCAGGCGAGATCATGCCGGGAATCTGGAACCCTTCGAGAACTGTCCGGTAGTCCAGTTGTTCTGCGGTCGAAAGCGGCCCGTGTCTGATCGAAAAATCAATCGCCCGCCAGTGGCCGCCCGGTCGTAGCACTTGCAGTACACCCGCCAGGTATCGTGTCTTGTCGACTGCGTGACAACAGGAGTCCTGATTGACCACCACGTCGAACGAGCCGGATGAGAAGGGCAGGTCATCCATTTGTGCAACCTCGAAGTAACACAGATGGCCGACCCCGCGTCGGTCAGCCAGTTCGCTTGCCTGCCTGGTGTGTTCGGGCACCAATGTGATGCCTGTTACTGTGCAGCCAAACCGTGCCGCTGCCCAGGTTGCAAAGCCACCACCACCACAGCCGGCATCGAGGATGTGCGTCGACGTGTTGATGGACAGGGCCGCGAGCAATCGTTCATTGGAGCGCAGTAGCGACTGCTGGTGTGAGGTGACACCCGCGTCCCAGACACCGTAATGCCAACCCGCAGTATCCCCTGAGTAACGACCGTACTGCCGGGTGACATCGTGATAATAACTGCGTGTACCTTCAAGACTGACCTTGAATGGCTGGACATCGGGCCGGTTCATCTGCTCGGCTCCAATTGCCTCATCTGCGCTTTGATCTGGTCGAGTACGGCGCCGGCGGCCAGCAGGTCCGGGGTTCCAGCGCCTTCGGTGAACGAGGCCAGCAGCGGGTCGAGCAGTGCATGGGCGATATGCGTTCGTGCCTGCAAGCACCACAGACGTGCGAGTGAGGTGGCCGACCGTAACTCGAAGATGCGGGCGTTCTGGGACTGCGCAACCTGAATGGCGGTCTGGTATGCCGCTTCAGCCTGTGATTGGGCTTGCACTCGATCGGGCTCGAACGGCAGCCCGGAGACGATCGCATCGCCGTGCAGACGGTGCAGTTCAGCGGTGAAGTAGTTCGCGGTGGTTCGCTGTGCAAAGACCAGCCACTGCTGGATGAGTGGCCTTGCCTGTGCCGCCTGCCCCAGATGGCACATCATTTCTATCAGGATGGTAGCGTGTTGGCCGGCGGAGAGCTGACTACCCGCGCGTTGGTAAACCTCAATGCAGCCGTGTACCTGCTTCAGTGCAGCTTCCATGACTGCACGATCCGGGTTGGCGGATCGTCGCTCCTTTTCGAATGCGGCCCATCCGGCAAATATCTCGCTGAACATGCCCCAGAAGCGGATGCCGCGCTCGACGCTGAGTACGCGAAT
>JAYSTS010000062.1:0-3258 GCA_043719475.1 Gammaproteobacteria bacterium | reverse complement strand
GCGGCGGTGTCGCGATCGCCCTCCCGGTACTGGTGTGGTGTGCGGTTTCGCCACAACCGTTCGGCCAGTATCTCGCCATTGGTGGTGGTTTCGTCGCGCTGGTCGGACTGATCGATGATGTGCTCGATCTGCCTGCGTCCTTCAGATTTCTCACTCAGATCGTCGTCATCGGCTGGTTCATATCGATGGCGTGGCCAGAGGCTGGGCTCGCAGGGCAACTGATCACCGGGCTTGGAATGCTCTGGTTTCTCAATCTCTTCAACTTCATGGATGGCATAGATGGGCTGGCGGCAAGCCAGGCATTGTTGTATTGCCTGGGCGTGTTGCTGCTCACAGGTGCGATGCTGACGTGGACTGAAAGTCTCCTGTGGATGATTGGTGGCAGCTGTCTTGGTTTTTTGCTGTTCAACTGGCCGCCGGCGCACGTGTTCATGGGCGATGCGGGTGCGTTGTTGTTAGGTCTCTGCCTGCCGGCACTGGCAATTGAACTTGACCGCACCGGTTATCTGCCGCTGACCGTGTCCTGTCTGCTACTGGTGGTGTTCATCTTTGATGCTTCGTGGACACTCGGTGCGAGAGTGATCACAGGCCAAAGGATAACCCGCGCACATCGGTCACATTTGTATCAGCGGCTGGCCATCACGTATGGTCACCTGCGGACCACAACCGGGTTCGTGCTCTACTTTGTGATGATTCTATTGCCGCTGGCATGGTCGATGACGAGATTTGACGTTGGTGCGATCTGGACCTTTGGCGCTGCCATTATCCCGCTCCTGCTGTTATCGTTCGTGTATTGCGCAGGATCGGCGCCCGCCACCGCTGATTCTGCAGACCAGCCGGACACGGAAGCCAGCACATGATTGAAGATTTCCTGGAGCAGTTTTCACGGCGCAGGAAGCAGGCAGTTGCGTTGATTGTTGACTGTTTGATGCTGCCCCTCGCGCTCTACTCCGCGTTCGCGCTAAGACTGGGTGATCTATCCCCCGATATCAGCAGGTTCTGGCCAGCGTTCGTGGTCAGCTCACTGGTGTGTGTGCCAGTGTTTGTCCGCCTCGGATTGTATCGACAGGTTGTCCGTTACATGGGCAATCACGCCATGATGACGGTGGTGACAGGTGCAACAGTTGCCGCACTTGCCGTCTCGGTTGTGGCATTACTGGTGCCGCTGCAAGGCTTCCCGCGATCCGTTCCGATCATTTTCTGGATGCTGGTGCTGCTGTACATCAGTGGCACACGGTTCACGGTCCGTGCGCTCTTTCAATGGGCGCGCAATCGACGCCACGTGCGTGAAGGGGTGATCATTTATGGCGCTGGTGCGGCAGGCGTTGCCCTCGCGCAACAACTCGAGCAGCGTGGAGATTACCTGCCAGTCGCTTTCATTGATGACAATCCGGCGATGCACCGTCGTTCCATTCATGGGCTTGCCGTGTATGGGCGCATTGGTCTGACGCGATTGCTGCAGGATACGCAGGCTAGTCAGATCTTTATCGCCATTCCCTCCGCAAGCGTAGAACAGCGGCGCGACATCATCGAGTTCCTGATTCCATTTTCCATTCGGGTTCAGTTGATCCCCGATATGGTGGATCTCGAATCGGGCAGGCGATCACTGTCACAGATTCGGGACGTCGAGATCGAAGACCTGCTGCAGAGAGATACCGTACCTGCGTTGACACACCTGTTATCCCGATCTGCGGAGAAACAGGTGGTCATGGTGACTGGCGCCGGTGGGTCCATCGGTTCTGAACTTGCAAGGCAGATTGCTGGCTTGAAACCGGAACTCCTGGTTCTGTTTGATCAAAGTGAATATGGGCTGTTTCAGGTAGAGAACGAGCTGGCGCAGCTTGCCGAACTTGCGCCGCCCATGGTCAGCGTTCTTGGTTCGGTCACCGATACTCCCCTGCTGATGCGGACCTTGCAGCGGTATCACGTCAACACGGTCTACCATGCTGCCGCGTACAAACACGTGAGTCTGGTTGAAAACAATACGATCCAGGGCTTGCAGAACAACACCTTCGGCACCCTGTATCTCGCGCAGGCCGCCATCGCGTGTGGCGTTGGCAAGTTCATTCTCATCTCAACTGACAAGGCCGTACGTACAACCAGCGTCATGGGAGCCAGCAAACGGTTGGCAGAAATGATCCTGCAAGCTTTACAGGCCACTCAGAACACGACGTGTTTTGGAATCGTTCGCTTCGGCAACGTGCTCGGTTCATCCGGCTCGGTGGTGCCGCTGTTTCAGGAACAGATCGCGCGCGGTGGTCCGGTGACCGTAACGCATCCGGAAGTTACTCGGTACTTCATGACCATCCCGGAGGCCGCGCAGCTGGTTCTACAGGCTGGCAGCCTGGCGCAGGGTGGTGAGATCTTCGTGCTCGATATGGGTCAGCCGGTGAAGATCATTGATCTGGCGCGACGGATGATTCGCCTGAAAGGTCATACGGTTCGAGACGCAGAGCAACCTGGTGGCGAGATCGAGATCGTCATTTCCGGGCTCAAACCAGGTGAGAAGCTGTTCGAAGAGTTGTTATTGGGTAGTGACGTCAGTGGCACGGAACACAAAAAAATCCTGCGTGCGCAGGAACACTATGTGCCTTGGCCGGAATTGCAGGGAGCGCTCAAGACGCTGGAGCGGGCTTGTCTGTCCTACGACTATGCCGCCATCAAGGAATTCATTGAAGGACTGCTTGAAGGCTCTTCACTTGAAGATCAGCTGGGCGACCTGACCCCGACGACAGCAACCGTGCTCAAACTAACGGGCAAAGGCGCGGCAAGTACCTGATCGCTTTTTTTTGCGGCTATTGCTCAGCCGCCAGCGCACCCGCCAATCGACCAAAGACCGCTCCGCTGGTCAGCCCTGATCCCCCTGGATAGTTGAAGTAGAACAACCCGCCAACCAGTTCGCCTGCGGCGAACAAACCCTTGATGGGTTTACCGTCCTGCGCCAGAACACGCGCGTTGGCATCGACATGCAAACCACCGAAGGTAAACGTGATTCCGCATCCCACCTGATACGCGCTGAAGGGCGGTGTATCCAGAGTCTGCGCCCAGTTTGATTTTGGCGGGCTGATACCCGAAGTTCCGCGTCCATCGCGTATCGTCGGATTAAACGTCACCTGTGCTTGAACAGCCTTGTTATATGCTTCTATGGTCGAGATAAAGTTGGTGACATTGAGCCCTTCCATGCGGGCGGCGAGCGCTGGCAGCGAGTCAGCGGTTACCCTGGACACCTGGCGGATGCGGTATTCATCGCGCAACAAG
>JAYSTS010000061.1:0-7520 GCA_043719475.1 Gammaproteobacteria bacterium | reverse complement strand
ATAACAAACCGACGTGTGGTCTTGCTGAACTATCGGGCCCGTCGATGGCAAACAAACCAGACGTCACGTTCGTCCGCTTGTCTTGCTGTTCTGGGGGGCGCTCCTTGACGCTGGGCGCATGGTGTGAACTGCGTACCGATTTGCGCACCTTTCGAGCCGCTCGGATCATCACCTGCGAGATACTAAAAAGACCGATATGGCAACGAAACTGGTCGATCACTGAATGACTACCTGCAACAGTTCCAGGCTGGTGAGGACACTTGAGCTGACATGACGTCCGAGCGCCTGGTTTCTCTCGACATCCTCCGCGGCGCGACCATGGCTTTTCTGTGCCTGGAAGTACTTCGCCTTCCACTTGGGACGCAGCACTATCCCGACAGCGTTTTCTGGCACGTGGTATCAACACAGGCGTCGCATGCCACGTGGACTGGTATGACGCTGTGGGATCTGATCCAGCCTGCTTTCATGTTCATGGTCGGCGTTGCGCTGCCCTGGAGTGTTGCGAATCGACGCGCTCGCGGGCAGACCAGTGATGGCCTGTGGCGGCATGCGCTGTGGCGCTCCGTGGCCTTGATTCTGCTGGGTCTGATGCTCGTTTCGCTCGAAGAAACGCGCACGCTTTTTGACTTCACCAACGTGCTCACGCAGATCGGTCTGGGTTATATGGTGGTTTTTGCCCTGGCATGGACAACGCTGCGGGGTCAGCTTCTGGCCGGGCTATCGATACTCCTGCTCACTTACCTGGCGTTCGTCCTCTATCCGGCAGCCGATTACCCTTCCCACTGGGCACGGCATGACAACGCAGCGGCAGCGTTTGACCTGTGGTTCATCAACTTGTTACCACATGCAGAAGCGTTCACCGGCAACTCAGGCGGTTACACCACACTCAACTTCGTCCCGTCCATTGTCACGATGCTGGCTGGAGTCCTCACAGGCGAAGTCTTGCGTTCGGCCGAAACCCCCATTCGCCGCGCCGGCCGCATCGCTGGCTGGTCACTGTTGAGCGTGATGGTGGGTCTGCTCCTGGATCAGAGCGGAGTCTGTCCATCGATAAAACGACTGTGGACACCGTCATGGGTGTTGATCAGCAGCGGCATCATCGGCTTGTTCGTGGCGGCCACGTACTGGCTCACCGATATCCGCGGTGTCGCCCGACCATTCGAACTCATGCGCATCGTTGGTCTCAACAGCCTCGCGCTCTATGTGGTGCTACATCTGTGGGACCCATTCCTCAGCGATCAACTGCTGACACATCTGCGCTGGAATCTGCTCTCGGGACTGAGCGAGACCGCTGCCACCTTTGCAGCGCGCATCGGCGAGTACGCGTTACTGATCCTGTTCTGCGTCTGGCTGCACGGACGACGGATCTATCTGCGAGTTTGATCGGCGCTAACGAACCCCACCTGAACAGGTCAACACCTCGCCTGACACAAAATCAGACTCCGGTAAACAAAACAACAGGATCGCGCCAGCCGCGTCCTCCGGTCTCCCGGTACGACCCAACGGCGTGGTCGCCCTGATCGCTTCAACCTGCGCTGCCGACAAACCGACCTTGTGCGCACGCTCACCCACCTGAATGGTCGGAGGGACATCGTCATAGACTTGTGTCAAGCGGGTATCGATGTGACCAAAGGCTACACAGTTCACTGTGACGTTGTAGCGGCCCCATTCCTTGGCAAGCGTTCGAGTCAACCCAATGACCGCAGCTTTGCCAGCCGAGTAGGCAATCTGCGTGGCCGCGCCGGTTGTGCCGCTGACCGACGAAATGTTCACCACCTTGCGACAGATGGGGAAGCCCAGTTCCTGTCGTTCACGATTCGCCGTTTCCTTCAGCCAGGGTAACCACGCGCGCAACAGCCGGAACGGTGCAGTTGCATGCATGTCCAGCATCGCCTGCCATTGTTCATCGGAGTGATTCTGAATCGCCCCATTCCACACATAGCCTGCATTGTTGACGACGATATCGAGACTGCCGAACGCTTTGACCGCGGAGTCCACCAGATGCTCGCCCGCTCCGGTTTCTGTGAGATCCGCCAGTACCGGTACAGACTTGCCACCACCCACAATGAGTTGGCGCGAGATCGCTGCAGCTGCATCGATGTCTCGATCATTGACCACGACACTTGCGCCTTCTGCGGCCAGTTTGAGCACCGTGGCGGCACCAATGCCACGACCACCACCCGTAACCAGCGCCACTTTCCCGTCGAGCTTACCCACCTACTTTCTCCTTTCTGGCAAAAACCAGCTGCTCCGGTTTGCAAACGATGCGCGCAATCATTATTTCTTTCGCCCATCGTGGACGCTGTCTCCAACATACGCACTCCGGTATAACGATGTCACCCTTCGATGTGATTCGATGTCTCAAGCAACCGCTCCAACCTCTCCGCCCTTGCCGTGGTCGATACGGATTGCCTACGCCGCAGGACAAATGCCTGAAGGCGTGAAGTCAGCGGCATTCGGGTTTTTTCTGTTGTTTTACTACAACCAGGTGCTCGGGCTCGGTGCAACCATGGCCAGCATCGCCATCTTCATCGCACTGTGTCTGGACGCGATCAGCGACCCCATCGTTGGCTCCTGGTCGGACGCCACACGCAGCCGGTTCGGTCGACGGCATGGTTACATGTATGCGGCGGCAGTTCCCTTTGCCCTTCTCTTTTACGGCATTTTCGTGCCACCTTCGGGCCTGGGTGAAACCGGGTTGTTCTGGTGGTTGCTGGGTTTGGCGACACTCACCCGCACCGCCATGACTTTTTATACGGTTCCCTTCATGGCGCTGGGCGCAGAACTGACGCGAAACTACGATGAGCGAACCCTGTTGGCAGCACTGCGCAACGTTTTTCAATTGTTGGGGATGTTCGCCGTACTGATCGGCGGCCCAGCGCTGTTCTTTGTAACGACTGAAGACTATGCCAACGGCCAGCTCAATCCAGCCGCGTACCAGCCGTTTGCGATGGCGTGTGTTCCATTGTTGATCATCGGTATTCTCATCGCCTCACTGGGTACGCACCGGAAAATTCCATCGTTGTACATTCCAGGCAACACAACAGCCTTTTCCTTGGGTGGTGTGGTGCAGGAAGTCAGGACCGCATTCCGCATCCCGTCGTTCACGGCGCTGGTGATCGCGGCGGTCGTGTTCGGTATCACCCAAGGCATGGTCCAGGCCTTGATCCTATATACCTCAACGTATTTTTTCGCCCTCACCCCGGCTCAGACCACCTCACTGTTCGGCATCGCTGTCATCGGCATCGTGATCGGCAGCGTGATCAGTCAACCGGTGTCAATCTGGATCGGCGAGAAAAGAACCGTCTTTGCGCTCGGGCTCGCGTGGTACGCATTCTTCACATCGAGCGTTATCATTCTGAAGTTGCTGGATCTATTGCCACCCAATGGCGATCCGTTGATCGGCCAGTTATACATCGGCAGCGCGCTGGTCTCCGCATTGGGTCTCGGTGTTGCCATTCCGATGATTGGTTCGATGGTGGCAGATGTTACCGATGAACATGAACGGCGCCATGGTGACCGGCAGGAAGGCATCTACTACGCGGCCGCGTCCTTTGCCGGCAAGGTCATTGGTGGCGCCGGGCCCGTCATGGCCGGGTTGGTTATCGACATGGCCGGTATACCACCTGGGAGTGATCCCGCAACTATTCCGGCGGACGTCGTGATGCGGTTCGGGTGGTGGCAAGGACCCAGCGTGATCGTGCTCAGCCTGGTTTCTATCATCGCAATCTCGTTCTTTCGGATTACCCGGCAGGAGCATGCCAGTATCCTGGCTATCATCCATGCACGAAAAACAGGCGAAAAACAGGAGGCGCAGCTTGAGCCAAACCGCTGAAGACGTGACACGCGACATCGATCTCACCGGCAAACTCGCTGTCGTCACCGGCGTAAATTCCGGAATCGGACTGGAGACTGCACGGGTACTGGCTTTACGCGGCGCGCGTGTTCTTGGACTCGCACGAACGCTTGAAAGTGCTACCGTCGCGTGTGCCAGTTTGTCAGGTCAGGTGGAACCGGTGGCGTGCGAGCTGACCGACCTGGACAGCATCCGGTGTTGTGCCACGACCATCCTCGACAAGCAGACCAACGGCGTTCACCTGCTGATCCTCAACGCCGGCATCATGGCACTGCCAAAGCTGGAACAGGTTCGAGGAATCGAAAAGCAGTTCGCCACCAACCACCTCGGACACTTCCTGCTGACACATCTGCTGCAACCTGCATTGGGACATCAGCAGCCGGTCCGAGTGGTAGTCGTCAGCAGCTCAGCGCACTTCCAGGCCCCTCGAAGCGGAATCGACTTCGACAACCTGTCCGGCACCAGAGGCTACAGCAGTTTTCGGGCGTATGGACAATCCAAGCTTGCCAATGTGCTGTTCGCCAATGAACTGGCCCGGCGCCTGCCAGCTGGCAGCACAGCAAACTCGCTGCATCCAGGGGTGATCAAGACCAATCTCGGACGCAGCATGCAGGGCCCTCTGCCGTTGCTCATGGGCGTCTTTTTCTTTCCATTCATGAAGACACCTGAACAAGGTGCAGCGACGACCTGTTTTGTCGCCACCTCGCCATCCCTGGAAGGCGTTACCGGGCGTTACTTTGCGGATTGCCGTGAATCACGGCCGTCCGCAATCGCCTCGGACCAGGCCCTGGCGAAACGTCTCTGGACCACATCGGAGACGCTGCTCGACATCAAGAATGGCTGAATCGTTATCACCACCGCACCGTACTCTCACCACGTACTCTCACCACGTACTGTCACCACGTACTCCCGACGCTCTGCCAGTTCTGGCAGGATATGGACATCACCAAATAATCATCAAACAGGACCCAACATGCCCGCCAACACAAATACCCGCGTACTGATCAGGAATCTGCCCGAGGAGCGACTGCAAGCCAGTGACTTCGAGGTCGTCGCTTCGCCCATGCCGGAACCCGTTGATGGTGAGGTGCTTTGTCAGACGCTGGCGATTGGCATCGGTGCCGGCGCCCGAGCCGGACTGCAAGGCAGTGCCAGTTACGCAGGTGCGCCACAAACCGGCATCGTCATGAATGGCCAGACCATTTCGCGCATCGTTGAATCGAAGGCACCCTCACTGCGGGCGGGAGATCTGGTGATCTGCGGATCCGGCTGGCAAGCCTACGCCGTGCACCCTGCCAAGGCTGTCAGCAAGGTGAATCCGATCGATGATCCCGCACACTACGTGGGCGCGCTCGGAACCAATGGACTTACCGCATACTTTGGTCTGCTGGTGATTGGCGATCCGAAGCCCGGGGAGACCGTTCTGGTATCTGCGGCGGCCGGTTCCGTGGGCCACCTGGTCGGCCAGATCGCCCGCATCAAGGGCGCTCGGGTCATTGGTGTCACCGGTTCAGATGACAAAGGCCAGCGACTGGTGAGCGAACTGGGTTTCGATGCCTATGTGAATTACAAGGATGGGAACTTCAGGGGCGCGCTCAAGGATGCGGCGTCAAAAGGCGTGGATGTCTATTTCGACAACACCGGCGGCGATGTGCTGGGCGCCGCCCTCTTTCGCATGAATACCTTCGGTCGCATCGCCTGCTGTGGTGTGGTGAGCCAGTACGATACGCGCAACCCCGCGCCTGGCCCGAAAGGCATACCTGGGCTGCTGGTCAACAAGCGAATCCGCATGCAGGGCTTTCTGGTGTTTGATTACGCCGATCGTTACGCGCAAGCCAGACAAGACATGCTTGGCTGGATGCAGGACGGATCACTGAAGGTCTGGCAGGACGAATTCAAGGGTCTTGAAAAGGCGCCCGCTGCATTTGTCGATCTGCTCGCCGGTGGCAACCTTGGGACACGAGTGGTTCGCGTCAGCAGTTGATCACCTGTTGATCACCTGTTGATCACCTGTTGATTATACTGGGCCACCATTGTAGAGCCCTCGCGCACGCCAGAGTGCGACTGTTGGGATCATGAAAATGGCAAAACTTGCGAGGCCACCGATCCATCCCGGCCCGCGTGCATCCAGCAGCGACCAGACCAGCATGCCGATCGCCACCTGGGCGGTGTATAGCGCGGGCCCAGGGCCACAGCCAGGGTCGCATATTCCAGAAGCCCCAGGCGAGTGCACCATAGATCAGCCAATGCACTGGCGCGGTAGCTTTGGCCCACCAACCCGTCAACATGAATCCAAACCAAACTTCCTGATCCTCGGCTACGGGTTTCCAGAAGATGTCGAACGGCATGTAGATGAAGGTCATATACACACAGAAGCCGAATATTAGATTCATCCACCAGGGGCGTCTGGCCCATTCGCTGCGTAGGTCCATGCGCATTCACATCGTTGGTTTGCAGAATCGAGAGAATACACTGAAGATTCGGAAAAATTTCCAGCCCCTCGATGGCCCCCAAGCCTCCCGTTAAGAACATCGATCGCTCAAAGTCATCCCGCCAGATCGGCGCGGCAGACATCGCCCTGGTCCAGAAACGCGGTGAAGCCGTGTTGACCTACTACCAACACATCGGGCTCACCGAAGTTCGCTCGCGTGCAACCGACCTCGTCCTGTCGGGCTTGATCTGCCTTGGCGGTATGGCGTTCTTCGACTGGACCGCACTGACCATGCTGTCGTTCATGGTCGTTGATGCGCTCATTACGGTGCTGGCCGATCTCTTCAAGTACACGCTGGCTTGGCGCTGGATTGCCGAAAGTCACCGCGTCGATCATGAAGCCGGCACAGTGCTCCTCATCGCTGATGGTCTCGAAGATGGCAGCGGCACTTATCCGGAACGAGGCACCGCTCCAGCGCCGGGGACCATCATTTTTTTCGGCGTGGTGGCTTCAATCTTTCTCCTGCCCCTGGTGGGTGCAGCCCTGTCCGGCTCCGGTATCGAGCCCATCAAATCGCTGCTCGCAGAGGAAACCTTTCGATGGATCGTGCTCGCCGATCTATCCTTACGTTTTATCGCCGCTCTGTACAACGTCATCCGAGCCAGAGCAGATGTGCCCGGCAAGCACATGATTTTCATGGAGTCAGGCAGCGTGGCTGTGCTCTACATCGGACTCATGGTCCTGGTCTGGTTACCGCTTCAGTTCGGTAACCCCGGGCTCCTTGCGCTGTTCATCATCCTGTACGGGTTCCGGATCGGCTTCGGCATCTTCGCGCTGTACTGGACACCACGCTCCGTAAAAAATCTCCAACGCCGGGTCGTGGCGGGTGATTTCAAACTTCGTTCCAGGGAAAGCCCCGGTTAGCCTTGATTCGACAATAATCGGTCAAGCTTCCGACGCACAACCCATCGCAGCGTCGCGTAGCCCTCTTGCGCTGCTGGAGCGGCCTAGAACTTCGACTACCAGCGCCGCCCCGACGATTCAACCTGTGCGGATTTTCGGCATGGACCGCCACAAAAATCGCGATCAGGAGATCGCTCCCACAGGCATTGGGTATCGTGACTTTGTTGTCTCTTGATCGGGTCGGGGTAACGGGATTGCGCCCGTCACCCCTCCCACACCACCGGACATGCGGACCCGCATCCGGCGGTTGGACCCATCATGCACTGGTCA
>JAYSTS010000007.1:0-26398 GCA_043719475.1 Gammaproteobacteria bacterium | reverse complement strand
CCGAATCGGCATGAGTGCCAGTGAGATCGAATCGGTGACCGCACGGGCTACCGAAGTTCGGGACGCGGCGTTTGCCGCCTTGGCGGAAGCGGCGGTAGAAGCCTTGGCGGAAGCAGCGGTAGCCGCGTTGGTGGAAGCGGCCAACGATTGACGTTTCGTCTACCGGATACTGCTGCCAAACGGAGAATCGGGGTCAGGAGACCCCTCCCACATGGAGACCAGATCTCCCTGTCGAATCCTGCATCGGGGCCGGGAGACCCCTCCCACAACACGACGAGAGAGCCTCGATTGTAGATCCTCCTGATCGCGAACAGATAGAGCGAGAAAGCGCGGGAAAAGTGCCAGAAGCACCTCTTTCCTGTCTCGCAACGGCGCCAGTTATTCCGGCAACGTATCTCCGGATCCGCCAAACTCCTTCGGCATATCCTTGTACTTCGGCAGTCCGTCCTTCACCGACAGTGTCTTCTCGCTGTAGAAAACATGCAGTGCACCCTGATGTTTGAACGTCGGCACCGTGTTCAGGTACACGTCCACCATCCCCATCTGGGGGTGGTCGGTAAAGATGTGTCCACCGCATTGTGAACAGAACTTGCGCTGGCTACCTGGTGTTTTGGCGTAGGTACCAATTCGGTCAGCGCCCTGAGTCACCTTGACGCTCGTTGGTGGCCACAGACTGAAGGCGTTGATCGGCGCGCCCGCCCAGTGCGCGCAATCGGTGCAATGGCAATAGCCCATGGCATTCGGTTGACCCGTCACTTCGAATTTCACCTGGCCGCAGAAACAACTGCCTGCATGGCTGTCACTCATTACCATCTCCTGTTGTTAGTGAACACATCGATCCGATCTGAACGTCACTTTGACGTCGCAAAAAACACCAGCAAGGTCATCTCTTCAATGATCTCGAAGAACGAGTGGGTTTCTGTCGCGCCCACATACAGCAGGTTGCCTGGCTCCACGAGCCGCTCAGTATCACCCAGTTTCATCTTCGCCTTGCCCGAGAGCACGAAGTAGATTTCATCCTCGTCGTGAGGTGATTGCATGTCACGTGCACCGACACCGAGTCTGTACAGTCCACACGACAATGCGGATACTTTGAGAAATTCCTTGTATTGCACAGGTGCGCTGGTGAGCTGCTTCTGCAACTGCGCCAGATCAAACACCTGCCATGATTCATTGTTCATCGCCAATTCCTTAGTCGTTAGTCAACGAGGCGCCCAGCGCCGTCAGGTCTGAGGCATCAAACCCGGCTTCGACAAGTACCCTACGAGTACTATCGCCGAGCAAACAGGGTGCGCCATCACCATGGACGCCATCGGTGCGTAACATCGCCGCATGACGAACAACCTGGCCATGCAGTGGATGTATCGACGCTGCTAACAACCCGATGTTCGCAAGCTCGGCATCTTCTGCCAATGTGCGGCCCGGGCCATACATCGCACACTGCACAGCAGCAACGTCGATGGCCAGTAACTGCGTCTCCCAATCATTCGACGACTGATTCAACATAACACGTTCAACCTGTGTGACATCGTCGCACACACCCAGCATCGATAGTAGCCGAGACCAGGACGGCATATCACAATCAAGCATCAACCAACCGTTCGAACAACGGTACAACCTGCGCTGCGGGGAAGTCCCGTAATGATGTTCATCAATCGGCTGCCGAGTGGAATACGTATTGTCGGCAAAATCGTCGAAGTTCGCGTAGGCATTAGTGCCAAACATGTCGACAAACACAGCCTGACCCACTCCATCCCGAACGGCAGCCTGCAACGCCAGCAAAGCCGCCGTCGCAACGACGACAGAAGTATTCGGGTCCGGATTCACCTCATTGGCACGAAACAACCGACGTGAATAGTCGCGCAATTCAGGCGCTGGCATCGGCTCCGATTGTGGTGTCCCGAACTGATAGCGCGCGCCACCCATCGCTGCACCTGGAATGGGATGGGTGGATGGTCGCCTGGCACCAGGTCCCAACGGACCGTACCCGTTAGCGGACACGTGAACGAGTCCTGGATTGATTCGTGACAGCGTCTCGTAATCGAGCCCCAGTCGTTCCGGTACACCCGGTCGGTAGTTGTGAATGAAAATGTCGGCCTTCGCGATCATCCGATGCACGGCTTGCTGCGCCAACTTCGATTTCAGATCAAGCGCTACACTCTCTTTGCCCGTATTGCAGCGATCAAATCCCATACCGGCGAGCATGCCACGAAAAGCATCGCCTTCAGGCGGTTCCAGCTTGATGACACGCGCACCCAGGTCAGCCAGCAGTGCCGCACCTAAGGGCGCTGCGATAATGGTCGCGGCCTCGACCACCGTGAATCCGGCGAGCGGTGCACTGTTCTTGCTGATTGGACACTGCCGCCGCTGCGTGTGGCGTACGGGCAGCGGCGCACGAAGACCGGCCGTACCCGGTGTACGTGTCAATCGCGCCAACAGGCCAAGCTCCAGTCGATCTTCCACAACCACCGCATGGCCGTTGGCAAGAATGTCGGGATCGCGCAATGCCTCCCGCGTGGTCTGCCAGGGGTGCGAAGCAACGCCGCCATTGGCAAGGCACTTTGCCTGCCACACATCCAGGTCTTCGGTTTGCATGTGTTCGAGCAGGATGGCACGAAAGTGTTCGAGCGTCGGCGCATCCCAGGGCTGCTGCGAATAAGCCGGGTCCTTGGCGATCACGTCGAGACCCACCGCTTCAAGGAAATTGTCCAGCAGATGCGGCAACAGATTGCCAAGCTGGAGCCAGCGTCCATCCTTGCATCGCACACATTGATAGTTGAGCGTTGGCATGACCTCATGGGGATCGACCACCACACGCTCGGCGACATCACGTGTTATGAGCTGCTCCATCAGGAGCTGGTTCATCTCGTAAGGCAGCAGCCCGTGCATCAATGAAGTTTCGAGCTTCCTCCCCGCCCCGGTCGAATGCCTTTCAACCAACGCCGCAAGGATGCCGGTCAACGCAGCTTGACTTGCGGCGTGGGTGGCGACCTGAAGCGCAGGAAATACTGGACCCTTTCGCGCCGCGATACCTTCCAGCGCATTCACTCTTCCGATCCGAGCCGCGGCAAGTGCATCGCTGATGGGCAGACCCGCGTATTTTCCGACCCGTCCGGCAGTGGAGAGAAGACAGACGATCACGCCCTCGCTGACAAGCGCATCAACATCGACGCCAGACGCTTCGAGAACCGGATCCGGCCAGCTAGTCACCACGATGTCCGCGGAGGCAACCGCTCCGGCTACTGCGTCCAGCGTCAGCGCGTATTTGCCTCGTGCCCATACCGGTCGCGGTGATGGCGGCGGTGTCAGGCAGGCAGTTCGCACATACGCACCAAAGTCGGCGCAAACCATACCAACCAAACCCGCCAGTGCGTCACCACCCAGCTCGACAACGACCAGCCCATCGAGCGGCGGCACGTTGGCCGCCTTGTCTGTCACCAAAAAACTCAGTTACCGAAGTCCCAGCTCTCGCCGGCGTGATAACGGCGCAGAACGAGTTTGGAGATCAGGATCTTGTGGACTTCATCCGGACCATCGGCGATGCGTAGTGTTCGCGCGCCCTGGTACATTCCGGCCAGTGGCAGATCACCGGAAACGCCGGCCGCGCCCCACACCTGAATCGCACGATCAACAACACGATGATAGGCCGCCGGCACATACACCTTGATCGAACTGATATCGACGCGCGGATCTGCACCTGCTTCCATCTTCTCTGCGCAGTGGATCGTCATCAGCCGGGCGGACTGGATATCCATGTAGCTGTCCGCCACGAAGCCCTGCATGAACTGTTTGTCTTCCAGCTTTTCATCACCATGCACCTGACGTGTCATGAGCCGATCGATCATGAGATCGAAAGCGCGCCACATCGAACCAATGGAGTTCATGCAGTGATAAACACGGCCAGCGCCCAGACGATCCTGTGCAGCCTGGTGGCCGGTGCCCGTGCGCCCCAACTGATTCTCTTTCGGCACGCGGACGTTTTCATACAGGATCTCGCAGTGACTGGAAGCCTTGCCCCATACGGGCACACCGCGAAGAATCTTCAGACCAGGCGCACCTTTTGGCACGATGATCTGCGTCATCTTGTCGTTCTTGCCCGTCGGGTCTTTTGGATCGGCCGTCCGGCACATCACCACATAAAAATCGGCGGCAAATCCATTCGACGTAAACCACTTGTGGCCATTGATGACCCACTCATCACCATCGAGAACGGCTCGGGTGGTCAGTGCAGTCGGGTCCGATCCCGGATTGTGTGGCTCGGTCATGGAAAACGCTGACTGCATCTTTCCTTCGGTGAGTGGCTTGAGCCACTTTTCATGTTGTTCCGGCGTGCCGTACTTGACGAGAATCTTCTGGTTGCCGGAGTTTGGCGCGACCACGCCAAACAGCGAAGCAGCGCCAGGGCTGTAGGACAGCACTTCATTCATGTAAGCGTGTTGCATGAACGACAGACCCATGCCTCCGAATTCCGGCGGCAGGTGGGGCGCCCAGAGTTTGGCTTGCTTGACCTTGCCCTGGATCTGATTGCGTAATTCTTTGGCTTCTTCGATCACTTCCTTCGGTGTGGTCGTACTGCCATCTGACATCCAGCCCCACAGTTTTTTCTCGTTGGGCAGAATTTGCTGATTGACGATCTCCGCAGTCGCCAGGCGGATTTCGTTGACTTCATCGTCCAGTGTCGGTACTGGTTTGACATTCATAACCATGCTGTCTTCCCCTTCGTTTGTCCTTGGATGCCAAGTAAATTCAGGCGTTCTGGGCCTGATTGATTTGTGCGTGATGCGCGATGATGACCTCACTGCCGAGAGTGCTGCCGTCGTTCTTGCCGAGGGTAAGCGCCGGCCAGCGACCATCAGCAAATACAAACATCACCGTGCAACCCTCAGGCCCTGCGACCAGCGGACCGTAGCCACGGTTCGCAAGACCAACACGAATGTCGCCGGCCTTGTGCCACTGTGCGCCTACCCGTTGGGTACCCTCCAGCAGGATCTCGGTGTAGTCGCAATCGTGGGTATGGGCTTCAACCGTACAATTTGGTGGAAAAAACACTTTGAACACCGTGGGCGACATCGCACTGGTCGGATCACCCACCTTGTACATGCGTGTCTTCACCCCGGTCGGCAACGTGGTTTCATCCAGCTCATCCCAGGAGAACGCGGTGTGACCCTTGCGCTTGAGTTCAGCGGCCACCTGATCACTCGGCTTTTGCATGTTTCATCCGTCGACTTGTCTGCGTGCAGTTATACCCCCGGTGTTACCCGGAAAGCACCCTCCAAACCTCGCCGATCACAAAGTCGCCCCAAGAAAGCGGACCGTCCGGCCGGCCAAGCGAGGCTATAATGCGATCTTTCCGATTTGAGACCGGGTGATGCACGAACTTCGCTACCCCTATGCAACCCATGTCCCGCGCGCTTCGACGATCGAAGTTGCCCCGGGCGTACGCTGGGTAACCATGCCCATGGGCGGGTCGCTCACGCATATCAACCTGTACCTGCTGGAAGACACGGACGGCTGGTACGTCGTCGACACGGGGCTGAACAACGAGCAGACCCTGGACCTCTGGCATGACGTCTTTCGCAGCGAACTGAGTGGTAAACCCGTCAAAGGTGTCATCTGTACGCATATGCATCCGGACCACATCGGGCTGGCCAAGGCCATTACCGACGAATACCGCTGCCCGCTCTACATGACACGCAGTGAGTACTACCAGGCGCGCGCCTTTTCAGGCAGCGGCGGTACTCACCATCACTCCGCCTGGTTGGGCGAGAAGTTCTATACCCGTTCTGGCATGCCGATGGAGTATCTGCAGAATCTGGCGCAGATGTGGTCGAAACGCGGCGCCGACAGCATGACCATGAGTGAGATGCCAAGCGGCTTCCAGCGTCTCGAAGACGGCGACATCCTGAGCATCAATGGCCGGGACTGGCGCATCATCGTTGGCTCGGGACATTCCCCGGAACACGCCTGTCTGTATTGCCACGAACTGAAGGTCATGTGCTCAGGTGACCAGATCCTCCCGATCATCACCAGTAATGTGAGTGTTCATCCCACCGAGCCTGAAGCCAATCCGCTCAAAGTGTGGATGGAATCTCACGACAAGTTTCTCACGACACCGGACGACACCTTGATTCTGCCGGCCCACAACCTGCCGTTCTACGGTGTGCGGGCTCGTCTTCGTCAGCTCATCGATCACCATGATGACCGCATGCTGGCTATCGAGCAGGCCTGCGTGGAACCGCAAATCGCTCGGGATCTGTTGCCCGTACTGTTTTCACGCCAGCTCGACGCCAGGCAGACCATGATGGCGCTCGGCGAGGCCATCGCCCACCTGCACCTGCTCATGTTCCGTAACCGGATCGAGCGTTCTTTGCACGAGGACGGCCGCTATCGCTTCTCCTCCATCGATCCGTCGCTGCAACGACGTCAGCATCCCACTGCAGGGCCAAGCGAAACACCGGAAATGGTGTGACGTGAGCTCGTCCAGCGGCTCAATCACTGACCTTGCGTTGCACCACTCGTGAATGCAAAACAGCGCATCGCCGAAATCACCTTTCGGCTGCTGCGCTGGGCGCACGATCATCTTCGGCCGGGAGTCCGCGCGCTGGTGGGTATCGTGTTTATCCTCGGTGGTTTTATGTGGTTTCTGCCGATACTCGGCATCTGGATGCTGCCTTTGGGTATTGCCATCGTTTGCCTGGACATTCCGCCGTTCAGACCGCGCATCCACCGCTGGATGGTGCGGCTGCACGCAACCGCTTATCCAGGAAGCGCCGAACCTTACCGGCCTACATCCAACCAATAACCGCCCTCGGCGTGGTGTCGAACAAACCCGGCCGTAGGCGTCGCAAAGTGTGTACCAATGATGAGCACCCCGGAATCGACATACTTTTCCAGCAAATCCAGGCGGGTGTGTTCCCCCTGATGCTGATCGAAATCGGCACTGCTGCACCAGTCGGTGCGGGTCATCTGACAGGGGTGATGGATACAATCGCCGGTAATCAGAGCCTCCTGCCCTTCCGACGATATATGTACGCTGACATGACCAGGCGTGTGGCCAGGCGTTGGCTCAAGCCGAATTTCCGCACAGATCTGGGCATCTTCTGCAATCAGATCCACCAGGCCTGCCGCAACGACCGGACGCACTGAGTCCGCGATCACCGGTCCGTAACCGGCTTCGTTCTCATTGGTGCTCCAGTACGACCACTCCTTGCGAGCCAACAGATAACGTGCGTTGGGAAAGGTAGGAATCCACTGTCCATCCACCAGCATGGTGTTCCAGCCCACATGGTCAACATGCAGGTGTGTACACATCACCGTGTCGATCGACTCGCGCGGATAACCCGCTGCTTCCAGGTCCTTGAGAAACGACGTCTGCAGGTTGTTCCAGGCCGGCACATTGCGTTGTTTGTCATTGCCGATGCAGGTATCGACGACGATCCGTCGGTCTGGGGTTTCCACGACCAGCGCATGCACGCTCATCTTCAGATTGCCTTTTTCATCCATGAAGTGCGGAAACATCCACTGTAGCGGCAGACAGGCATCCCGGGTTGCATCCGGCAAAATGAACCGGCTGCCACCCACGGCTTCCACTTCGACGATGCGCGTAATCCTGACGTTGCCGACTTGCCAGACGTTCATGAACACTTCCTCCGCTGATTGAATCGAACTTCGAGAATACGCAGAGCCAAACCGGTTGCGCAATCCAGCTTGCCCACCTATCGTCGCTGCAGATCAACGAGACTGCAGGAAGCGCCGCGCCCATGGGACTGATCGATACCTTCAAGACGTTTGCCCATCTGCCTCTTTTGCTCAAGCTGAAACGGGAAATGGTGCCCCGCTCGGTGGATGAGCGAGACTGTATCGGTGCCAGTGTTGCACGCAACGCCGAGCGTTTCCCTGACCGCATCGCGTACTCATGTAACGGCCGGACCATCACGTGGTTTGGTTTCAATGCATTGGCCAACCGCTATGCACACGCCTTTCTCGCGCGCGGACTGAAGCTTGGTGACACGGTCAGCGTGATGATGGAGAACCGCATCGAATTTCTGGCGGTCATCATCGGCCTCAACAAGATCGGGGTGACGGCTGGCCTGCTCAACACCAATCTGACCGGCCGGCCGCTGACGCACTGTATAACCACGACACAGTCAAAGGTTTGCGTCGTAGGCGAAGAGTGCAGCGCCGTACTCGCCAGCATCATGGGCGACCTTACGTTGACTCCCGGGCGTGACTATCTGTACGTCGCCGAAAACAACGACAATCCGAATCCTGACTGGACCATCGATCTGGACGCCGATGCCCAGGATCGTCCCTGGGAAAATCCTGATGAAACCGCGGCGATCGAACTTGGCCAGACCGCCCTGTACATCTTCACTTCCGGCACGACCGGCATGCCCAAGGCTGCGGTCATGTCGAACAAGCGGTATCTCGGCACTGCGTCCCTGGCAGCATTGGGCGGCATGCGACTCACCGAACAGCACCGGCTGTACAACTGCCTGCCGCTCTACCACGCAACCGGACTCGTCGTTGGCGTGGGTGCTGCCATTGTCTCGGGCGCATCAACGTTCATCCGCCGCAAGTTTTCAGCCAGCAATTTCCTGAATGAGGTCCGCACGGAACGCACCACCCACTTCATCTACATCGGTGAATTGTGTCGATATCTGTTGAATACCCCCCAGCAACCCGATGACGCCAATAGCCCATTGCACACGATGATGGGTAACGGCTTGCGTCCCGATATCTGGATGCAGTTCAAGAAGCGTTTCGGCGTGAAGCGCATCGCCGAGCTGTACGGTGCCAGCGAAGGCAATGCCGGTTTCTGCAATATCCTCAACAAGGACATGACGATCGGCACGACGCTGGTCACGGTCAAACTGGTGAAATACGACGTCCACAACGACCGTATCGTTCGCGACAACGAAGGGCATTGCATCGAGGTCCCCAACGGCGAAGCCGGCCTCGGCCTGATTCAGGTTGATCCCAACGCCCAGTTCGAGGGGTACACCAATGCGGAAGCGACCGAGAAAAAAGTGGTGCGAGGCGCATTTGCTGACGGGGATTGCTGGTTCAACACGGGTGACCTGCTGAAGGTGATCGACGTTGGTTTTTCGTTCGGCTTTGTGCATTTCCAGTTTGTCGACCGTGTGGGCGACACCTTCCGGTGGAAGGCTGAGAATGTTTCAACCAACGAAGTCGGTGAAATTCTCAATCTGCATCCCGACGTGCAACTTTCCAACGTGTACGGTGTTTCCATACCAGGCACCGACGGCCGCGCCGGCATGGCGGCATTGACGTTGCGGGAAGGGTGCACCGGATTGGATGTGGACAGCCTCGCCGCACACGTCACCAGGGAACTGCCCGCGTTTGCCCGACCGGTTTTTCTTCGGATACAGCCGGAAATCGAAGTGACAGGCACATTCAAGATGGTGAAGGGTGACCTGCGCGAACAAGGTTACGATCTGAACAAGGTCCACGATCCGATGTTCGTACTGTTACCAGGTGCAAAAACCTATCAGCCCCTGACCCCGGAGATCGCCACGAAAATCGCCGCCGGTGAGGCAGGGTTCTGATCGGGCTCAGTGATGTGTTCGGCCTGAGCGTAAGGCCGCATCAGTTCGTGCGGAAGTACTTGACCACGGTTTCATCCAGCAGTGCCAGTGCCTTGCCCGCCTGTTCACGGTCCGTACCTGCAGTGGGGCCACTGATCACCACCTTGTCGAGTCCGAGCGCCTTCAGTTCTTCAAGCCTTTCAATGCAATAGTCCGGTGGCCCGGCGATGGCAAACGCATCCACAAATGCATCATCCATGAGTGAGGCCTGTGCGGAGTCGGCCCGGGTGTGCGCACGCATGTCATAACCGTCATGCAGCGCCTGGAAGACCTTTTTCTCCTGCGCATTGGCGGGTCCTGACAACTGGCCATGCATCACCGAAAAGCGGGCGAATGTGGTGAGTCCTCCGCGTACCAGGGACCTCGCCATCGCTCGATCGGGGTGACACACCAGATTGATATAGGCACCGAACTGCAAATTTTTGTCCGGAGCCGCTGCCTTCGCCTCACTCATACCCCAACGCAGGCGATCAGGTACCGCGCCGAGAGTGAACATCACCCGATCCGCTTCGCGCGCCGCGAGACGAATGACAAGCGGACCGGTTGCCGCAACTTCTACGAGTACCTTGGGAATCGCGCCCTGCAACCAGCGCAGACGACTGTTCACCGGGTGATCCGCCAGATGCAGATCCGCAACCGGCGAGGCCCACTCGTGCGGAATTGGAAAAGCCTCGAAATCAACGGCTTCGCCACGCAGGTACTTCTGCAAGACCCTCACATAGGCCGCAAAACTACGAAAGTGCGCCGGTGACCGACCAAGATGCGCAAGTGCAGAGTCCCCACGGCCGATGCCAAGCACCATCCGGCCGCTAGACACATCCTGCACCGCCATCGCGGCGGACGCGGTAACCGCCGGGTGGCGGGTCACCGAATTGGTGACACCCGTTCCCAAACCCAATCGAGAGGTCTGGGTCGCGGCCAGAGTGAGTGCTACGTATGAATCGCCAGCCAGATTCTGTGAATCGACCACCAGCATTCCAGACCATCCGGCCGCCTCGGCACGCACGGCAGAACTCGCCGCATGACGGGCGTTGGAATGAGTGAGCATCCAGAGTTCCATGACGTTTCTCGACCGGTTGGATACAACGAGTCTACCCGATGATCGAAAGCAGGAAACCAGCGTACGAGTGAGAAAAAAGCGTGGAGCCCTCGAAGGAGGGTCCGCTGCAGCGGGGACGGGAGGGAGCATGAACCCGAAAGGGAGCATTACTGCAGCAGACCAGGCGGGGTCAGTGAACTTCGGCTCGTACATCCAATTTCACGAGTCATCACCAGACCACCACCATGACGCCAATATAGACGGCAGGGACTGAACTGAAACTGAATGTCGTCAATGGGCGAAGAGCGATCTCTTGTAGGAGGGGTCTCCCGACCCCGATGTCCTGATCGCGATCAGGAGATCGCTCCCACACCGACCTGCTACCATGCCAACAACAACAGAATCGACGCTGACTAACCAGTGAACACACCTCATTTCAACTGGCCGCCAAAACCCGGCGCTGTGCTGCTGGATCTCGGCAATGTCGTACTCGACGTCGATTTCAGGCGAGCGTTCTGCGCGTGGTCAGCCAGCTCTGGTGTCGCGGAGGAACATTTCTTCAGCCGCTGGTCGATGGATGAGCCTTACGAGCACCACGAAACAGGCGACCTGAACTTCAGGGATTACATCTCGCACTTGTCCGATCTCTTTGAAGTCCGCATGAGCATGCAGGCGTGGCGACGTGGCTGGAATGCCATCTTTCTGGATCTCTACCCCGAAGTCATACCCCTTCTGACAAGACTTCAAACACGACTGCCAGTTTACGCATTCACCAACACCAACCCGACTCATGAAGCAGCATGGCGCCGGGGATACCCGGAATTGAAGGTGTTTCGACAGATCTTCGTGTCATCGCGGATTGGACACCGCAAACCCGATGTGGCGGCCTTCCATCTGGTTGCGAAGCGTATCGATCTTGCGCCGGCAGACATCTGGTTCCTGGATGACAATCGCGACAACGTTCTCGGTGCAACTGCCGCTGGCATGCAGTCTTTCCGGATTCGCTCGGCAGCAGATGTGGTGATCATCCTCAACCGATTACTGGAAATAGTGTCAGGACGCTGAGCGCGAGCCCGAGCGTCCTCAACACCTCAGCTAGGCGCGTGTATGCGCCAATTGGGCATACCGATCGAGCAGTGGCAGAACCGTATCTGCATCTGCAGGCGGCAGGCCAAAAATGATCCGGTTGAAACCCATCCCGATCAATTCATCGACGCGCTTCGGATCACCGCCAACACCAAAGATGCTGAAGTCCGGTTCACCTTTCCGGCCATTGTCCTTCCAGGCCGTTCGTATCGTCTGGATGCACGCAGCGTAGTCGACCGCACCCGAGGCTTTCGCTCGAGATGGGTCCTGGTGAATCGGGAACCAGCCATCGCAGTATTCCGTAACTCTGGCAAGCGCCCACTTCGACGATGCGCCTAAGAGGATTTTCGGACCGTTGGGCTGCACCGGTTTCGGGTATGCCCAGATCGGGTCGAAATTGACATGGTCACCGTGAAACTCGGCGTTCTCCTGCGTCCAGATCGCCCGCATCGCCAGTACACGTTCACGTGTGACCTTCCAGCGCTCCGCAAAGTCGACGCCATGATTGGCCATCTCTTCACCATTCCAGCCAGCGCCGATCCCCAGCAATACGCGACCACCGGAAATGAAGTCCAGTGAGGCGACCTGCTTGGCCATGGCAATCGGGTCGTGCTCGGTGACGAGCGTAATGCCCGTGCCAAGTTTCAGATCGCGGGTTACCGCCGCTGCGGATGCCAGTGCAACGTATGGATCGAGTGTGTTCCAGTATTCCTTGGGCAGCTCACGCCCACCCGGCCATGGCGAACGCCGGCTGGCTGGAATGTGGGTGTGCTCGGTGACAAACATGGATTCAAAGCCACGTTGTTCCATGGCTTTCGCCAGGGGTGCGGGCTGGATGGAATAACCGGTCGGGAAAATCAGTGCGCCAAAGGTTGCCATTACATCCCCGTCAATTTGGAGGTGAGGGTATCGCGATAGGTCTCATACTTAGGCAGTTGTTCCGCCGACAGAAAGCCAGCCATCTCCTTGTCCATCTTGCGCAGGCAGGCATTTGTTTTCGCTTTCATCTTGCGCTCCATATCGACGTTGTCACGTCCCTTCATCAGACGCTTGAAGGCGTCGGTGCGACAATTGAAAAAGCCAGTGATGCCATTTCCGAACTTCGGTTTTTGTTCGTCGGTCATACCGATGGCCAGTGCCGCCTTCAGTACTTCGGGATCGGTCCATGCCCCACCCGGATTATCCGCAGCCCCGACACCCGCGCTCATCAGTACCAGACATATGATTGCGCCCAACCTCACTGGATTCATGTCGTCCCCTCAAGTTTGAAAAAGTGGAAGCAGGATCACCGGCTCTTGCCTGGCAAAGTCGCGTGAGTGAGTAGCGTACCGACTGTCGGGGATTCTGTCGAAAGACAACTGATCAGAGAACGATTTGTTCTTCCATCAGGGAGCGGCGGCGATCAATCTTGCGCAGATAGCGCTGGGCTGCCGCGCCGCGCATGCTCCCTAGACCCACGTTGTAGGCCTTGAGGGCGCACGTCACATCGCCGCACCGGTCCCGCAGATGCGCCAGCACCTGGGCTCCGCACAGGATGTTCTCCTCTGGATCTCGCAGATTTGGATGGCCACAAAACTGACCCCAGTACTCCGGACGGACCTGGGTAAGACCAACCGCGCCAACGTGAGAACGAGCCGATTTGATGAACGAACTCTCGGCGTGCACAAGTCCGGCTAACAGGTTGGGATCCAGATCCTGCCGGGTGGAGGCTTCTAGAATCCAGTGCGCGTACTCGTCGGCAAGCGGACGCGAAAGACCGAATGCAGACTCAAGCCGCGATGCAAATTCTGCTGTTTCATCCAACCACGGGACTCGTTTATCGAGCGCCGGTTTGGCAAGAACGATGTTGCTGCGTTCCATATTGCTGCCGACGTTAACAACGCAGAAGCTCACGACCAGCGCGAGAGACGCGAAGTAAACGAGCACTCCGGTCTGCAGGAAAAATGCGTGAATGTGTCTCGGTTCCAACGGGTAGCACCTCATAGACAGCCGGATTCTACCCCGCGCTTTGCGGCAGATGCACGGATTAAATCCCTTGAATCCTGCCATCCAGGGATTATTTCAGTGTGGGAAATAACCGGATATTTTACATTTTAGGCTTGTAAATCAGATAGATATGTAATGCCCGAAAAAAAATCCGATTTCCACGCAACATCGGTAACGACAATTTGATGAAAAATAGTGGATAGATCATGGACAAATAAATGAGCAATTTATGGGACTAACAGGATCGGAAAGTCTCGACATAAGGGACTCGATCCAGCTCGTTGGCGAGCTTGTTTGCCACCCCCTGTATTTGCCACCCCCCCTGTACGTTTGCTTGTCAGCGAACTTCTGACAAAACCGCTCACGGCCGGCAACCAGGATCTGCAGGCCTCTTACACATCAGTGAACAGAAGTGATCAACCGGCACGAAGTGTCGCGATGATCTTGCGGCGTTCGTCGGCGTCCGATACGGGGAACGACGCAGAGGTTCGGTCGACAAACCTGCCATAGCGCGCCAGCATCTGCGGGGCGATGTCCTTCGGCTCACCCATCACGCCGAACGCGTTCAACAGGTCATCGCCGATCAGCGTGCCCATCTCCTGCCAGCGACCTTGTTTGGACATCCGGTTCAGGGTTTCCTGGAGATCCCCTGCGCCGATGGCATCGAGCACCCCTTTGTAGGCGGGGGTCGACCCATAAAACGCGATTCGTTCCCTGGCCGCTTTTTTGCTGGCTTCAAATTCAGCTTCATCGCGCCCAGTCACTACAAAACAACTGTAGGAGATTTCAAATTGATCCCGTGTCTTGCCCGCCTTTGCGAGCCCACGCTCGATCGCCGGCAGCGTCACCGATTCGATGTAGGCCAGATTGCTGAACGGGTGGATGATCATGCCGTCGGCTACCTCGCCGGCAACTTCGGTCATGTGTGTCCCGACGGCTGCCAGCACGACCTTCGGGGCACCGTAGGTCGTGTTCTCGGGGGTGAACGCAGGCGTCATCAGCGTGTGCGTATAGAACTTGCCGACAAACTGCAGCGGTGCCCCGGAATACCAGTTGGCCCAGATGGCCCGCATGGCCAGAACGAGTTCGCGCATCTGCGCTGCGGGAGCCCCCCACTGCATGGAGAATCGCTTGGTAATGTGGGGTTTGATCTGCGAGCCCAGGCCGAGTGTGAATCGTCCTTTCGAGTACGCATTCAGATCGTGGCTGATATTGGCCAGGATCATGGGGCTGCGGGCAAACGCGACCGCAATGCCTGTGATCAGATCTACTTTTTCGGTGTGTTCAGCAGCCAGCATCAACGGGAAGAAGGGATCATGGTTCATTTCCGCTGTGCGAATGCCGTCGTAACCAAACGTTTCCAGCTCCCGAGCGGTGGCGGGGATCTTGTGGAGGTCGTTACCTATGCCTGCGTCTACTTTCATCTGAATCCTCTCTCGTTATGACGCCAATTTTTGGATGTTGTTGTAGGGGCGGTCTCTTGTGGACGCGGCGTAGATCCTGATCGCGATCAAAAGATTCGGGGTCAGGAGACCCCTCCCACAAAAACTCCTAGCCACAGGTTTGGGAGCGGTGTTTGCCATCGATCAAGCCGCGGTCAACGCTGCAATCATCGTGCGGCGATCTTCCAGCGGCAGGCTCGCATAGGCCGCCGAAGTGCGATCAATGACGTCGCCGTAACGACTTTTGATCTGGCCGGCGATGCTGGCAGGCTCGCCCACAACAGCGAAGGCATTCATGATGTCATCGGTGATGACGTGCCCCATCTCGTCCCAACGGCCCTGTTTGGACAGCTTGTTGAGTTCTGGCTGCGCTTCACCCACACCAATGCTGTCGAGCACGGGCTTGTAGGCCGGTGTCGAACCGTAGAAGGCGATCTGCTTCTTGGTGGCGACCTTGGCCGCTTCCAGTTCCTTTTCATCACGACCCGTGCAGACGAACACGGGATAGGAAATTTCGAAGTCCTTACGGCTCTTGCCGGCCTTGGCGAAACCTCGTTCGAGGGCTGGCAGGGTGGTTTCGCGCAGGTACTTCTCCGTGGTGAACGCGTGAATGATCACGCCATCAGCCACCTCACCGGCAACCTCGGTCATCATCGGGCCAACCGCCGCGAGAAAGACACGAGGCGCACCAAATTCATTGTTGGTGGGTGTGAAGAATGGTGTCATCAATGCATGCGTGTAGTACTTGCCGGTAAAGGCCAACGGCTCTCCCTTGTGCCAGCAGGCCCAGATCGCGCGCATGGCCAGAATGTACTCGCGCATTCGCGCCGCCGGATCGCTCCACGGCATGCTGAACCGCTTGGTGATGTGGGCACGAATCTGCGAACCGACACCGAGCACAAATCGCCCCTTTGAGGCGGCATTCAGATCGTGGCCGATATTCGCGAGCACCATCGGTGTGCGGGCAAAAGCGACCGCAATGGAAGTCACGAGATCAACCCGCGTGGTGTTTTGTGCGGCTATCAGCAATGGGAAGAAAGGGTCGTGCGAGGTTTCCGCCGTCATGATGCCGGAGTATCCCAACTCTTCTGCGGCTCGAGCTTCAGCGCCTACTTTATCGAGGTCAAAACCGACCCCACCATCTACTTTCATGTTTCCCCCTTCGGTATTCGATGGATGATTCTCGGCATCTGTGACGCCGGCAATCAATCGCTACTGGTTTGTGTCACCGGGATTGTTTCACCCGGTCTCGAACGAAGCAAACCGGCAACCGGACCCCTGCCACCCCGAAAGAACTCGGGCACCAGCGTCGATGACTCAAAACTCAGGCGGTAAAACAGGTCGTTTGGATGACGCAGGCGGTTGGCATCCCCGGGCTCAAGCCCAAGGTAGTGGGTCAGGATGGCCCGGGACATGACGCCATGTGTGACCAGCGCGATGCGCTCATGGGGAAGCGCGGCGAGTGCGGCCAGGCAACTGGTTACGCGTGTAATCAGATCCGGCAGGTTCTCGCCTTGCGGTGGACGATGATGGTAAGGGTCAACATCCCGAGCGACCCACTCATCCGGGTATTGCGCTGCAATTTCATCGACGGTGAAACCGGACCACAACCCGCAGTCGCGTTCCATCAACGCCTCGTCATAGTCAACCGGCACCTGCAGAAACCGGTTCAGGATGGCCGTGGTTTCCCGTGTCCTGCCGGACGGGGAGGCAAGGACATAGTCCACCCCACCCATGCGTTGCAGTGTCTCGCCGTGCAATTGCGCCTGCGCCCGCCCCTTGTTGTTCAAGGGTGAGTCGAGCCTGCCCTGCATACGCTGTTCCGCGTTCCAGGTCGTTTCGCCGTGCCGGATGATGTAGAGATGCTTCATGACAAGGCAAGGATAACAAAGGCGGAGCCGATTCCTGCAATTCGAATGAATTCGATTCTTTCCGGTCGCCCCTCTCCGTCACCGGAGGATTAGCGGTAATCTTGCTCCCATAGTGGAACCCGGGAAGCTGTATGTACGACGATCTGCCAAGCCTGCGTATCGAAGCCTCAACAGTAGGCGACAAGCTGCTCACTACCGCTGATCAATACCCTGACCGACCCGCGCTGATATTTCCGGATCGGCGCATTACCTTTGCTGAACTGGTTGAGGCCAGCTACCGACGTGCTCGTGGGCTGCATGCACTGGGTGTGCGACCCGGTGATCACGTTGGCGTGCTGATGCCGAATTGCATGGAATACATGGAGTTCGTCTACGGCGCCGCACTGCTGGGCGCGGTCTCCGTACTTATGAACGCACGCTACAAGCCGCCCGAACTCGCCTACGTGGTCCACAACGCCGATCTCAAGGTCATCATTACCACCGATCTGATCGCCGACTACACCAATTTCGGAGAACTGCTCCACAGCGCATTTCCAGAACTGCGCGATACCCGCCCCGGACCGTTGAGTCTCACTGCCGCACCGGTGCTCCGGCATCTGGTGATGCTGGGTTCCAACGTGCCTTCCGGATTCATCCCGGGCACGGCGTTTGACAAACTGTCCGACACGCCGGCGCCAGTCGATAGCTTGCGCGCGCAGGTCCGCATCGCCGACCCGGCCATCATGATGTACACCTCCGGGACCACGGCGAACCCGAAAGGCTGTCCGCTATCCCATGAAATACTGGTCCGCAATGGCATCAACATGAACCGCCAACGGTACTTCATGACGCAGACCGACGTGTTCTGGGCGCCACTGCCGATGTTCCACATGGCCGCCATCCTGCCGGCGATGGCCTGCCTCGACGCCGGTGCGGCCCTGTTGACCTCTACCCACTTCGACGCGGATGTTGCGCTCACCATGCTCGAGTCGGAACGCGTCACGATTGCCTTTCCGGCGTTCCCCACCATCACCAACGAGATCATTTCGCATCCACGATTCGGCACGGCTGATCTGTCAGTCATCAGACGGATCAACAACGTTGCACCGATCGATATGCTGCGCAGATTCCAGGACGCATTCCCGCAGGCGGTACAAACCGGCGCTTACGGCATGACTGAAGTCGGCGGTGTCATCTCCTTCAATCATCCAGCAGAGACTCTGGATCAGCGACTCGACGCCTGCGGCACACCCTTTCCAGGGGTGTCAGTGCGCGTGGTCAACAGCGAGACGCTGGCAGACCTGCCAACCAATGCTCGCGGTGAACTCTGGATCAAGGGTTACTGCGTGTTCAGTGGTTACTACAAATCGCCGGAGAAAAATGCCGAGGCTTTTCATGAGGGCTGGTTCCGTACCGGCGATCTGTGCAGCCTCGACGATCGCGGCGCGATTCGCTTCCATGGGCGGATCAAGGACATGCTGAAAGTTGGGGGCGAAAACGTCGCCGCCATCGAAATCGAATCCCACCTGGCCAAACACCCGGCCGTGAAAATGGCACAGGTCATTGGTGTGCCGGACCCGCGCCTCGAGGAAGTTCCTGTCGCGTTCGTCGAATTGTTACCAGGCAAGACGGCAACGGGTGATGAGATCATCGCCCATTGCAAAGGACAACTGGCCAGTTTCAAAGTACCGCGATCGGTTCACTTCGTCACCGAGTGGCCGATGTCGAGCACCAAGGTGCAGAAATTCAAACTGAAGGAGATGGTGGCGAAGGCTTGACTGGCCTTCGCAGTCACAGTCTTCAATGGGGCGAATTCAACGCGCCCGAGCTGCCGCGAGGGCAGCCGCCATCTCCGCGATCACGGGGCTGACGTGCGGATCTGACGTTATGCCTTCCCAATAGCTGGTCATTCCAGATGTCATCAGGTCATCCCGAGCGAATACCGGGGCCACAAAATTGGTCACGAAAAACAGTGCTGGCGCCAGTGCCGCGTCGGCCAGCGTGAGCGATTCGCCAATCGCGTAACGTCCTGTCGCCAGACCTGACTTCGCCCGACAGTGGTCGATATAGGTCAGTCCCTTCTGCAATTCGATGAGCCTGGCATCGACGAAGGCTTGATCCCGGGTCTTGCGGCTGGCATGCGCTGTGGTCTGGAACATGGGCCCGCAGACATACAGATCGGTGTAGCGGGTTATCAGCCTGGCATGGGCACGGGCCAATGGATCGCTTGGCCACATCGACGGCTCGGGATAACGGTCTTCCAGGTAGTCACAGATGGTCTGAGACTCGGCAATCACAACGCCATCCACCAGGAGCGCTGGAATCTTGCCCGTCGGATTGAGTTGTTGGTATTGCGCACTGCCTGTACCACCTGGCGCTGAGGACATTTCGACGTCCTTGACACCCTTGGCTCGAATCTGGATGCGTACACGTGCGGCAAACGGCGACAGGTCGCCCTGAAACAGCTGCAATGACATTGGGAGTCCTCGACAGGGTTGAACGGAGGGAGAACGAGAATCATGTTCGTTCTACCAAATCTGTCTCCCATCTTACGTACCTGAACAATCATTGCCACGTCAGATCGCTTCGTGGTTCTATGGACCCAGTTTTTGGTAACAGAATTCTTTAATTACGATCGAACGGGCACCCCGCTGGTTTTTGTAGTTTTGTCGTCGGCGAATTGCCACTAACAGATAACCAAGGGGGATCAGCTTTGAAGTACATATCATCCAGCAACCTTAGCAAGGGGATTCTCACAATCTGCCTTGCCGCAGGTTCAGCGACAATTCAATCCAACGAAATCGAAGAAATCGTCGTCACTGCTCGCGCTGTCGAGGAATCTGTGCGCGACATACCGGTGGCGATCACCGCCGTCTCCGAAGAACGACTCGATCAATTCGCGCTCGAGGGTTTCATGGATCTCGAGGCGATTACACCTCAACTCAGCATCGGACGGGCAACCAGTGGTAGCGGTGCATCCATCGCCATTCGCGGCATCGGCTCAACACCGAGCAGCATCGGTATCGAACAATCGGTGGCAGTGATCATCGATGGCGTCTACTACCCACAAGGCCGCGTGATCAATGAGGGCCTGTTCGATGCGAGCCAGGTCGCTGTGCTAAAAGGACCACAAGCACTTTACTTCGGCAAGAACGCAACCGCTGGTGTGGTCTCGGTAACCACCAACGATCCTGGTGATGAGTTCGAGGCCAGCGCCCGTGTAAACCATGAGTTCGAAAGCAAGGACACCACACTGGAAGGCATCATCTCCGTGCCGATCAATGAAAAGATCGGCTTCCGCCTCGCGCTGCAGGGCTCGGACATGAAAGAAGGGTTCATCAAGAACAACTCGCCAGCGGGCGGTGACCGCTACGGCACCCTGGATGCAGCAACCGGTCGGATCGATTTTTTTGATAACCCGAAGGCCACGGATTACTTCCCTCAGGAAGAAACCAAGTACGCCCGGCTGACCGTTGCTGGTGACCTTACCGAAAAGTTCCACTACAACATCAAGGGCTCGTACGGCCAGTTCGAACAGGGTTACACCGGCGGTGGCGAGCTGTTTGATTGCCCCACGCTGAACGGTGTTGCACACACCTCACAGCGCGTAGCCGTCCAACCTCCTGGTCGACAGACGCCATTGTTCGCCCCCATTGCCAGACCAACTGTTGATTGCCAATTTGATGGCTCGCGCGGCTGGAATGACATTCCACCGGCAATTGCGGCAGTCAATCCGCTCCTTGATCAATTCGGCAATGGCGACGCAGGTGAAAAGTACACGTCCTACGTGTTTACCGGAACCTTCGACTATGCATTTGATCAGTTCGACCTGAAGACCATCATCAACTACCACGATCAAACGATGAAGTGGGTGGGCGATCAGGACGGCGGTGCGGTCACCTCGATTTACGCCGCTGAAAAAAACACTTTCGACAACTTCTCAATCGAGCCACGCCTCGTCACCCGTTTTGATTCTCCTTTCAACTTCGTACTGGGCGCGTACTACCAGAGCACCGATCGCTTTTTCAACCAGGACGTGATCTTCGCTTTCATACCAGTGCCCGGTGTAGGGGTGCTCGGACCACGCAACAGTGCGCGGCTTGCAGATTCTGCCGACGAGTTCACTGCCTATAACAAGATCTCTGAAACAGACGGAGAAACGATATCTGTGTATGGGGAAGTGATATGGGATATCACTGATCAACTGCAATTGACGACCGGGCTGCGTTATCTGGAAGAAACCAAGGATTCATTCTTCTTCCAGCCTTATGTGAACCCTTTTGTCACCGGCTTGTTCATCCCTTTCAATCCCGCGAATCCGGCGACCACAGTTGCGTTCGATCAGACCTTCAAGAACGCCATCCCTGAAGCAACACTGCGTTGGGAAGCGAGTGATGACTACACCTTCTATATCGCTTACAAAGAAGGCTTCAAGTCGGGCGGCTTCTCCAACAGCGCCATCCTGAGCAACCTGTCTCCTCCAGGTGGATTCGACTTCGTCTTCGATCCCGAGCAGAACAAAGGTGGTGAAGCAGGTGTCAAGGCGTCGCTGTTCAACAACTCGATGATCGCCTCGTTTGAGGTCTTCTTCTACAAGTTCCGCGATCTGCAGGTTGACTTCTTCAACTCCCAACAGTTCGCTTTTGTCACAGAGAATGCTGGCGGGTCAGAAACCTACGGGGCAGAAGTGCAAGCCGATTGGGCGACACCGATCGACGGCCTGACGGTCGGCGGCTCTTTCGGCTACCTGGAATCGAAATTCACCGACTTCGAGAGCTTCTGCTTCGTAGGTCAGCGCCCCGTTCAGGGTTGTACGCTGCTGCCCGGCCAGAACGAAGCCAATTTGCGTCAGAACCTGAAAGGCAATACACGGCCCGGCGCACCGAAATGGTCTGGCCATGCCTACGCCGCCTACGATCGACCGATCGGCGATTCACTGGTCATCGGCATCGTTGGCAACCTGCAGTACAAGAGCCGAACGATTCTCAGCGCAACCAACCCAACGGCGACTTTCAAGCCTTACGTCACGTTCGACGCAAACGTTCACGTTGGCAGTGCCGATGGCAAATGGCAGGTCGCGCTGATCAGCAAGAACCTGAATGACAAGTTGGCGATTCGTGGCGCAGGCAACGTGCCAGGCACCGGTGGCAACACCGGAACTGCTGAAGGATTCGGTGGCGACCAGTCCGGTGGCGCGATTCGTGGGCGTCAGGTTGAGCTGGAAGTGCAGTGGAGGTATTGAGCTAGCCCAAGATCGCGGCATCTCTTGTGGGAGCGGTCTCTGACCGCGATTGTTGGGGTCATCGAAGATCGCGATCAGGAGATCGCTCCTACACCGAAATCGACAGAGTCCAGAAAATCAGTTCACCGCAAAGCCGGGGTAACTCTCCCCGGCGATTTCCTTAAGGCGCTGCACATAATCCGGCCAACCGATATAGGGCATGAACACCCTCGGCTTACCCGGCACATTGGCGCCCAGATACCAGGAATTGCAGCGTGGATAGAGCGTCGCTGCCGAGCGTTTATTTACTGTGCCGACCCACTCATCCTCAGCAGCCGCTGCTGCTTCAATCCGCGTATAACCTTGCTTGCCGAGCCACTCGATCTGCTGCGCTATGAAACCCGCATGATGTTCAACGCCGGTAATCATGTTGGCCAGCACCGATGGGCTGCCCGGTCCAGTCATCATGAAGAGATTTGGAAAGCCCTCGGTCATCAGCCCAAGATAGGTCCGCGGACCAGCCTGCCATTTCTCCCGCAGCGACAGATCGTTTCGACCCACGATGTTCATGCGCAGCAGTGAGCCCGTCATGGCATCGAAGCCGGTGGCAAACACGATGGCATCGAACTCGTACAGCTTTCCCTGGGTGACAATGCCCGCTGGCGTAAGCCTCTCAATCGGGTGCTTACTGACATCAACCAGTCGCACATGCGGCAGATTGTAGGTCGCAAAATAACCTGTATCTGCGCACAGCCGTTTGCAGGCGATGACACCTTGTGGGCACAGCAGCTCTGCTGTAACAGGATCACGCACCGTGGTACGGATCTTGTTGCGTACAAACTCTCCCGCTATCTGATTCGCTTCAACATTCATCATCAGATCACTGAACGCGCCGAGGAACATGAAGCCCCCCAGTGCCCAGTGTTTTTCGAAACGGGATTCACGCTCTTCCGGCGTCGCAGTCAGCACGGAATCGGCATTACGCGAATAGAAGGCACCAAATGCAGCCGGCTGATTCCAGTTACGCTCCCGAAGATCACCGTAGTTCGCCTTGATTTCCTTGGCCCACGCCGGATCAAGTGCAGCGTTGTGCGCTGGAATGCTGTAATTCGCAGTCCTCTGGAAGACGGTCAATGCCGCCGCCTGCTCGGCAATCAACGGGATCGACTGTATTGCCGAGGAGCCGGTACCAATCACAGCCACACGCTGGCCGGTGAAGTCCACACCCGTGTGCGGCCAGGCGCCGGTGTGATAGGTCTTGCCGCCAAAACTCGAAAGCCCTGGAAATGCCGGAGTGTTGGTCGACGACAGGCAACCCGTCGCCATGATCAGAAATCGACTGGTCAGTGTCTCGCCTGATCCCACCCGAACCTGCCACTGCCCATCCGATTCACTCCAGTTTGCACCGACCACTTCGGTATTGAAGCGAAAGCTGGACTTCAGGTCGAAGCGATCGGCAACATACTGCGCGTAAGCCAGAATTTCCGGTTGCGGTGAGTACCGCTCCGACCAGTTCCATTCCTGCTCCAGCTCCTTCGAGAACTGATAGGAATACTCCATGCTTTCGACATCACACCGGCAGCCCGGATAACGATTCCAGTACCAGGTACCGCCCACATCACCGCCACGCTCGATGCCCTGCACTGTCAACCCGAGTGCTCGTAGCCGGTGGACCATGACCATGCCACCAAACCCGGCACCCACCACAATGGCATCGATGGCCGTTGAACTACTTGTCATCACGCAGTCACCAGCCGCGCAGCATCACGCAGTTCCTCGAAAGAGGCCTGGATGCATTCTGAGTAGAAACCAGGATCGGGCAGAACTTCACGGCACGACGTGAACGACACGGCAATCTCCCCACAATAGCTGAACACTGGATGGATCAATGCCATCCCATCGTAGATGGGTCCCAGACCCACCATCTTGACGGCTTGCGCGCCCGCAAAAAACAGCGGGCGCTGCGGTCCGGGCACGTTGGTCACCACACAATTCATCATTGGGGTCGTGTAGTCGGATAATCCCATTTCGGTAACCATGCGCGCCGCCAGTGCAGCCACTGATGAGGGAATGAACTGGGAATAGTCCGTCATCGTGCGCGCGCCGATCGCCGCGGTCATGGCCTTCGAATTCATCGCTGCTTCATGCACTACTTTCAATCGTTCCACTGGATCGGCGATGTGCGTACCCAGAGCGACCAGCATGCCGGACACCTGATTGCCGGCACTGCTTCCCTGTTCAGACCCACGAACCGACACGGGCGCCATCGCAATCATCGACTCCTTCGGTAACTCTTTCTTGGCGTCCAGATATCGGCGCAGTGCACCACCGATCAAAGCCAGTACCGCATCATTGATCGTTGCACCCTTGACCGCATCTTTGATGGCCTTGACGTCAGCAATCGCAAACGAACGACCATCAGTTACCCGATGTCCCGTGATCTTACCGTTGAATCGGGTGCGAGGCACGAGACCAACCGGTTTGAGCTTCTGCGAACTGAGGCCCGCACTCAGCTTCATCAAACCAGGCATCGAACGAGCCAGCGTTTCGAAGAAACGGGTCGGCTGCGTGAGATTGTTGAAGTGCGTTCGCATGATGAGTTCGATGGCCGGGGGCTCGGACTCGCCTTTCCAGGGTTGCGTTACCGGCTTGTTCGGCGGATCGGGCTCAAGATCATGCAGATACGACAGTATTTCCGCGCCGGACGCGCCATCAATGATGGCGTGATGTGTTTTGGTCAATATCGCAAAACTACCGGGCGGCGCGCCTTCGACATGGTCGAGGCCTTCGATCACGTACATTTCCCACAAAGGTCGGGTCAGATCCACCGCGCGTGCGTGCAATCGCGCCGCCTGAATGCACAGCTGTCGCCAGTCACCGGGTTTGGGCAGTGCGATATGCCGCACATGAAACTCAAGATCGAATGCATCGTCCTCGATCCAGTACGGATGATCGAGATTGAAAGGCACGTGCACCAATCGCTGGCGAAAGACACGCGACAGGTGCAGCCGACTTTCCACATGCGCAAGAACATCCTTGAAGCGCAAGAACTGCCCTGGCGCAGATTCGGGTCATAGACCATGAAAGAACCGATATGCATTGGCGCTTTCAGTGTTTCAAAGTATAGAAACGATGCGTCCTGGCCTGACAACTGTTGCATGACTTTACTCCTCGCCGGTGGACGCTAGCCGCACGACTACTTCTTGGTGGTGCGGTAGTCGCCGAACTCCTGATCGCGCTTCGACAATGCCTCTGTCAGGCCTTTACGCAGTTCCGCAAGATGTGCCTGGGTGGACGCGGTGAACGTCGCCAGCGTTTGCATTTCAGTGCCGGCACGAATGCCAGCACGAATACCCATGGCATCCATCTGTCGATGCACAGCACGTTTGTTGATCTGTTGAATGTCAGTCGGCACCTTGGCGACGCGTTCAGCAATCTGCAAAACGCTGTCTTCCAGACTCGCCAGCGGAAATGACTTGTTGGCAAATCCACAGTCCACCGCTTCTACGCCGGACATGTGATCACCGGTGAGCATCAGCTCCATGGAACGACGCAGCCCGACGATCCACGGATAGAACTGGTTATCCGGCGGACTGATCGAACGCACCACCGGATAACCGATCATGGCATCATCCGCGACATAAACGAGATCACACGCCGTTGCCAGTTCAGTGCCGCCTGCCAGGCAGTAACCGTGTACCTGCGCGATGACCGGTTTAGCCAGATCCCAGATCTTGAAAAAGCCATCCACCACGTGCCGGGGCCAGTTGCCGAGACCGCCCGCTGAATAGAACGGTTGCTGTTGCGCGAGATTAGCCTTCAGATCGTAACCGGCCGAAAAACACTCACCCGCGCCACGAATGATCATCACCCGGACGGTTGGGTCCTGATCGCCTTTTTCGAGCGCGTCGAACATTTCAGTGCGCAGTTCATTCGACAATGGATTGCGTTTTTCCGGTCGATTCAGCGTGATCCTGCGTACCTGCGGTCGCGGATCGTCAACGATGATTTTCTGGTAGCTCATGATTTCCCCTCTCCACTGTTATTCGTTGTCTGTTGGAACGGTCTCTGATCGGGTCGGGGTAACGGGATTGCGCCCGTCACCCCTCCCACACCACCGGACATGCGGACCCGCATCCGGCGGTTGGACTCATCGAAAACAAACT